>CAYHDY010000025.1:0-13900 GCA_964355525.1 uncultured Gammaproteobacteria bacterium | reverse complement strand
GTATGAAGTTCATCACGGAATTCGTATTGCAGATCCGTCGATTGTCTCCGCAGCAGAACTTTCAAACCGTTACATCACCGATCGTCGGTTGCCGGATAAAGCCGTTGACTTGATCGACGAAGCGGGATCCGCACTCCGCATGCAGATCGATTCGATGCCGGAAGAACTTGATGAACTGAAACGCAATTTGATGCGTTACGAGATTGAAGAAAAAGCTTTGCAGAAGGAAGATGATAAGGAATCCAAAACACGATTAAAAGAAATCGAAAAGAACATTGCAAACTTGCGCGAACAAACGGAAGCGCTTGAGGGCAAATGGCGCAGTGAAAAAGAAAAAATTACGCTCATCCAAGAAATCAAGGGACTTCTCGATCGCTTGCGCTCGCAAGCAGAACAAGAAGAACGCAAAGGAAATCTTGAAATGGTCGCGGAGATTCGTTATGCAAAAATACCTGCGGAGGAAAAACGCTTAAAGTCCGCGGAAGATTCATTGCATAAGATTCAAAAAGAACGCGGACTTTTGAAAGAAGTTGTCACTGAAGAAGATATCGCTCTTGTTGTTTCTCGATGGACAAACATTCCCGTTGCAAAAATGCTTGAGTCAGAAATGAAAAAACTCACTCGCATGGAAGATGATCTTTCAAAACGTGTTGTCGGACAGAAGGAAGCGATTCACGCCGTATCAAATGCCCTTCGTCGTTCACGCGCAGGTATCGGTGAAGAAAAACGACCGATCGGATCGTTCATCTTCCTCGGACCAACAGGAGTCGGAAAAACAGAACTCGCTCGTGCGCTTGCCGAGTTTATGTTTAATGATGAATCCGCAATGATTCGACTCGACATGTCGGAATACATGGAAAAACATTCCGTTTCAAAGATCATCGGTTCCCCACCGGGTTACGTCGGATATGAGGAAGGTGGACAGTTGACCGAACTTGTTCGACGAAAACCCTATGCTGTTTTGCTCTTTGACGAAATTGAAAAAGCGCATCCGGATACCTTCAATTTACTTTTACAAATTCTTGAAGATGGACATGTCACGGATGCAAAAGGTCGTAAAGTGAATTTTAAGAATACGATTATCATCATGACATCGAATCTTGGATCGGATTTGATTCTCAGCGCAGGTTCCATGGGCGGCACAATCGGATTTGACGATACAATTCACGAATCAACATCAGAAAAGGAAACGCGTGACATGATTCTTTCTCTTTTGAAAGAACATTTTCGTCCGGAGTTTCTCAATCGCATTGACGAAGTCATTGTCTTCCATTCACTCGACGAGAAAAATATCGAATCTATCGTACAAATTCAACTCGATCTCGTAGCGACACGACTGAAAGAACAACGCGATATTGTTCTTACCGTCACAGAAGCCGCAAAGAAATTGATAGCAAAACTCGGATACGATCCGGCGTACGGAGCTCGACCGCTTAAACGCGTGATTCAAACACACGTTCTTGATCCGCTCGCGATGAAAATCGTTTCGGGAGAAATCAAAGAAGGAAAAACGATTGCGATCGGCGCGAAGGACGAGGAAATCACGTTGTCCGTAAAAAAGTAAATGAAACGGGCTCAACAAAACGTTGAGCCCGTTTTCGTTGTCGAAACGATCAAAATTCGCTATACTGTTCTCAACCTATGAAGCATTTTTTTGCTGTTTTTCTTGTTATATCTTACGTGGTTCAAACCACGCCTGTTGTATTTGCAAATGAACTTCCGCCGAGTCCGGAACGATTAATCTCGGACGTGCAGATGACAAATACAAACGCGATGACAAAAACGCAACTAAATGAATTCCTGACGCGCGGTGCCCTTTCAACATACAAAACAAAAAACGTTTCCGGCGAATATAAATCTGCGAGCGATATCATTCTGGATGCGGCCATGCAATTTCAATTGAACCCACAATTACTTCTTGCCCTATTGCAACGTGAACAAAGTCTTATCGAAGATCCGACACCGTCTCAAAATCAATTGGACTGGGCGATGGGATATGCCGTGTGCGATTCCTGTTCCAAATCAGACGGATCGATTCAAAAATTTCGCGGGTTCGGCAATCAAGTTCATTACGCTGCCGCTCGATTGCGTGACTCCTATCTTTCCGATTTGGCACAGAACGGGAAAACATCTTCCGGAATCGGTCCGGGCATTCCGGTCATGATTGATGGAGTGCAAATTATTCCATCGAACCTCGCAACCGCATCACTTTATACATACACACCGCATTTACACGGCAACCTGAACTTAATGCGTATTTGGAATCGTTGGTTTACACAAAACTTTCCGACCGGTTCGTTATTACAAAATAAAGATGACGGTTCAATCTGGTTGATTCAAGCGGATACAAAACGGCTCATCGCATCAAAGGCAGCATTCTTTTCACGATTCAATCCCTCAAGTTTAATTTCCGTCGCCTCCGCCACACTCGATCGATATGCAAACGGACTCTCTATCAGTTTTCCAAATTACTCCCTCTTACGCTCTCCGAAAGGCACCATCTATTTGATTGTCAATGACACACGTCGTGGTTTTTCTTCGCAAGAAGCCATGAGAACCTCTGGATTTTCCCCGGATGAAATTGTCGATGTCACGTTCGAAGATCTCGCACCGTACCGTGAAGTTGAACCGATCACAACAAAAACCGTTTATGCGCAAGGAACATTATTGCAAGATAAAAAAAGCGGCGGCATATTTTATGTGCAGGATGGAAAAAAACATCCCGTGATGTCTCGCGAAATTCTTTCATCACGTTTTTCCCATCCAACCATTCTCGCTGTTTCCTCGATCGATCTCGCTGCGTATGAAACAGCCGAACCTCTCGCATTCCCGGACGGAGCGTTGATCGGTGTCAAAGGGTCGCCGGATGTATTCGTGGTTGAGAATGGCACACGACGTCCAATCATAGACGAAGTAACATTTCTTACCTACGGATGGAGCTGGAATCAAATCACCTGGACAAATGAACGATCCGTTTTGATTCAGCCGCTTGGTGATTCGATCTCAACTGTCCAACCAAAAGAAGATTCTGAATTGAAATCCGCTTCCATCCAATAATCTATGATTACATTTGCCGCTTTCACTCCGCACTCTCCCCTTTTGATTGACTCCATCGGAAAAGAAAATGCTTCCAAACTGGATGTCACGCGACAGTCCATGAAACGATTGTCGGAAGAACTCTATGCATCTCATCCAGATGTCATTCTTCTTGTTGGCACGCAACGACACGCGCATGTAGACGCGTTCTCCGCAAATGTTCACGATGAATACGTTATCGATTTCACCGAGTTCGGAGATTTATCCACGCATGCGGAATTCGCCCCTGATCTCGAGTTGATCACCGCCATGCAAACGAAAATGCAATCAGAAAAAATTCCCTTTACCCTCGACTCCGAGTCGACGCTTGATTATGGGGCAGGAGTTCCTCTCACGCTTCTTGCACGTTTTCCAAAAACGCCTTCGTTGATTCCTGTTTCCTATTGCGAACTTTCTCCAAAGATTCATGTGCAATTCGGTCGTGTTCTTCATGATGTTTGTGTCGCGTCAAAAAAACGCATTGCGATCATCGTCGCAGGAGATTTATCTCACACGCTCACGTCAGATGCCCCTGCGGGTTTTCATGAATCAGGAGTCGCATTTGATGAAGCCATCTTGCAAGCCATCAACCATGTTTCCATTTCACAACTTTTATCTCTTGATCCATCTGTGGTTTCACACGCTCGTGAATCTGCCTATCGACCTCTTTTGATTCTTTTCGGATTACTCGAACACATGTCGATCCGACCCGAAATTTTATCGTATGAACATCCGTTCGGCGTTGGAGAACTTGTCGCGCAATTTCATTTTTCTTCTTAGAATGCGTCATTCTGAGCGGAGGTTCGACCGCAGCCGAAGGATCTCTCATGAATCATTCGAGATTCCTCCGTTCGTCGATGACTCCTCGGTCGGAATGACGCAAAAAATATGATTGCACATATTTATCCTCTTAAACGCATGCCGCGTGCCGTTACTGTTTTCGATTATCACATCCCGGATGATATGGAACAGGTTGTGCGCGGTCAGCTTGTTCTGATTCCATTTCGTCGATCTGTCGTTCACGGAATCGTTGCACGTGTCAGTGATAAACCCTTACGTGGAATTGAATTAAAATCGATTCTTTCGATAGATCCTCGCGTGCAATTACGCGATGAGGAACTTTCCTTTTATGAATCCCTTGCGCAAGAACTTGCACAATCCGTTTCGTCGCTTCTTTACAGTTGCTTGCCGTCCATTCCAAAACGAACAAAAAATTATGCATCTCGTCCGCAAAACACATCGATTTCTCTCACGATTCCCGAATCAGAATCCTCGAGTCTCTCACGCATCGCAAAACAATTAGCAGAACGACACCGCGCGTTTGCGTATCTGTCGGATTTGAAGCGAATGGCGGCGGCCATCACATTCTATCTGAGAGAAAAACCGAATCAGAAGTGCGTTATCCTCGCACCGACCGTTGTTGATGCGGAACGACTTTCTACATATCTCCAAACGTTTTCTCCAATCCTCCTCACCGCGACACAAAATCAAGGAGATCAATTTGCTGCATGGACACGATTCCATCATGCAGAAACCGGAATGATTATCGGAACAAAAAACGTTTTATTTTGTACCGACAAAAAAACAACCAGTCTTTTTCTGATTCGATCCGGAAGCAAACATCATGGACATCATGAACAAAATCCGCGTTTCGACGCAAAAATGATTGCGGAACAATATGAGCAGATGATGCAGACAAATCTTTTCTATTTCGATATCCTCCCTCGCGTCGACGATTTACATCTCTTTACAGAAACAAACATCATCGGGATGCCTGTACAAACAGATGTGCGTCTCGTCGACATGGAACAAGAATATCGTGCCTCTGCAATAGGCGGATCTGTAAGTATTGCTGTTTGCCAAGCGATCCAACAAGCCATTGATACGTCTTCACGCGTCCTTTGTGTACTTGATAAAAAAACGCGTATCAATCGTTTGCAATGCACAACATGTAAAAAACAGGCAACGTGTGAAAAATGTAAAACAACCCTAACCGGAGATGAGATGAGTGTGCGTTGCGTGCGATGCGGACACACAGACGTGCGAACAAACGTTTGTACCCATTGTAAAACAAAAACAATCCAGGATTCCGCGCAAGGAAATGCAAAACTCACGGAAATTCTAAAAAAAGAATTTCCAAAAACTGTGTTCTGTTCTGTCGACAAAGAACATCCGACCATTGATCCGCATGCGCAAATTGTTTTATCGACATCCTACTATCTTGAAGAATTATTCAATCCTTTTCAACCGGATCGATTCGCTGCTATTATTCTTCTTGATGCGGATGGTCCACTGTATCGCTCCACATATCATTCTGTTGAGGACGCCGGTTACGAGCTCGAACGATGGAAGGCCGTTGCGTTCTGTGATCGCGCTCCTCTCATCGTCCAAACACACACAGTTACTTTATTCGAGGAGTATCTTCTCGATCCGATCCTTTTTCTAAAAAAAGAACTGGCGTTACGTGAGACGTACGAGCAACCTCCATTTCGACACATCGCTCTTCTGCAATTCTCAGAAACGGAACCGCGTCGTGCGGAATTGCGTACGACAACCCTGATCAAAGAAATACGCCAAATCCTGAAACAGGTACGCATCCTAAAAATTCCTTCAAACAAGCCCAATCTATACATCATTGAAATTCGATTCACGGATACGGAAAAACCCGTCCTTCTCGATCTTTTTAATGGATTCCCCGATGATGTCCTCATTGACATTCAGGCCGATTCGCGCTAAACTACCCACCTTATGACCAGAAAAACCGTTCTCATTTCTCCGAACGCCGAATTGCGCATTATCTCAACAGAGATGACTCCCGCAGATTTTTCTGATCCAAAAATCAAAGAACTCGCACTCGACATGATCGAAACCATGCGACTCGAGAATGGAATCGGTATTGCCGCTCCGCAAGTCGGAGTGCACAAACGCATCATTATTGTGAACATCGGTGAGGATGACCCACGTGCTTTTTTGAATCCAAAAATTCTCTCAAAATCTTTTCTTAAAACAGAAAGCGAGGAAGGATGCCTTTCCGTCCCTGGTGTCTTTGGCATTGTGAAACGACATCGATCTGTCACTGTCACTGCACAAGATCTCACCGGTAAAACAATGACGTTTCGTGCAGAAGGTCTGATGGCAATTGTATTTCAACATGAAATCGATCATTTGGACGGAATTTTGTTTATCGATAAAGTGATTCGTTATACAGCAAGACCAACCCTATGAAGACACGCATTGTTTATTTCGGCAGTCCGGAACTTTCCCTCCCTTTTTTATCCGCGCTCGTAAACGAGCCGGATTTTGATGTCATTGCTGTTGTAACGCAACCGGAGAAACCCGTTGGAAGAAAAGCCGTTCTAACGAAATCTGACGTTCACACTTTCGCGATCGAACACAACATTCCCGTTCTTGCCTATAAAACACTGCGATCCGAAGAAGCTGTAAGAGAACTTTCAGCGTTGAATGTGGATGTGTTCATTGTCGTTGTCTACGGAAACATGATTCCAAAATCCATTCTCGAAATTCCAAAATTCGGATGTCTTAACGTTCACCCTTCCCTCTTACCAAAGTTCCGCGGCCCCTCTCCATTTCAAGAAGCGATTCGTGTCGGAGAAAAAGAAACCGGTGTTTCGATTATGCTTCTCGATGAAGGAATGGATACAGGTCCGGTCATCGTTTCACAAGCATTTCCGATAGATGATCGCGAAACAGCAGAAACGATCCAAACGAAAATTATTTCCATCGGAGTCCCCTTGCTTGTTGAGTCTGTAAAAAAATGGATTGGACAAAAATGCATTGCAACACTGCAAGATCACGCACGCGCAACGTATTCGAAGATCCTCTCAAGAGAGGATGGAAAAATCGATTGGACGAAATCTACCGTCGAGATTGATCGCCTCGTTCGTGCCTATAAACCGTGGCCGGGAACGTATTTCATATGGAGAGAGAATGGAAAAGATATCCGTGTCTCTGTATATGAAACACTTCCCATTGAACACATATCGTCGGGTCATAAACCCGGAAGCGTCGTTGAGGAATCGGGCCACGTATTCATTGTCTGCGGTGACCAATCCCAACTCGAGCTTGTAACAATTCAACCGGAAGGAAAACAAAAAATGTCCGCAAACGATTACGTTCGCGGACACCAAACGTTTCTGCAAACAAATCTTATTTCACTTTAATGGTTGCAATAGATGCCGCGAGTCCTGCTCTCGGCATTTTTTGTTTGGAACGTTTCCAGACAAACAGAACAGGCCATTCGACATTCGAAAGAAACACGACAGCAAACAAAATCAAACCGATCCCGATTGGATGATTAAGATACGGGGAAAAAAAATGTGTGAAATACAGGAACGTCATAAACTCAATCACCCAAACGCCAACCCACGCCTTTTCTGTTTTAAATAATTTGGTCGATGCGAGAACAACACAAGCGAAAAGAATAACGAATCCGATCGGCGCGAGGATTCCCATTTTGAGCCAGATCTCAAGCCACCCCCACTCCATCGACGTCGTTGTCCATGATCCATCAGGATGAATTGCACGAATGCGTGGATCATCGGTGATAAACGTGACTGTTTGTCCAAACCCATTACCGAGGATTGGATCACTCTTGATGAGATCAAGCATTGGGCGAAGCAAATTCCAGCGACTCGAAACAGCGACATCTGTACCAATTGCACGTTCACCGAAAACACCCGTGAGATATTCACCAGCGGCTCGTGTGTGAGGAAACGGAAAGACGACCGTCGAATAAATCAGAGTGAACGCAATCGCCATCGAAACGACAATCGAACCGATGCCGAGGAGCCAGTTTCGGATTGATATTCTGAGTCCAACCATGAGCCATACAGCAAGAATCAGCACAGCAACAATGAATCCAAACAAAAAACTGCGCGACATACCGACGAGAATCGAGACAAAGACGCACGACAAAAGGGCGATGGTGACCCAACGTTTTTTTTGATCTTGATTTCGAAACACACGCTCGAGCAAAATGAATCCAAAGACCACAGCAAACACTTGTGTCTGCTCAAATATACGATACATTCCCATGCCGATATTCGTCATCTCCGCGAAACGAATATCACGTAAATACACATACATGACACGCAAAAATGTCTGTGAGAGATGTGTGAACGCGTACAAAATAATGAGAGATACAGCTGTAGTGAATACCATTGAGGCTGCAAGTATTTGTAAAGCAACACGCTGTTTAAGACTATCCCAAGAAACACTGAGAATCGGAATCAAATACAAAAAATACAAATACGCGTTTCCATCCTGAAAAACTGCCAAAGCAGATCGGTGTGTCAGTCCGACGATTCCACCAATGACGATTGCTGCAACAAGGAAGAGAAACGGGATGAATCGTGATTTGTTCACATACACTGATTCACGTCGCGCAACAAGTGCTATTCCCCATCCAAGAAAGACAGCAAGAAAAACAATCATGCGAGCAGAAATACGAACGGTTCCGATCGAGTCATACAAAATATATCCATGTGCGTTCGAAAGCAATTCGAGAAACGCAACCGTAAGTCCCCATTCGACTTTTCGGAACGTAATGATCGATGTTACGAGTCCAAACACAACGAGAATAAACAAACTTGTGTGTGTGAAGTATCCGATCATTGATAACACAAACAGCCCGATGAAACCAAGGAGTGCATATCGAAACGGTTTTCCGAGAAATTCTTGTGTCATATCAATCCGTGTTTTTTCAAAATGATCTGTTTTGCCTCTTCATATTTTTGTACACGTTTTGGCTTCCATCCAAAACGATTCCACGGAAAACGAATGACGATCGACGGAAGCCACGTACTCATCCGTTCAGGACGATCTTCCTCAAGAACCTGAAATAAAACATGAGGAACAAAAACACCGCGATGACCACGCTCAAGCATCGTGAGCCACAGATCCCAATCCTGAAATCTTCGAAGGGTCGGATCAAACTCCGGAAACGCTTCGCGTCGAATGAGAGCAGATGTATGAATAAAATTCATTTTTTTCAATCGTGATCCGTCCTCAAATGGAAATGACGAAAAGAGTTTCCATCCCCATTTGAAACGTGAATAGGCATACACTGCTTCAGGATGCTCTCCGAGCGTCCGTTCGAGATCTGACAGCATGTTTGGCTGCATAAGCACATCCGCATCGCAAAAAAGAACAAGAGAACCGCAGGAGGCGTGAAAACCATTGTTGCGTGCGATGGGAGCGCCCTGATTTGATTGTGTAATGATTTGAATACGATTCGCATACGGCGTAAGAACCCTTTGTGTCTCATCCGTAGATCCATCATCAACCACAATGATTTCATCTGCCTTGCGTGTTTGCGATAAAACAGAATCCAAACACGCGACAATCGTGCCTGCATGTTGATATGTCGGAATAATAATAGAGATCGTTTCCGTCATAAAAGATAAGGATCAAGTTTTCCGAATTGAACGTCTGATGTAAATTCTCGCAAGGTGCGCTCTTTTGCGTTGAGACCAAGTGTACGACGATACACAGGATCCTTTGCAAGCAATGCGATAGATTGCGCGATTGCCTCAAGGTCATTATCGAGAACAAGCAAACCCGTTTGTCCATCAATAATCGCCTCATTCACTCCGCTCATGTTCGTCGAAATCGAGGGAACTTCGAAAAGAGCGGCTTCAAGAAACACCATTCCAAAACCTTCTTTATCAATCGGATCATCTTTTACAGGCATGATAAAAACATCTGTATTGAGATAAGCATTGCGAAGTGCTGTATCATCGACATCTCCAAGAAAATGAACATGACTTCCAAGGTCAAGTTCCATGACTAACTGTTCAAGAGCCGACTGCATCGGACCGGATCCGATAATATCGTATTGAAATGACGTCAGTGTTCCGTTTAATTTTAGCATGGCGAGAGCTGTAAGCACGCGATCATGCCCTTTGCGTTCAACAAGTCGACTCACGGTGAGTAATCGGAATACAAGTGAAGTTGATTCGGGCTTACTCGAAATCGCTTGCGATGGATCAATAGACGGATAAACGACAAGAATATTTTTCAAATGAAAGCGTTGTTGTAATTCCTGTGCAAGGGCGTTTGAATTTGCAACGACAAGATAGGCGTTCTGTAACGTGCGTTCACATAATCGTTTTTTTTGCGAGGACGTCAAAGCCAAACGAAGATCCATTCCGTGTACGATCACGACATACGGTTTGTTTGTGATCCATTGGGCAACACGCGCCGCGACGCCAAACGGCAACACATGACTCGTAATCACATAGCGATAGGAGGATCGGCGGCGAATCAAATCGAATGTTGTCTTCAACCAGCGCGGCCAAAAAAAACGAAATAAAAGTGACTGTCGAATCACAGGATACGATACTGCCCCCGTCTCTTCCTGCAATGTAACGATCGGCGCAACCACCATAATACGATTCGAAAAATGCGCGGCAAAGGCGGAAAGATAACGAGCAACACCGCCTCGATTTGGCGGAAAATCTGGCGTAACAAGAAGAAGATCACGTTCACTCATACAAGAGGAGATGATTTTCGAAAGAGAGAACCGAGTCCAATAATGTCTTGTTTCGTGATCGAACGCGTTAACAAAAGCGAACAGAGATAAATGGCAGCCACACACGGAATGACAAGCAGCCAGTGCATCCGCGGTTTCAATAATAATCCAAAGCCGAACATCACAAACCCGCTTGCAATCGTTCCACAGACATTTTTGATAAACAATTGATTGATGAAGTTCGGCAAAAAATTAACGACAACCATCAGTTCACTTGCAATCATAAGAGAATAACTGACAAGAGATCCAACAACAGCACCCATCAATCCGAAACGTGGGATGAGAAAAATATCGAGAGCGACATTTACAATCATCGCCATTCCCAAAATTTTCATGCGCGCTGATTGACGATCAGAAGCATTCAACAATGCACCAAATGGAATTTCCAAAAACGAAGGAAACAAAACAAAGATAAGCACACGAAGAATACCCACCGACTCTATATATCCCTGTCCTGTTAAACGAACCATCTCGGGAGCAACAAGCCACATTCCAAAAACGATTGGTGTCACAATGAGGAGAATATACCAGACACCGCGAGAAAACGTCTTTGCTGTTGCGATTTTGTCGTGCTCAATCGTCGAACTCAAACTCGGATAAAGCGCTGCGGAAAATGCGAGCGGAAGAAATTGAAATGCGTAGGTAAATTTAAAAGCGACCGAATAAATTCCGACAGCTGTCGTACTTACCATTTTCGAAATAAGGACGACATCGATTGAACTGTAAATTTTTGTGAATATTCCTGCAAAAGCAAAAGGAATCATGATCCTAAGAAGAGTTCCCATCACGCGACGATTCCATTCCGGAAGAAAAATTTTCCATCCGTACAAACGAACCATTTGAGTGGAAGCGACAATCAAATTTGTTACACTTCCGAGAATGAGCGCGAGAATAAGAAAACGAACGTCCGGATGAAAGATGAATGACATTCCTCCGACAATTGCCGTCACACACTGTCCAATGAATATTCCGACGGCCTCATAGCGAAGCTGCTGCGAGCCTCGTAGAACACCATAACACAGTAAAGCGAACGCGTCCGTTACCATGACGATCATTGTGATCCAAATGAATTCTGTTATTTGTGCGTCGTAATGAAACAACAGACTCGCGATAAAGACGACAACAACTGCAATCATCGATAAAAGCAGTTTGAGACCGACCGCACGTCGAACCGTCTGTTCTCGTTCATCCGGATGTTTTGCAATTTCACGAATAACAACAGATGTGAGACCCAAATCCGACAAGACGGAAAACATGGTGATAATGGATGTGACGAGAAAAAAGACCCCTGTTCTTTCTGGCATCATGATGCGTGCCAAAAACAAAAAATAGACAAAAGCAATAATCTTTTGTCCAACAGACGCGATCGTCATGAAAGCGGTATTTTTCGCAAGATGCTGAGACATGTACGTAACAGAATAGCAAAAATTACCTGCTCTGTAAAACAAAAATACCTTCGATATAAGATCGAAGGTATTTTTTCCATTAACGTTTTGACCATTGGGGTGAACGTCGTGCGGATTTTTTTCCGAATTTTTTTCGCTCACGGATGCGTGCATCGCGTGTAAGGAAACCTTGTTTTTTCAAAACGGCTCTATATTCTGGATTGAAATCTACGAGAGCGCGGGCAATTCCGAGTCGGATACTATCCGCTTGTCCGGAAGCACCACCACCTTTGACAAGAACCATGATGTCAAACATGTTCTCTGTTCCTGTAAGAACAAGAGGAGCTTTCACGGCTTGACGCAAAATTTCTGTCGGAAGATAATTTTCAAAAGCACGTTTGTTGATCTCGATCGTTCCTGCACCGCCATGATGCAAACGGACTTGAGCAACAGCAGACTTTCGACGTCCAACCGCAGCGATATATTTTGTTTCGATTTCTGTCATATTAGTTCTTCACGTCGAAACGGATTAATCGTTCCTTGCGGTGTGAGTTTTTAGGAAGCATACGAGAAACAGCTCTGCGAAGCACCTCACCCGGATCCTTTGCCCAGACGCGAGACATTGGTGTCACGCGCAAACCAGATGCATAAGCCGTGTGGCGGTAATAAGATTTTTGTTCCATCTTTTTACCAGTCAGCTTCATCTTAGATGCATTGATAACATGAACATGATCCCCACCGTCTACATTCGGTACAAAGGAAGGCTTACCCTTTCCCATCAAAAAGCCGACAACCTCGGTTGCGAGGCGTCCCATGCTTTTTCCGGATGCATCAATGGTTTGAGTAGCTCGTGAGATTGCTTTCATATTAAACAAGTTCAATTTGGACGATTTCTGCACCATCCCCTTTTCGCACACCAATTTTTACAATGCGCGTATATCCACCCTTGCGATCAAGGTAACGTGGACCGAGGACATCCAAAATTTTATTGACAGGAAATTCCGAAGCAAAACGTTTTAACAATTTTCGACGTGCAGAAAGTGTAGAAACTTTGCCATCCGTAATGGAACGCTCCACAAGAGATCGAACAACTTTTGCTTTTGTAACCGTTGTCTTCACTTTCTCGTGTAAAATAATACTCGACGCAAGGCTTCTAAGCATTGCATGTCGTGAAGCGGTTTTTCTTCCAAGTGTTTTGACAACGTTTCTGTGGCGCATACATCTGAAAATTATTCCATGGATCCATCATTTGAAGTTGGCTTCAAAAGGATGGAAAAGTAATCGATTAAAACCTTTGCAGAGTGTTCAACAGCTTCTTCTGGGGTGATTGTTCCGTCTGTCTCGATGTTCATGATGAGCTTATCGTAGTTTGTGATGTCACCAACACGTGTGTTAACGACATGGTAACCAACGTTACGAACCGGGGAAAACAGCGCGTCGATCGCGATGGTTCCAAGATCATATGTTTCACCGACACGTTCTTCTGTAGAGGCATAACCACGTCCTTTACGTACGGTGATCTCCATTTCAAACGTTGCTTTTGGTTCCGTCAAATTAGCAATGACGAGTTCAGGATTCACAATCTCAACGTCTGCATTTGGTGCAATGTCTGCTGCTGTAATGGTTTTTAGACCTGTGACTGAAAGCTTCAAGACAACAGGTTCGTCTGAAAAAACTTTTAGTCTGAGCGACTTAAGGTTCAAAATAACCTCAAGCGCGTCCTCTTTCAGGTTTTCAATCGCCTGAAACTCGTGTGTAACACCTTTCATTTTTACAGCTGTAACAGCCGCACCCGGAAGGGATGAGAGAAGGACGCGACGCAAGGCGTTTCCAAGCGTTGTTCCGTACCCGTAAAAACAAGGTTCGACAACGAGGACGCCCTCGTTTG
>CAYHDY010000024.1:11688-14223 GCA_964355525.1 uncultured Gammaproteobacteria bacterium | reverse complement strand
GTTGGTTTTTTGGAACAGTCGAGACTGATTTGATTCAGGATGATCCGTTCTGCTTCAGAAAGCGGAAATGCTTTTCCGAATGTTTGCGTTGCTCGATCCACAAGGGAGAGCAGAAAATAGATGTGATCAATTTGTACAGGTGAACGACGTGACGCGTTTGGAATCTCCAGCGGCGTTGTGTTCATCCATGTACGAATGATCTTGAGTTCAAGGTGCAGAAGACCCAAACGCGTTGTTATTGGTTTGTGCGTCTGTTTCCGTGCAGATTTTGAAATGCCTTTCTTGGTGGCTTCGAGCTTCTTTTGGTTGGACCAATCTTGAAGTTCTCGCATGCTTACGAGGATGGATTTTTCGCGTTGTTCCGCTTTTCTGTGTGTTTCCGGAAGAAACCCTTTCGAATAGACCGAAGGATGTTGCTCGAGCATCTTCAAGATGATCTCTTCGAGGATCTGAAGATACTTTTTTTGCTCAAGTGAGGACAGGAGTGAACCTGAAGCGCTGCGCGTGTTGTGTTGCGGCGTGCCTTGAGTTTGATCGTGCATTCAGTCGTCTCCTTGTATTGTGCAAAAATGCTTAGCAAACCTAGCATGGAAATGAGTTAACGTCAACACATCCTCTCGACGTCGATTCCATTTTCCGCTACGATACCACTCGACTATGAAAGATCTCTCGCACATCCGGAACTTTTGCATTATCGCCCATATTGACCATGGAAAGTCGACCCTCTCGGATCGGCTTTTGGAATTGACGGGGACGGTGGAACACAGAAATATGAAGGCGCAGATTCTCGACTCGATGGATATTGAGCGAGAGCGGGGGATTACGATCAAGCTTGCGCCGGCGCAGATGGAATATAAAGGATTGATTTTGAATTTGATCGACACGCCGGGACACGTCGATTTCAATTACGAAGTTTCGCGATCACTTGCTGCGGTTGAAGGTGCTGTATTGCTTGTCGACTCGACACAAGGCGTGCAGGCACAAACGATTGGAAATTTATATTTGGCGATCGAGGAAGGGCTGACAATTATTCCTGTTTTGAACAAGATCGATCTTCCCGCTTCGGATGTTCCGCGACGAACTCAGGAAATTATTAAGTTGATTGGATGCGATCCGTCGGAGATTCTTGCAGTGAGCGGAAAAACGGGCGAGGGTGTTCTTGCTCTTCTCGATCGAATTATCGAAAAAGTCCCACCGCCAAAGGGGGACGTAGAGAAACCATTACGCGCGTTGATTTTCGATTCGTTCTATGACGATTATCGCGGAGTGATGGCGTACGTTCGCGTGATCGACGGTTCGTTTAAAACGGGCGAGAGGATTCGGTTTATGGCGACGGGTGCGGAGGTGGAGATTCTTGAAGTCGGTGCCGTGACGCCGAACGGTCGGATTCCGCAGCCTGAACTTGAGACCGGACAAATCGGTTATGTTGTGACCGGGTTGAAAACGATCGCACATTGTCGCGTCGGTGACACGATTACACTTGCAAATGCGAAGGTGGAAATTCTCGGCGGATATCGTGAAGTGAAGCCGATGGTGTTTGCGGGAGTGTTTCCGGCGGAAGGAAATAATTTTTCGCGATTGCGTGAAGCGATCGAGCGTTTGAAATTGAATGATTCCGCACTTGTGTACGAGCCGGAACATTCGCCCGCGCTCGGATACGGATTCCGCTGCGGTCTTCTTGGAATGTTGCACCTTGAAATTTTGAAAGAGCGCCTCGAACGTGAGTTCGATATCGAACTTGTCGTAACGGTTCCATCTGTCGCGTACAACATTTTCAAAAAGAATGGCGAAGTGTTCATGATTAAGAGTCCGCTCGAACTTCCGGACTTCTCGCATCTCGATCACATTGAGGAACCATGGGTGACAGCGGACATCGTGACACCAACCGAATATGTCGGTGGCGTGATGCAACTCATTCAAGATCGTCGCGGCATTTACAAGAACACAGAATATCTTTCCGAGAATCGTGCAATTTTGCATTATGAAATGCCGCTCTCGATGGTGATTGTGGATTTTTACGATAAATTGAAAAGTGTCACGGCCGGATACGCTTCGTTGAATTATGACTTGCTCGATTATCGCGAAGCGGATGTGGTGAAGATGGATATCCTTGTTGCGGAAGAACCGGTCGAAGCGTTTGCGATGTTGGTCTATCGAAACGAAGCGGAGCGATCGGGACGTCGAATCGTCAAAGCATTGAAAGAATCGATTCCGCGCGAGAACTTCGTGATCAAATTGCAGGCGTGTATTGGTGGCAAAGTGATCGCGAGCGAACAAATTTCCGCGGTGCGAAAAGATGTGACGTCCGGATTGTACGGTGGAGACGTGACACGAAAACGCAAGCTGCTTGAAAAACAAAAGAAAGGAAAAGCGCGTATGGCGGAATTCGGCCGCGGTCGCGTGACGATTCCAACAGATGCTTATTTGAAAGTATTAAAAAGAGATTAGTATGAAAAGAAAAAAAATTTTCCGTGTGTTCTGGGCAATTGTGGCATCGATGGTTCTTTTGTCGATGATCATGTACTCGGTCGCACT
>CAYHDY010000024.1:7516-11588 GCA_964355525.1 uncultured Gammaproteobacteria bacterium | reverse complement strand
GCAGAATTCTTCACGCAGTTTCCGGAATTACATCCGGTGCTTTTGCAATTGCTGTTTAATCGCGGAATGAAGTCGCAGGCGGAGATCGATGTATTTCTCGGACCGGATTGGAGTCGCGACACGTGTTCGCCGAATTTATTTAAGCGCATGCCTGTCGCAGTTGCACGTGTTTTTCGCGCATTCGAAAATCAGGAGACAATCACCGTGCACGGCGATTACGATGCGGACGGCGTGTGCGGTTCAGCTGTGCTGATCTCTTCGTTGCGCGAAATTGCGCGGGCGATGAATTACGATGCGACATTGATCAATTCGTACATTCCGCATCGTGAACTCGAAGGATATGGGTTTTCGATTGAGACGGCGGAACAACTTCGCGACAAAACACAATTGATTATCACGGTTGACTGTGGTATTTCGAATAAACCAGCGATTGATGTGGCAAAGTCGTACGGTATCGACACAATTGTTTGCGATCACCATACGATGCCGAAAGAATTGCCCGAGTCCGCAATTCTCATTCATCCGCTCGTTCCCGATGAAACATTTCCAAATAAATTTTTGTGCGGCACCGGTGTCGCGTTCAAATTCGCAAGCGCGCTTTATGATGAGGCGCGAACACGCAGAGCTTCGTTTCCGCAAGGTCAAGAGAAGTGGTTACTCGATTTGGTTGCGATCGCAACTGTGACGGATATGGTTCCGCTTGTCGGAGAAAATCGTGTGCTCGAAATTTTCGGGTTACTCGTTCTGAACAAAACAAAACGCCCGGGACTTCGCGCACTTATCGAAATTTCCGGCGGAAAACCCGGATCGCTCGACACCACATCGATCGGATTTCAACTTGGTCCACGATTGAACGCCGCGGGCAGAATGAAACATGCGAGTGATGCACTTGAGTTACTGATCGAAGAAGATGAACTCGTTGCGGTCGAGAAGGCGATTAAACTTCAAGAAATAAATAAGTCGCGACAGATTCGCTCCGACGAAATGTACAAAGAGGCGAAAGAATTGCTCGGCGACGCAACGGACGTGCGATGCATCATTCTTGCAAAAGACGGTTGGGGTGCGGGACTCGTCGGTCTTGTCGCGGGAAAACTCATGAACGAATTCAACGTTCCGGTTTTTATTTTCGGCAAAGACGGCGAGAAGTATGTCGGTTCGGGTCGCAGCAACGCAATCGTTGATCTGATGCCTGCATTGCACGCTGCCTCGATTCACCTCGACAAATACGGCGGTCATCCGCAAGCCTGCGGTCTTTCGATTTGCGGTGATGAAAATTTCGAAAAGGCAACGTCGATCATGCGACAAACGATTGAGACCGCGATTGAGACGGCTGATTTATCGCCGACATGTGCTGTCGACGCGGAAATTTCTCTCGACGACATTTCCTGGGAACTCCTCGAAGGTATCGAAAAATGCAAACCCCACGGCATGGGAAATCCACCGCCGTTATTTTCGTCGACTCGCAATCGTGTCGTTGGTTTGTCGACCGTCGGCGTTGAATCGAAACACTTGCGACTCACAATTCAATCGCCCCGCGGAAAAATTCTAAAAATGATCGGTTTCAAATTCGGTGACTGGATCGAAAAGATTCATTTGAACGATGAGGTTGATGTGTTGTTCGAATTGTCCGTGAATGAGTGGAACGGCAATCGGGAGTTGCAAGGAAGGATCGTAGATTTGCGAATTGCTGAGTAAGAATGACAAATCGAATATGGTAAAATAAACGCGAACAAAATTTCGTATGTCAACAAAACACGAACATATTCGCATCTACTCGGACGGAGGATCGCGCGGAAATCCTGGACCGGCGGCGTCCGGTGCCGTTTTGAAATCGATGAACGGATCTACGGAAGGGGAAACCATCGCCACCGCTTCGAAATACCTCGGACATGACACCAACAATCAGGCCGAGTATACGGCGATCATCATCGGACTTGAGAAAGCAAAGTCACTTGGGGCGATGGCCGTTGAGTTGTATATGGATTCGGAACTTGCGGTGAAACAATTGAAAGGGGAATACCGCGTGAAGAATCCGGAGATCGCGAAACGGTTTTTGGAAGTAAAAAACTTGTTGACGCAATTCGATCACGTGAAAATCAAACACGTTCGCCGCGAACTGAACAAAGAAGCGGATGCAATTGTGAATAAGGTTTTGGACGAACAGAAAACGTGATATACTAGTCCCACTATGGGCCTCTTTGGATCTTCAAAACAAAAAACATTTCTCGGTGTCGACATCGGCGGGAGCAGTATTAAAGTTGTGGAACTCGCCAATGAAAAAGGACGCGCACGGTTGATGACGTACGGATATCTCGAGTTGCCTCCGCATGACGGTGGCGACGCGCTTTTGGATCAGCCAAAAAAAGCGGGAGATTTGCTGGCACAAGTTTGCAAAGAAGCGGATGTGAAGGCAACGCAGGCAATGACGGCCTTGCAGACAGCAAATGTATTTTCGACGATTTTATCATTGCCGAAATCAAAAGATCCGAAACAAATGAAACCGCTGATTGACGTTGAATTATCAAAGCTCGCGCCACTTCCCGTTTCAGAAATGATCACGTATTCGACAATGATTGACGGCATCGCATCACCCGTAGGGGACGGTCGCGACCGTCCCGCCGCTGATTCGAAAACGATCGAAAAAATACAGAAAGACAAATACACACGTGTTCTCGTCACAGGTGCGGCAAAAACGTTGGTGCAGAAATACATCGACGTGTTCAAAGTTTCCAAACTGAATTTGCAGGCGATTGATACGGAATCGTTCGCATTGATTCGCGCACTCATCGGAAAAGATAAGGGAGCGATCATGATTTTGGATTTAGGATCGCGACGCACGAATTTGTTTGTCGTCGAAAAAGGAATTCCATTCGTGGCACGCAGTATTAATCTTGGTGGCGATACAGTCACGCGTCGTATCGTCGAACAGATGCAGATGAATGAGGAGGATGCAGAACGCGCAAAACGTGATCTCGGCATCGCGGGGAACGGAGGTGCAAATGGACTCCCAAAGATTCTTGAACCGATCATGCAACCGATCGTGAATGAAATTCGATTTGCATTTCAATTGTATGCGAACATGGAACTCACGGAAATCAAACGCGTCGAGAAAATCATTTTAACGGGTGGTTCGTCGCACTTGCCTCATATTCCGGAATATCTTTCGGAAACGTTGAATATGAATGTGTACCGGGGCGACCCATGGGCACGCGTTGTCTATCCGAAGGATCTCGCGACCGTTCTCGAAGAGATCGGTCCACGTATGGCGGTCGCGGTTGGTTTAGCAATGAGAGAAATGGATTAATATGCCTCCAAAAAAGAAACCTTCAATTTTGATCATTGATCCGGATACGCATCTCGCGGATATTTTGATTGCGCGCTTTCATTTGGAAGGGTGGACGGCGCGAGCGGCGAAATCGATCGAGCAGGCGAAGAAAATGTTGGCGCGCAAAACAAGCGAAGTTATTTTATTGGATCCGAAGGATGAATCTGAACCGGAGAAACACGCACTCGACCTCATTGATCACACAGCAGAGCGTGCGCGAACGTTGATTGTCCACACCGCTTCATTCACACGCGGCGCACAGGTGATGTGGAAACAGTCAGAGGCCTCTGTGATTCTAAAAAAAGGAGAACATTCACTTTCCGATTTTGTAAAAAAGATCAAAAAAATTCACACGTCTTAATTTTCTCGTATGGAACTTGTTCAACCAAAAGTCACGTTGCTCGAAATCTTGATTGTTGTCGCGATCGTCGGAATCGTCGGGATTCTCGCCGTGTTTGCGGTGAATGCGGCGCGTTCAAAAGAACGGGATGCAACGCGTATTGCAAATGTACGTCAGGTTCAATCTGCTCTTGAGGATTATTTCAATGAAAATAATTCTTATCCGGCGGGTGAAGCATTACCTCTTGGAGACTCTGCTGTAAGCGCGTGTCTCGGTGTGAGTGGATTTGCGGGAGATTGTTCCGCAGACAAATCGATTATCATTCGAACGGTTCCTCGCATGTTTGAAGATGGATTAAACGGTATTGTCACATGCGGAAATCCAAAGCGTAATGCGTTTTGCTATAC
>CAYHDY010000024.1:2207-7416 GCA_964355525.1 uncultured Gammaproteobacteria bacterium | reverse complement strand
TGATATGGATAAAAAAGATGCGGCAAAACGAATTGAAAAGCTGCGTGAAGTGATTGAGGAACATCGCTATGCGTATCATGTGCTCGACCGTGAAACGATGTCGGATGCGGCTTTGGATTCGCTCAAGCATGAATTATACAAACTCGAACAACAGTTTCCTGATTTGATCACAGCGGATTCGCCGACGCAACGCATCGGCGGGGAACCACTCGCGAAATTCGAAAAAGTCGAACACAAAACGCGCATGCTCTCGATGGAAGATGTGTTCACCTTCGAAGAGTTCGGTGATTGGTACGGTCGCGCGCAAAAAGTTTTAGGCGTTACCTCCCCCTTTACAGGGGGGAGTATGAGGGGGGCGCTTTTTTGCATGCCGAAGATTGACGGACTCGCCGTTTCGCTCATCTATCGCGATGGAATTCTCGATTCTGCAGCGACACGTGGAAATGGAACGATTGGGGAGAACGTGACGGAAAATATTAAAACGATTGAGGCGATTCCACTTTCTCTGCGAACTCCCTCTCCCGTCGCGGGAGAGGGTCGGGGAGAGGGGTTTCGTGGGCGAGTCGAAGTGCGCGGAGAAATATATTTTCCCGTAGATGCGTTCGAAAAGTTTAACAAGCAATTAGAGAAAGAAGGAAAACCCATTTTTGCGAATCCGCGAAACACGGCGGCCGGTTCGATTCGACAGCTTGATCCGAAAATTGCTGCGACGCGAGGACTCGCATTTGTCGCGTGGGAATTGGTTTCGGATTTGGGGCAGACAACCGCGGAGGAATCGTTTGCACTCCTTCGAGATCTCGGATTCAAAACCGCGCCCGAAGCAGTTGTGTGCTCATCGCTCGATCAGGTAGAGAAACAGTGGCACGCGCTTCAAAAGAAACGCAGCAAGATGAATTTTTGGATCGATGGAATGGTCGCACGCGTAAACGATCGCGAAACATTCGCAAAGCTCGGTGTCGTCGGAAAAACGCCGCGCGGTTTGGTCGCATGGAAATTCCCCGCGGAGGAAGCGACAACGATCGTGAAAAAAATTGAATGGTTCGTCGGGCGCACAGGAGCATTGACTCCCGTTGCGCTTCTCGAACCGACATGGATCGGCGGAACGACGGTGCAGCATGCGACACTTCACAACATGGATGAAATTGAACGTCTCGATGTCCGTGTGGGTGATACGGTGATTCTGTTTAAAGCCGGTGATATTATTCCGAAAATAAAAGAAGTCGTAAAAAAACTTCGCCCGATTGGTTCGCATGCTGTTTCGTTACCGACGCATTGTCCCGTTTGTGGTTCATCGATTCAGCGTAAAGAAGGAGAAGTCGCCGTCTACTGCACAAATTCCACCTGCAATGCGCAAGATCTTGAGGCGATTCTTCATGCTGCGCGCGCGTTCGAGATCGATGGACTCGGTCCTGCAATCATTCAGACACTGCACGAGAATCACATCATCAATCGTCCGTCCGATTTATTTTTGTTGAAACCGGACGATCTGATCGGACTCGAAGGATTCGCAGATCTTTCATCGAAGAAGCTTGTTGAACAAATTCAATTGCGTAAAAATATTTCTCTCGCAAAGTTTCTCCTCGGTCTTGGAATTCGAAATGTTGGAGAGCAAACCGCCAATGATCTCGCAAATCATTTTGTGACATTGCAGAAATTTCTCGACGCGAGTGCAGAATCGCTGAAAGATGTTGAGGGCGTCGGCGAAATCGTTGCGGAGAGTGTCATCGAGTACGTTCAACAAAAACATCATCGTGACTTGATTGATGCATATCTTGAGAATGGTGTTACGATCGAACCAGTGAAGAAACACAAAACATCCGCGGCATTCGACGGAAAGACATTCGTTCTCACTGGAACATTGTCGGGCATGGGACGTGATGACGCGAAAGAGAAAATTCGTCAGCTCGGCGGAAAAGCATCGGGTTCCGTGAGTAAGAATACGGATTATGTGATTGCTGGTGAGGAAGCGGGATCGAAGCTTGACGAAGCCCGAAAACTCGGAGTGAAGATCTTGTCGGAGAAGGATTTTGTCGATATGATTGCAGAGAAATAACTTACAATTCCACGATTTTTTATATGTTTACCGATGACGACGTCAGAAAAATCGCCAAACTTTCACGGCTACACCTCGCTGACGAGGAAATTCCAACGTATCGGGAGCAACTCGGTTCGATTTTGGAATATGTGGCGCAATTGCAAAAAGTTGATACAGAAGGTGTTGCTGAGTTGCAACATGCGGTTGCTGTTTCGAATGTGTTTCGCAAGGATGTTGAATCCTGTGATCCGGGCATTCGTGATCGTGCGGTCGCGTTGTTTACAAATCACGTCGGTGACTTGCTCGAAGTTCCTGCGGCGATCGAGGGCAAAGAATAATTTTTTATGATGTACAAAACCATTCGACAACTTGCACACGATCTCGAACAGGGGAATACGACGAGTGAGGTGCTCGTTCGCGCATGTCTCGAAACAATCGCCGATAAAAATGATGCGCTGAATGCGATCATCTCTGTTTCGGATTCTGCAATCGAGGAAGCGCAGGCAATCGACAAACGACGCGCTGCCGGCGAATCACTCGGTGTGCTCGCAGGAATTCCGATCATCGTCAAAGATAATATTCTCGTGCAGGATTGGGAGATCACGGCGGGATCGCAAATGCTTGAAGGATACAAAGCATCGTACAATGCGACTGCTATTGCTCGATTGAAAGCGGCGGGTGCGATTTTAATTGCACGATCGAACATGGATGAATTCGCGATGGGATCTTCGACCGAGTCATCGCACTATGGTGCAACAAAAAATCCGTGGGATGTTTCGAAAATTCCGGGAGGTTCAAGTGGCGGATCGGCTGCGGCAGTCGCTGCTGGATTCGCGCCATGTGCTCTCGGTTCCGATACAGGCGGATCTGTTCGTCAGCCGGCGGCGATGTGTGGAATTACAGGTTTGAAACCAACATACGGCCGTGTCTCGCGTTACGGATTGATTCCGATGGCGTCGAGTTTGGATCAGATCGGTCCGATGACGCACACGGTCGAAGATGCTGCGCTCATCATGCAAGTCATCGAGGGAAAAGATTCGTTCGATGCAACATCGATCGAACTTACATCGACAACCGTGCCGGAATTAATCGAACGTGACGTGAAAGGATTGCGTATCGGATTGCCGAAAGAGTATTTTGTGAAAGGGATGGATGAAGAAATTCGCGCACGCATCATGGATGCGGTGAAAGTATTCGAAGATGCCGGCGCAATCATTTCCGAAATTTCATTGCCGCACGCTGAGCACGCGCTTGCCGCCTATTATATTTTAGTTCCATCCGAGATCACTTCGAACCTCGGTCGTTTCGACGGATTGCGTTACGGATATCATTCGACCGGATCTTCGCTTACAGACACATACGAAAGAACACGCGGGGAAGCGTTCGGTGCGGAAGTCAAACGTCGCATCATGCTTGGATCTTACACACTTTCGGCGGGATATTATGATGCGTATTATCGCAAGGCTCTTCAGTTGCGAACGCTTATCAAACAAGATTTCGACGAAGCATTGAAAGAGGTCGATGTGATTCTCACGCCAACGAGTCCGTCCGTCGCATGGAATATCGGCGAGAAATTCAACGATCCGATCACCATGTATCTCACGGATATTTTTACCATCACCGCCAACCTAACCACCGTTCCCGCGATGTCCATCCCGTGCGGATTCTCAAACGGCCTCCCTGTCGGTTTGCAACTCATGGGTCGTCCGTTTGATGAACATACGTTGTATCGCGCCGGAATGTTTTATCAGTCCGTGACGAAATTTCACGAAGAACATCCGGAATAATACTTGTATCCCATGATTCCGTATTTTCAACTTACAACGATTCACTTAGGCTTCATCACGATCCAAGTCTGGGGACTCATGGTTGCTCTTGGAATTTTTTGCGCAACGTCCGTTGCAGCCGCAAAGGCGAAACGCGACGGACTCGATCCCAACATTGTTTGGGATTTTGCGTTTTGGGTGTTGATAGGCGCATTCATCGGCGCACGTCTCTTCCAACTCATTTATTTTCCCGCCGTCTATCTCGCACATCCGATCGAACTTTTGAAATTTTGGAATGGCGGTTTTTCGGAAATGGGTGGATTCGTTGGTGCGATTATTGCGTTGGTCGTGTATTTTCGAAAACATAAATTACAGGTGCAGGCGATGCGATATGCAGATTGCACGGCGTACGGGTTGCCGCTGGGATTCGGGATCGGGCGCATCGGCTGTTTTCTCATTCACGATCATCCAGGAACACTTACACATTTTCTCCTCGGCGTGAAATATCCGGATGGGATTCGACACGATCACGGATTGTATTTGTCCATCGAAGGATTTCTTTTGTTTTTCGTTTTTGTATGGCTTGCACGAAAAAAAAGAAGCGCGGGAACATTCGTCCTCGCGTTTCTTATTCTCCACGGCACTATTCGATTCTTCCTCGACTTTCTCCGCATCGGTGATGCACGATACTTCGAATTAACCCCGGCACAATACGTCTCGATCGCGATGGTTGCTGCTGGCTTATTGCTTACAAAAAAATTATCCCCAAAACCCACCCTTCTTTCCCGTGCCCGACGATTCATCTTTCGGCGCTGATGCTGGTTTCGAAATCGCTCCCGACGATTCTTGTCCGCCGGATTTCAAAAACTCAATTGCCTTTGAAAAATAATTCATCTCCGCCTCAACAAGCGGACCGTCGTACTCGCCCGAGTGCGCATGCGAGCCTTCGTGGCTCGCTTCTTTTTGATCCACGTGCAAATTGATTTGCAATCCTTCCGCCTTATCTTCGATGTACGCGTGATAACGTGGAAAATTTCCACCACCCACACGTTTTGCATAACTGATCGTCCCGTCCCATTTGCGAAGTTCTCCATATCCAAAACGGCGCAAGATATTGCGTCCATGATCGGGAAGCGGACCGGGAAAGAGTTTTTGCATACGATATGATTGTATCACAATGTTGGTTGTACCCGGCAGTTGCCGGATGTAGGGGCTAGCCTTGCTTGTCATCCGTAGCTTGAGCGGAGGGTGATGCCTGCTCCAAAAGAAAAACTCTCGAGGGAATCGAGAGTTAGTGGGTGATGTCGACGACGGGGCCGTAACGTTCCGAGATGCGGAAGAGAAGATGGAATGGATGTCGTTCGTTTCCTGTGAGGAGAGTGACATCGCCGCGTTGTTCTGTTGATGC
>CAYHDY010000024.1:0-2107 GCA_964355525.1 uncultured Gammaproteobacteria bacterium | reverse complement strand
TGTTCCGCGAATTCGCGCTCGCAGGTCTGGAAACAAATGTTGCAAATGCATCCGAGCGAAAATTCAATGACGACTCTGTTTTTGGCGGGATTGGTTGGTTCGCGGCAAAGAGCGCAAAAGAATCTGATACTCATTTCAACCTCCATCTGTTTTGTTGGTGTGGTCGTTTGGTTCAAACAAAGTTGTTTGATGAGATATCGTATTGAAAAAATCATTTTTTGTCAATGAATGCATGTATATGAAAATCCACTACTGTGCTATGCTGTGAATATAAAATCTTTGATGATCATTTTTATGCCTCAGGATGCAAAAAAAATCATTCTCGTTGTCGAAGACGAGATAAGTATCTTGCTTGTTTTACACGACCGTTTGCGACAAGAAGGTTTTGAAGTGTCTAAGGCCAGCAACGGAGAAGAAGCTCTTACAATTGCACTTACGGAACATCCGGATTTGATTTTGCTTGATTTGCTCATGCCAGTGATGGATGGGCTCACGATGCTGAAAAAATTGCGGGAAGACGCGTGGGGAAAGAATGTGCCCGTCATGATTCTCACGAATTTAAGCGGAGAGGAACAATTGAAAGAAGCGGAAAAATACGGGGTGACGGATTATCTTGTGAAAGTGGATTGGCACATCGAGGATGTCATTCAGAAAATCAAAAATAAAATCGGATAAAAATTCATCGTAAGGATTTTACCAAACAAACGGGATCAAGATTTTTGATCTCGTTTTGTATTCCGGATATGCGGCGGGGAACTGCGCGGTCATGAGAGCCTCTTCTTTGCGAATACGAATAAGAAAACCGATCAAGGTAAAAATAAGGGCGATGTAGGCCGCGACGGTTCCGATTGTGAGTGCAGTGCCGAGGGTTGCGAAGAACCAACCGGTATAAATTGGATGGCGGACGAATTTGTACGGGCCTGATTCGATTAATTGATGATCGGCTTTGAGGGTGATGACCGCACCCGACCAGTTTTTACCGAGCGAGAGGCGTGCCCAAATAGCAAAGGCAACACTCACGATCGAAAGCGCGACGCCGATTGAACCGAGGAGAGCTGTTTGCGGTGTGACGATTCGCGCGAGCGAGCCTTCGAAAAACGGATAGAACAAAAAATAATACGCGCTGAATAAAAACAGATTCGCGATCATCTGCGAAAACCGATTCGGCAATTGTGTCGTCTTCTTGTTTCCGAAAAATCCGATGAACCAAACGGTTCCGAGAATAAGCCATGAAATTTCCGCGAGGATTGTATAAATGGTTTGCATAATTCGATTAGGTTACGATGGGTTCATTCGTGTCTGGTCGATATGTCACGAGCGGAACTTCGTTTCTCGACCATGCGTCAACGATCGGGTCGATGAAGCGCCACATCGCTTCGAGTTCTTTTGTGTTGACGAATAATGTTTGATCGCCACGAATCGCGTCGAGTAAAACCTGCGCGTACTCTTCGACGTATTGTGCAATCGAATCTTTCGGGCGAAACAAGAAATCCATAGAACGTGTTTCTGTTTCCATCGTCGTTCCCGGTTTCTTTGCGATGAACTCGATTTTGATCGCCTCCTCGGGTTGAATCGAAATAACGATGTGGTTCTTCGAATGGTTGTTCGACGGACACAGACACGGTTGCGGATGTTTGAAGGTGATGACGATTTCTTTTTTGATGTTATCAATGCGTTTGCCCGCGTCGAGGACAAACGGGACGCCGCGCCATCGCGGTGTGTCGATTTCGGTCGTCACGCGAAAATATGTTTCCGTTTGCGAATCCGGTTGCACACCCGCGATCGATCGATATCCGTCGTATTGCGCGCGAACCGTTTTTGTTTGCATCTCCTCGCGACTCATCGGTTTCAGATGCGAGAGAATGTCCGCACGCGCGTCACGAATCGCGTTCGGATCAAAACTCGTCGGGGCATCCATCGCCACAAGCGCGAGCAATTGCAACAAATGATTCTGTCCAACGTCACGAAGCGTGCCGATCGCATCATAAAACGCGCCGCGCTTTTCCACACCGAGCGTTTCGTGCAAATGAATGTGAACAGATTCGATCCCGTCGCGATTCCAGATCGGTTCGAAAATGTCGTTTCGAAATCGAAACGTTAAAATATT
>CAYHDY010000023.1:0-14472 GCA_964355525.1 uncultured Gammaproteobacteria bacterium | reverse complement strand
AGTGGTTAGAAAAAATTCGAAACGAATCCTGAAAATCAGAAAACATCCGAACAAACGTTCGGATGTTTTGTTTATCTATTGACATTTTCATCAAAATTTCTTAGAGTGGTCTGACGATTGTGGGGGTTGCATGAAAATCTATTGCGAACAGTTCATTCCGAAAGAGGATATGGATCTTTTTTTCAGAATCCGGAAGGCTGTTGAGGCTATGACGAATCCGGATCTTGGACATGATGAGAACGGCGAGGAGATTGACCTTTCGTGCCACATGATTGCACGCGCGGTTGCGAAACTTTTTTCCGTGAAGTTTCTGGATGGATTTTACATCAAAGGATTCCAGCATTCGTGGATCGAAACCAAACACGGACATCTGATCGATGTCTATCCGATCGGTGTGATCGGCGGACCGATCTTGCTCGAAAACACGAGTCGATTTTCACCAGCACGACGATTGTACTTTCCTGAAAAATCGTGGAAGGTTACACGAGGGACATTCAGCACTGTTACATTTCGTAGATCTGTGCGTCGGGTGACAAAAGCTCTTTGCATAGCCATGGATCAATCGTCATCAACACAACCGAGGACATCATGACCGCAATTGAAATCGAAACACTGCAGCGTTTCCGAAATCTCTCTGTCGAAGCTGCCGATTCGCTATGGGCGATCCAACGGAAAAAAGAACCCGCCCACGACATTCATCGGGTCAACCAAGACATTCACAATCTCCTTCCCGACGTCGACGCCATTATCGCCAAAATGCGAAGCAAAGCAAAAATCGTTGCACCTCATCGCGAACACAAGTGACTCTTCTAACCCGATTCCGGGTTTTTTTATTTCTTGCCGTTGCATTTCGACGCGTCATGTTGTATTGTAAAAATAAGCTTATGAAATTCGCAATCACAAACATTCAAAACCGTCGTCGAGAAAACTCCCTTGGGGTTGTTTTCGAGTGTTTGTAATTTTTTTTGTAAATACAAACTTTCTAAAAGCGACCTCAAAATATGAGGTCGCTTTTGTTCTTTCACAACCAACACAAAACCGTGAAGTTTCTATTGTGTCTACGGGCCGCCGGACTCTTCGCCGTCGTTCCCTACGACACAATAGAAACTTCACTAACGCGATTCGAAGGAGATCAAAATGAATCAATCGTGGTATGCGTTTCAGCAGACGTTGACGAAAGAACTCGGCGAAACGTTGGCGGAGGAATTCGTCAGGAGTCTGTTCGCGAAATCTGGCGGATGCGAAAAAAAAGCCGCACAGTTCTTCTACGAACTCGGGCGTACATGGGCGCCGCTCATGCAGGCGTGGAGTAAGTGGATCGAGAAAAATGCGGAAAGCACGATCGCGATGATCTTGCGTGACGCAAAACCGCTCAGTGCGTTGCCGACAACGAAGAAGTGGAAACGTCTCTATCTCAATCGGCTCACGTGCGGCGTTCCCGACGAACTGTCGGGAGACGCGTCGACGAAACAACATCCACTGCTCAAACGGTATCTGAGCCAACACGGGTGTGCGAAGCATTTCACGTTCGTGGATTCGGGATGTTACGGAACGGTCGTACTCGAATTGCACAAACTGGGACTGAACTTCCGTCCGTTGTTCTTCTTCTCCAAAAATCCAAACATCCCCGGTTTCCTCAACGAAATCGGTGTGTCGATGGAGGACGGAGAAATTCTGAACGACTCACTCGAGTGCGGATTTCCACACATGCATGCGCGTCCATCGGAACTCATCGAAAAAAACGGGCGCGTCATCGTGTCACTGTGTGCATCCGATCGCCTGTCCGTTCTGTTTGGAAATGCGGCCATGCGCGGCGTTCACGATGCATCGTTGCTTCCTTCGATTCACGCAAACGAAGCCGCCCGTTCACTTCTCGATCTCTCGCATCGTGCGCGTCTCGGCGAATTCACGGGTGTGCTCGGTCACACATCGCCCGAGTGGTCGAAGAAGACCGAGTTTCTCGCGAGCTGGCCCAAGGAATTGTGTTGGAAGTGACGTCTTATTCTTGTGGGGCTATCATACGTGATAGCCCCACACCATTTTTCCTATGAAAAAAATCTCGATTAAATATATATTCGGAAAAAATAAAAATATTCTGATCGGAATGATTCATTTGCCGTCTTTGATTTCAATGAATACGGATTCGAAATTGAAATCAGCGATTCGCAATGCGCTTGTAGATCTCGCTGCACTCGAAGAAGCAGGATTCGATGGAGCATTAATCGAAAATGATAACGATAAACCGCACACGGAGTTCGCAAACGAATTTCAGATCGCAAATTTTTCAATCATCGCAAATGAAGTTTCTCGCAAAGCAACGATTCCGATCGGTGTGCAGATGATGTTGAACGATTGGCGTTCTTCATTCGCCATTGCAAAAGCTGTCGGAGCCAAATTCACGCGACTCGATGTGTTTGTCGATCACGTTACGTGCGATTGGGGTGAGATCAATCCGGTTCCGAAAAAAATTCTCGCCTGTAAAAATTCGATTTATCCGGAACTTTTATTACTCACAGACATTCAAGTCAAATATAAAACCATGATCAAGCCGCGACCACTATCAGCTTCCGCGAAACTCGCGATGCAAAACGGTTCGGATGGACTCATCATCACTGGAAACGCAACTGGCGAGGAAACGCCGACGGAAAAAATTCGTGAAGTGAGAAAAAAATTCCCCGACGCATATATTTTTGTCGGAGCCGGAGTGAACGAAAAAAATATCCGCGAACAATTCGCATTTGCGAACGGGGCGATTGTCGGATCATCCATTAAGAAACAAAACCGAATCGATTTAGAAAAAGCGCGACGATTAAAGCAACTGTTAGATCAATAAAAAAACATCCCGCTGTCGAGATGTTGAGTGACCTACGCTGCTTCTGCGAATTCCGCGACGATTCCTTCGTACGATTGCAATCCCTTCGCTGCCGCGGACACGCTCGTATGACCGAATGCTTGCACGAGGAGACGAACGAGATTTTCTTTGCGCTGTCCACCCGCGGCACTGATGAGCGAGCAGGTCGTGAGGACATGACCGAATGGACCTTTCATCTCGTAGCGCTCGTGAAGCAAATCACGGAAGCGGACACGAAGATAATCGATCGGTTCAGACAAGGTCTCACCGTTTGGACCCATGCCATGACTCAGGTAGTGACGAAGCCAGTGACGACCGTTTGCAATCAGTGTCGGACTTGCGGCCTGACGAATGCGGAAAAGCGGGATGACCAATTCGTCGCCGTACGCCAATCGCAACATCTGCACGAACGCAACATCGGTTTGTTCTTCGGCCAAGATGGCAGCTCCCATAATCTTGCGTCCACGGAAATCCATGATCACCGAACGGATGAACTTGCGAACTCCCATGGCGAACAACGCCTCGAGAGAACCGCACGGACGTCCGTTGCCGATGCCCCTGATCTGATACCGCGCGCTTCCAAGCACTTCCTGCAGTTCTACCGAAGTGAATCGAGTCGCACTTTCACGCACGAAACTTCCCACTCGCGGTTTGTCACCCATGTACGTCTCCCAAACATCTTCGAACGATTCGCGCGAATGATTGTTCGTGAGACGCGAGAGCAAATCCTTGAGTGACACGACGTGACCGTGACCGTACTTCGAGTTCGGACCGGAGGGAGCTCCGAGAATGACGGCATCCTCGAGTTCCTTCTGCCAGCGCAAAAACGGAAAGTCTTCAAACTGCACCGGATCCAGATTCAGAAGCGTTTTCTCATCCCGTTCGCAGTAAACCGAAAGTCGCGAGAGGCAAAGACGAACCATTTCATCCGTGAGCTCGACCGATTCGATCCACGTCAAACGCGGTTGACCAAGATGGACGTCTTGATCGAACGCGAAACTCATCAAAAGCGACAAGGTCTCGAAGTTCGCGAGAAAGCCGCTGTGCGCCGTGTGCCACGCGAGAATCGCCCCGATTTTCACATCGGGACTGTCCGGTGGGCAGAGTACGACCTCTTCGGTGAGCTCTCTCATGGTCAGACGCGCGTAATCTTCCGGTGCTCCGAGATGTTGACCCTTCAGGCGCCCGTGTGCGAAGTAGTTCCTCAACACTTCCGGATCACCCCAGTCAGCACGTTTTGTCGACATGCATTCCTCCGTTGTGGTTACAGAATCTCCAGACGTCTCCATGACAAAAGGAGACGTGAGTGTTCCATTTTTTCAGCAAACTGTCAATGGATCATGTACAATATTGAGCGTCATTCAATCAATGAGCCTATGGAAAAAAATCTCAAACTAAAAACTTCTGACAAACAGATCATTTACGGCACGCTTCGAAAACCCGCGAAACAATCGAGCACACTCATCATTTTCGTCCACGGACTCACAGGCCACCAGAACGAACACATCTTTTTCAACGGTGCACGGTTTTTCGAAAAATGCGGAATCGATACGTTTCGATTCGATCTTTACTCGGGTGAGAAAGACGGACGCACGTTATCAACATGTGGAATCTCGACACACACCACAGATGTAAACACCGTCGCCAAACACTTTCGGAAAAAATACAAAACCATTTTCGTGATCGGTCACAGTCTCGGCGGACTTTCCGTTCTTGCGAGCGACACCTCGAAGATCGACGGAATTATTTTGTGGGATGCATCGTACGGAAAAGATCGCGGAGATATGGATGACGCGGTGTTTATTAAATCGATGAACGCGTATGTTCTTAAATGGGGCACGGAGTATTTGATGGGAAAAAAGATGAATGACGAATGGAATAAATTTCCCGCTCCGAAAGTGGCGATTCAAAAAATTCATAAACCGCTTTGCGTGATCGTCGCGGGAAATGGACAACTTGTGAAAGCAGGAAAAGAATACTTCGCGTTTGCGAATGAACCGAAAATGTTCGCGAATATCAAAGGTGCGGGACACACATTCGATGAAGACGGAGTTGAACAAGAACTTTTCGAGGCGACAAAACGATTCGTCAAAAAATTTGCGTTGAAGTAAATTAAAATCCGTTCGCGATTCGCGGACGGATTTTTGTGAATCGTTGACAATCCGATTTTTCCAATGTATAAGACACAGACGCAAGACGCGTTTTGGGAGAATTGACATGCCTGCAAAGCTGCTCAGGGGAATCGGAACTCAACTCATCGTCATCCTGATCGTCAGCCTGTCCGCTGCGTTCGTTCACGATCTTTTGGATAATGGACGTCATCTCGAGAACTACTTCGAATGGTGCTGGCCCATGTTCCTGTGCATTGCCTTTCTGGGACTCATGTTCCGCTTCGAAGGTTCGTGCGATGGGAATATCTCTCCTCTGAACACGCGCATCATTTTTCTCACGGCAGGCACAGCAGTCCTTTCGATGTTCGCGATCAATGTCACTCTGTTCGCAACCTCGAGCAATCCCGTGGCACGATCTGCCATCTACATCTTCTCCTCGAAGTAAGTTCCTCCTGACCCGAATTATCCCGGGTTTTTTTATTATGCTATACTTTTTTGCAAATACTCCCTTTATGCCATTTGATTCTCGCCCGCCAGGATACAATCTGATCGCCTCGCAAGACATTCATTCTAATGCAGCTCTTGAAGTTCAAATAGAACATGAACTGGACATGATTGGAGAGGAACTGGCGGCATTTTGGGAAAATGAATTTGAAAAACACCCGGAACGTTATCCGACCATGCAATCTCGATTGGATAAAGTCCGATCCGTGCGTGATATCCGTGAGGGGAAAGACATTTCACACTTGGAATTGAAATTCAATGAACGCATCGTCAATTCCGAAGCGCTTCGCGAGCAGATGCGCGCGGCAGCCGAGGAAGCCGTGGAAGCGCTTTCGCATCCGGAGAATTTTTTGGGAAACGGGAAAACCGCGGATGTATTTCGATTAAACAAAAGTCCAAACGTGTGCATTAAATTTATTGCGCGACCGGAAGCTTATCAAGAAGAAACTGCAAAACTTGGAGCAAACACGATTGAAACGGAGACAGAATTTTTGCAGGCCGTTGAAGGAATGGTTATGGATGGAGTTCGCGCGCCGGAATATTATTTTTTAATGTCGGGAAATCATCTTGGATATTGCATGGAAGCTCTGCCGGCGCTGAATGTTTCAAGTGTGCTCAATCGACTTGTCTCCTTCAGAGAATCCGATCGCTTGGATCCAAAACGATTCGGAGAACAATTGGAAAATTACATTCGAGCATTGCATGCAAAAGGAATTCTTCACGGAGATTTGGCAAACCGAAACGTCATGATCGACAAGGAAACGCTTTCTCCTCGTGTGATTGATTTCGGAAAAGCAAAATGGATTTCTATGCTTGAATCGCAAGACAGGGACACAATCGTTCGCAATGAACTTGCGACCGCCCATGAAATTGCCTCGCAACTTGCGAATTATCAAAAAAATAAACGTGAAGATGAGATTCGATCCAAACGTTAAACCCTTGACATAACACCGATTCCCCCGTATGCTTTCTCGTCCAACCCAAGGAGACAACATGGACACCACCCAAATGATCCCGCCAACCTTGATTGAGCGTGCGATTGCACAAATCATCGCTCTCCAAGACCGGCCGGAAGGTTGGGATGGGAGTGCGGAACGCTTGAGTCCAACATCGCACACATGGATTTCCTCCGCTGAACGTCCGTTTGACGCAGATGAATTCATGTTCGTTATCGATGTAACTGTCAAAGACAAACCCTTTCGGATCTACCACGCCCCACGCACCGGAAAATACAACGAAACATCGACCCAAGTCCCCACCTGATCCGAATCGTTCGGATCTTTTTTATTTGTTGTATACTGTTGGTTATAAAACAATGGGGTCAATGGATTCCACCTATTACGCAAGATATGAATATTTTTTCCATCTTACTTACGATCCTTGGTCTTTGTTTATTTGAAACAATTTCAAGTATCGATAACGCCATTATCAATGCGGAGGTTGTTTCCACCATGAGCGCAAAAGCAAAAAAATGGTTTCTCACATGGGGACTTTTCTTTGCAGTCATTCTTGTGCGCGGACTGTTACCTTGGATCATTGTCTGGTTTGCAACCCCAGGGCTCGGTCCGATTCAAGCATTCACTGCAACATTCAGCGGGGATTCAAGCGTCATGGAAGCTGTTGAACGATCTGCACCGATCCTTCTCGCGGGCGGAGGAACATTTCTGATCTTTTTATTCTTGCACTGGCTTTTTTTGGAAGACAAACGTTTTGGACTTCCCCACGAAAAATTCTTTTTAAAAAACGGACTCTGGTTTTATTCTACTGTTTCCGTTTTACTCGCCGTTCTCGTTTGGACCATGATGAAAATAAACCCGCTCATCGCCTTTGGTGCGGTCATCGGTTCATCTGCCTTTTTCATCACACACGGATTTAAACAAAACGCAGAAAAAGGAGAAAAAGAACTTCTTCACAACTCAGGCATGTCGGACTTAAGTAAAATTCTGTTTCTTGAAATCATCGATGCAACATTTTCGATCGACGGCGTGCTCGGAGCTTTTGCCTTCACCCTTTCCGTTCCGCTCATCTTGATCGGAAACGGACTCGGCGCCTATGTCGTGCGCGCACTCACAATGGGAAACATAGATCGCATCAAAAAATATGTCTTCCTGAAAAACGGTGCTATGTATTCCGTTCTTTTCCTCGGAATCGTCATGCTCGCAGACAGCTACGGTATTCACGTTCCACAATGGGTTTCCCCCGTACTCACATTTGTAACCGTTGGATATTTCTTTTTCAAATCAAAGGAAGCAGCGAAACTTGTTAAGGAAATTGTGGATTAAGGAATAACTCAAACGATTCGTTCATTGCTCAATTATTTATTACGCTATTTTATGGAAACTCGTGGATATAATCCGATGGTTAAAGGCAGACGTGTTCCATCTGCAACAGAAGACAAAGCAAGACTCGATGCGAATGACGCGAGAAACAAGCAAATTGAAAAAGTTGAAGCTAGAATGGACAGCAGAGATCCAGGCGGACGTGCCGTAGAGAAAGGATTAAAAAGAGGCGAAGATGGAAAGATCGAACAAGGATCCAGACAAGATCTCAAAACAATGGATGAGGAATCGGCTAAACTGCAAAAAGCTCTTGAAGAAAAAATATTGGCACGAGCAATAGCGCTTGGAGAGAATGATGGGTTCAAGAATTATAATAAATTGGGTGCTGAAATCACAGCATTGAAAGCACAGCAAGATACAGTTAAGGCCGATATCCGAACTCTCAGTAAACTCATTGCGGACTAAGCAAAGTAAAAACGACCCGAGAAGCGGGTCGTGAGGTTTGCACATTCCAAAGAGGGGAAATCCATGGATCATGCAAACAGGAGAGTTCAAAATGCGTACAAATAGACTGTCACCTTTTTCTTACGAACCCTATCCGTGCGAGGCACTCGTTTCCGCCGAAGCGAATTCTCATGGTCTGGCAAAGAAAGAGGGCTCGGGACTTCTGGTGGACAGCAACCGCCAATGCCGCATTCTAAACGTTCATGTATTCCGTTTCTCGTATGCATCTCACACCTCCTGCCCGCTGTTTGACTTTTGCACCTGAAACACTTGGTACGTCTGTTCACGTTTTTTCTCTAACGCATGCATGGCAGTGCAAACGCTCGCGTGAACTCATCAAACAGTCTGTGCATATCCGCATCCGATTTTCGCAACACACATTCTCTCTCCATGCATGGAATGATAAAGAAAACCCGCTCTTCAAGCAAGAGCGGGTTTTCTTTATTTCTTTTTCTCGTCGGGTAATGGCGTAACGATTGGCGAAACCTGACCAATTCTCAATTTATCAAGTCGTGCTTTTACGATTTGATTTCCCGGATTTAATTTTGCGACCGTTTCAATTTCTTTGATTGCAAGATCATGTTTTCCTTGCTTTTCATAAATTGACGCGAGATACCAATGCGCATTGCTGTAACTTGGCGTGAGTGAAATAACATGTTGGAACGCATTTTGCGCACGTGCAAGATCATCCGATCCATTCCGTTGCAGATACAAAACTCCGAGTTCGAACGCAACACCGACATCGGACGTATTGTATTGTGCGACGTTTTCAATTTTTCCGATGGCTTGATCTAACTTTCCTTCACGTTTAAAGACAAGACCGAGTTGGAAATGTGCCGGAGCAAAATTCGATTTAAGGACAATCGCTTTTTCGAATGACACTTGTGCATTCTCAAGAGCTGTTTTTACCTCTTTCTTCGATGTGTCCGCGATCTTTGTATCTTTCGCAACAGTAAGTGCTTGCGCCGCATCCGCCGCGATCAAGTAGGTTTTTCCAAGTTCCATCCAGTTATTCGGATTATTCGGTTCAAGTTGCGTTGCGCGTTTATACGCATCGCGAGAAAAATCCGCTGCGTGAGGAACAACCGATGCGAGCGAACGATACACTTCTCCGCGCACAAGCCAGTTCGTCACATTGAACGGCGACAAATCTGTCGCATGAACAGCGGCGTTCACAGCCGCAGCAACGAGCGATTGAATATATTTTTTTGAGGAGTCATTGAGTTGGCTATTTGTCGGTGCAGATTTTAATTCCTCATTCACGCGTAGAATCAACGCTTCCGCTAAATTACGATACGCTCCATCATCATATTGATTCAACGTCGCCGCACGATCAAGCTGTGTCACAAGTGTTTTGACATCCATGTTTGCACGATCGGATCGAACAGCCTTCGCATAAGCGATCTCAGCTGCATAACGTTCCGTTGCGAGAAAAATTCCGAAGAACAATGCGAGTGTGAACAAAATAAATAATGCGGACGAGCCGAATGCAAGCAAGGAAGAATGTGCGAATGCAATATTTTTTTCCTTTTTTACGAGACGAGATGCCAGCAGTCCTGAAAGAACAAACAACAAAATCATGAGGGTCATGTTGAATGGAAACAGGAAGGATGCAAGAACGATTGTAAACCACGGTAAAAATAGATGAGCAATTTCTTGCGATTCATTATCCTGCTTTTCACGTATGATCCGAAACAATGCAAACAGACACAACCCGACAACAAGCAATAAATAAGCAATAAATCCGAGTATCCCCGATTCTGTTGCGAGTGTAAGGACAAATGAAGTTGCACGGTCGAAACGCGTATTCCAGAAATTGGTCTGATTAATGGAATCTCCGTGGTACGCCGAGTAGTTGATCGCGTAGGTTCCCGGCCCCGTTCCATAAATAAATGAATGCTGTGCGAACGTTTTTTGTAAAATATCCAAACTCATTCCAAAATTTAAAGAAACTTCGACAGGAAGTTTCGTTGAAAGAGGACTTGGCAATCCGATCCAAAACAAAAGACCAAATAGCATCATCGCAACAGGCAAAAGCAATTTTGAAATCGAGACAATAGATTTTGATCGAAAAAACAGAAATGCGAATTGAATTCCAAAACCGAAAATCAAGAGAAACCACAACCAACCGTAATTCAAAGCCAACAAAAGAAAAAACGTTTCAAGCAACAAAACAATCGTAAAAACTGATATCGCAATCGCACGTAGTGACAGGTCGTGTCCTGTCTTCTCCGCATTCAATACGAAAAAATTTCCCAACAAAAAAACACACATTACAATCAGAAAAACCGCGAGTGAACTCAGGGTACCGACCGTATTGAACATCATTTGCGGTGTGAGATGCAGAAATGGAAATACGGAAATGCTGCCGATCGATAGAATCGCGATAATCCCGGTTAAAACAGACCCGCCCATTGCGAAAAAGAAAAGTTTTTTGTATTGATCTGCCTTGTCTATCGTTTGTGTGAGAAGAAAAAACAATAAACAAAGAGCACCGATGGTCATGACGCTTGTATATTCTGTTCCTGATGAACCGATCCACGAATTAAACGGGGAAAGAGAAAACCATGCAGATACTCCAAGAGCAAGAGCGAACAACATCGGCATCCAGTTCATCCATGTTAATCGAAATGTGACCGTCTTATTTGCCAGAATCGAACCAAACCAAAGAAGCGTTGCAACACAAACGCACAAAAGCAATAACGTTTGTTTATTCACTTCGAGAAGATCGAGCGTGAACGGAAGAAAAAAAAGCGGAAAGAGAAAAACAAATCCGTATAAAATTCCGCGAACCGTTTGCAACAAATGCTCGCCGAACGAAATTTTTTGTTTGATCATAACGGAATCATTATAACAAAAAAGAACCGTGTGGGGTACGGATCTTTTCTGTTATGAAATTGTGCCGGAAAGAACACGCGTTTTAATGACGCGGTGAACATTCGAATTACGGTGAAGGCGTCTGAGCATTCGAACTCTCAGAAACGTTCACTGTTTGGTCGACAGAAGTTACATCCGAACTCGTCGGAGATGCAGGATCAGCTGGAACGTCCGTAATAGACGGGGTCCCTGACCCCGTGTTCATTTGTAGGGGCAGGTCTTGTGCCTGCCCGTTCGAATTCGCATTCGTCGAAACAACAGAATCCATCGTTGATGTCACTGTTGTCGATGAGACATCAGGAATAATCACTGCCGGCGCGACCATCCCTTCATCCCCTCCTTGTGAAGGAGGGGAAACGATTGCCGGTGCGACAACAGGAACAACCGGTTCATATCCCTTGCGATACGCCGTCACCATCCAATCGAACTCAACATCACTTACATTTCCGCCGAAGCCTTGAACGATGAAATGGTTCTGATCTTTTTCAGAAACATACAAAGACACCGGACCGTTTGGTGTTGTAATGACACGAATTGGAGTAATTGCCGAAATAACATTTCCAAAATCAGGTGAAATATCGGTAAATTGAATTTCCGCTTTTCCATTTTCAAGTTTCGCGGTTCCGGCAAGTGTAATAATTGCTTCCGGCGAGGTCACAGCGATCGTTTCAACCTGTTTGTTGTTTTGTCCGGTAATCACCGTCTTCAACAAAGTCGTTGTTTTAATCGTTCCATCCGATTCGATGCTCCACGCATCCGAAAGACCGGCGATGCGACCGATGCTGAGCAAATCATTTCCGCTCATATTGATGTTTCCACTCATATTGAGCGCACTCATCAATTCATTTCCGCTTTGCGCGAATTGTGAAGCTTGATTATTTGTTCCAGGTGTTTTACTTGTTGATTCTCCGCCCCAATATCCCGCATTTACGAACACAGTGATTTGATTCGAAGATGAACCGCCGGAGGTGGTGAGCTTGTCGAGTCCATCAAATGCTTCGAGCGCATACCCGACGATCGGTCCGGCTTTCTTGGCTTTCATAGCAAAACCTTCTTTACTCGAAGTTGTAAGCGGATCTCCAACGGCGATCGCACCACCTTCAAGATTTACGTTTGTCGGCACACGACCGGCAAGAGCGATCGGATAAGAACCCGATGTATTATCGCCGGCTAGGAAACCAGGTCGTGTTGAAACGATCCCGGCAATGGATTTCTCGTCCGCTTTTGTCGAGCGTTGAACTTCAACACTGTTATTCGAGAAGACAACGACATCACCCGGTTGAAGGGTTTGATTCGATGGGAACATTTCCGCAAAGTCATAAGACCCCGTTGACCAACCCTTTGCATTTGTACGCATGTAATCTCCTGCTGGGCCTGCTGATCCGTCGTAATAAATATATTTCGATTTTTGTACGACACCTTGGTCTGATGGATATAACTTTCCACCAACGACCATATCGCCCGCAACCTGCATCGTTCCCGTGTTTGTCACGTAAGCAACTTCGCTGTCTGTGGTGTTTCGAACCGACAATCGATAATTGTTTGTATCTGTCACAACGTTCTTCATCAGCATCTGCACGGTTTGCGCTTGATTGCCATCCCATGCGGATCCACGTAACACAAGACCGAACGAATCAAATGCTGGTGTGTTCGCTGTCGCCTTTCCAACAGGTGCGGTGATGACATTATCTGTAAACATCGAAGATGTTCCATCTGTATCAATCAAATTTCCGAAATACCAAGTATTTGTAACCTGAACCATCACTTGTCCATCCACTCCGTCAAAACTGGAAAGTGCCATTCCAACAACACGACCAACTTGCGTTGCTTTCATTCCTTTTCCGGCTGTTGAAGATGTTGTAATAAAATCACCAACGGCAATCGAACCATTTTCATTCGTAACATTAACAGGAACACGACCGTTCAAAGCGATTGGACGAGGATTTTCCTCGGAAGTAAAATTTTGTCCGATCACATCGCTAGGTTGTGTTGAAACAACACCAACAATTAGATCGTCATACGATTTGGTTGTTTTCAAAATCCATGATTTCGAACCTTTGATTCCATTGGAATCAACCATCGCAATCGTTGGTTTCGAGATATCAGAAATAACAATATCACCTGCAGATACAGAGACATCTGATGTGCCATATTGTTCAGCATAGTCACCAGGAGTTCCGCTACAATCACCAACATTTACAAATCCTTGTCCGCCATCTGCCCCATTGTGACATAAACGTTCTGTGTATGTTGTTGTATCATCCAAATTAATTTGAAAACTTGTAAGTGTGGCAGCTAACAAATTTGTTCCGCCACCTGATGTTACATAAAATGCTCCTTCTTGCCCTGTGCCAGCCTCTCCATCTCCCGTACGAAGCGTGATTCCGCCACCACTTGAATTTCCAACAGCAGATCCGCTTCCAGCTCGTAATTCAATGGATCCGCCAGTCAAATCCGCTGTAGTAAATCCGCTTCCGGCTTTAAAAAAAAGGGCTGTTGGTACGGAAGTGGATCCACCGCCTTCAATGGTATAATCCCATCCGTTTCCTTCTGCGATTTTAATGGCGGAATCATCTGCTGTCGTAGTTGTTATATTTGCAACATATAAACCAACGTTTGCATTTCCAAATCCACCGGATGGCGATGCAGGAGTTGCATTCAACGCAAGCACACCATAGGTATCTCCACCGTCTCCAGCGGCACCTGTATAGTTGATTGTCATACCAGCCTCTGTAGAAGCGGCAGTTCCAGTTCGCGTAAGTGTAAATGTTTCTCCGGCAGTTCCTGTGATTGTTGTTGCTACATCAAGCGCAAGAGAATCTGCAAATTCAGTGAAGTCCAAGCAGTCTGTGCATGACAGATCATTTCCAGTGATTGTTCCTGAACTCGTTAAGTTTCCGGTTGTTCCTGCATCACTGATTGTAAGTAAATTGTTATTGTCCGTATCCTGAATACGCAAGTTTCCTCCGTCGATTAAATGAACGATGGATGTTGAGTCTGCAAAATAAATCTGAGCGTCCCATGTTGCACCAAGTGTCAGAGCGTATTCTGTCGCACTTGTTGCAGCACTTAAATCTGGAATATCGATTCCAATTACTCGATCCGTTGCATCTGTTGGTGTTCCAGTATTTATTACATTCACCTGAAGTCCGATGTTATCATCAACTCCATTTTTATCCGCCGTTGTAAGATTGATTGTCATCCCATTTTCATCCGCATTTGTTGTAAGTGAGCGCGCAAGTGTAAATGTTTCTCCAGCAGTTCCTGTGATTGTTGTTGCCGCATCAAGTGCAAGGGAATCTGTAAATTCAGTGAAGTCCAAACAATCTGTGCAGACAAAATCTGA
>CAYHDY010000022.1:7308-14526 GCA_964355525.1 uncultured Gammaproteobacteria bacterium | reverse complement strand
GAAGTCGAGGTTGTGGCTGGAATGCAATTCGATCGAGGATACATTTCGCCATACATGATCACAAGCCAAGAACGTATGGAAGCGGAATATCAAGATGCTCTTATTTTGATCACGGACAAAAAGATTTCTTCGATTCAAGAAATTTTGCCGATTCTTGAGAAAGTCGCGGTGACCGGAAAGAAAGAATTGATTATCATTGCGGAAGATGTGGATGGAGAAGCATTCACAACACTCGTTGTGAATAAAATCCGCGGCATTTTCAACACGCTCGCCATCAAAGCTCCCGGCTTCGGCGATCGTCGCAAAGCGATGTTACAAGACATTGCGATTCTTACGGGAGCAAAACTGATTACGGAAGAACTTGGATTGAAACTTGAGACCGTTGAAATTGCAGATCTCGGTCGTGCTCGCAAAGTTGTCTCGACAAAAGATCTGACGACGATTGTGGATGGTCGCGGTGACAAAGTTGCCGTCGCTGATCGTGTAAAGGAACTTCGCGTACAATTGGATCAAGCGACATCGGATTTTGAAAAAGAAAAATTCCAAGAGCGTATCGCAAAACTCGGCGGAGGTGTTGCGATCATCAAAGTCGGTGCAGCAACGGAAACGGAAATGAAAGAGAAGAAAGATCGCATCACAGATGCCGTATCTGCGACAAAAGCCGCCGTTGAAGAGGGAATCGTTCCTGGCGGAGGTGTTGCGCTTGTGCGTGCGATGAAATCTCTCGATCAAGTGAATGCAGAAGGCGATGAACGCATTGGACTCGATATTTTACGCCGAGCCCTTGAAGAACCACTTCGCATGATTGCAGAAAACGCAGGTGCGGATGGAGGAGTCGTTGCAGAACGCGTAAAAGCCGGCGAAGGATCGTTCGGTTACAATGCTGCAACGAATGTTTACGAAGATCTCGTCGTTGCGGGTGTTATCGATCCTGCGAAAGTTACTCGATCGGCTTTGCAGAACGCCGCATCGATCGCCATCATGATTATTACAACAGAGGCAGCTGTTACGGATATTCCAAAGAAAGAAGAACCGGCAGCGCCGCAAGGCGGAGGAATGGGCGGAATGTATTAATTTGTTTCGCGTAATAGGCGGGGTCCCCAGACCCCGCTTTTGAATTGCATCAATTGTTGTTATGATATCAACATCAATGCGGGGTCTGGGGACCCCACCTATTACAATTATGAATCAATTGATCAACCAAATCCAAGCCCTCCGGGTGAAGGCGCAGGCCACCTGGGGGTATCTTTGACCTTGATACCGTTAAAACAGAATTGGCTGCGATCGAAGTGAAGATGTCTTCGTCGGATTTTTGGTCAGACACGCAGAATGCAAAAACGGTAAGCAAACAAGCCGCAGATTTGCGTGCGGAAGTTTTGCAATGGGAAACGTTTATCAGCGAGGTCGAGGATCTTCTTGAGTTTGCGACACTTTCAGCAGATCAAAATGATCAATCTGCGGAAACGGAGATCGCGACAAAACTCGAAACGCTCGAACATCAATTTGCAAAATTAGAATTTGCAACGTTATTTTCGAGTGAACACGATGAATCGCCGGCGATTCTTTCGATTCATGCGGGATCCGGAGGAACTGAGGCACAAGATTGGTCACAGATGCTGCTTCGCATGTATTCGCGATTTGCGGAACAGAAGGGATGGGAGATGACGATTTTGGATGAATCGCGTGCGGAAGATGTCGGAATTAAAAGTGTGATGGTTCGCGTTGCGGGTCGTTATGCGTACGGATATTTGAAATCGGAGGCGGGCGTGCATCGATTGGTTCGCATTTCGCCGTTCGACGCTGAAAAAATGCGACACACGACGTTTGCTCTTGTCGAAGTCATTCCCGAACTTGATGATGTGACGGACATCGAACTTGATCCGAAAGATTTGCGCATCGATACGTATCTTGCCGGTGGAAAAGGGGGACAAAGTGTGAACACAACATACAGTGCCGTACGCATCGTCCACTTACCGACGAAAATTTCTGTTGCCTGTCAGAATGAACGATCACAATTGCAAAACAAAGAGACGGCAATGAAAATTTTGAAAGCGAAGTTACATCAGATAAAAGTCGAAGCACTTGCAAAAAAGAAAGGTGAACTGCGCGGAGAATATCATTCCGCCGAATGGGGAAATCAGATTCGATCTTACGTGTTGCATCCTTATAAACTCGTAAAGGATCATCGTACGGATTATGAGACGGTGGACACAGAAGCTGTATTGAATGGAGAGCTTGAACCGTTCATGGAAGCGTATTTACGTCGTGAGTTGGAAAGATCAGATCGGTTTTCCGCCAGAGGCGGATCCGCCTCTGGCGGAGAAAAAGGAAATAAAGAATAATATGAAATACAAAACGGCATTAGTCACCGGAGGCGCGGGATTCATTGGATCTCACATTGTCGATGCACTCATTCGACGGCACATCAAGGTGTATGTGATCGATGATCTTTCAAATGGAAACAAATCGAACTTGAATCCAAATGCAACATTCACGAAACTTTCTGTGAATGCTTCGGCATTTTCAGATTATCTTCGCAAAGTGAAACCGGACGTGATTTTTCATTTGGCTGCGCAGATCAATGTCCGTACTTCGATGGAAGATCCGATTCGTGACGCCGAGATAAACATCATGGGAAGTTTGACGATGGCGAAAGTGGCCGCGGAGATCGGTGTGAAAAAGATTATTTTTTCTTCGAGCGGGGGAGTGATGTATCCCGAGGGATCGAAGTTTCCTTACTCCGAAAAGATTTATCCGCAACCGATTTCCCCGTACGGCATTGCAAAACGCGCTGCAGAAATGTATTTCGCGTTTGCGAATCGAGCCTACGGAATCTCGTGTGTGTCCCTTCGATACGCGAATGTATACGGTCCGAGACAAAATGCAAAAGGCGAGGCCGGTGTGATTTCGATGTTTACGGAACAGATGCTTATCGGAAAACCCGTGAACATAAATGGAACCGGAAAACAAACACGCGATTTTGTGTTCGTGGAAGATGTTGTGCGAGCGAATTTGTGCGCCATGCAAAAAAACGTGACCGGAGAATTCAATGTTGGAACCGGACGCGAAACGGACATCAATACATTGTTTCGTAAACTTTCGAAATTAACGGTTTATAAATTGCCCGAACGACATACACTCGCCGCAAAAGGCGAGGTTATGCGTTCCGCCCTTGATGCACATAAGGCAAAGGAAATACTAGGATGGGTGCCGATCACGAAGTTCGATGATGGGTTGAAGAAAACGGTTGAGTGGTATCGCAAGAAAAAATAATATGCAAACTTTATCGTTCTCTGAACCGGAGAAACCTTCATTGCCGAAAGCAAAGAAATCTTTCGGACAAAACTTTTTGATCGACGGTTCTATTGTGAATAAAATTGTTGAAGCTGCGGATATTCAAAAAGGAGAGACGGTTTTTGAAATTGGACCGGGAACGGGATTACTTACGGATGCATTGGTTCGCGCGGGAGCTCGCGTGATTGCGATCGAATTGGATCACGATCTCGTTGCGCCGCTCAAAGAAAAATTCGGCGACGCAATCGAATTGATCGAAGGCGATGTTTTGAAAATGGATGTGAATCGATTGATTGGCGATTCGAAAACGTTCAAGCTGGTTGCGAACATTCCGTATAACATCACGTCGCAAATCATCGAACGATTTCTTTCGCGCGAGCCGCGGCCGACGCGGATGGTTCTCATGGTTCAAAAAGAAGTCGCGGATCGCATTCTCGCTAAACCGCCGCAGATGAGTTTGCTCTCCGTCGTGTCGCAAATCTACGCGGAATGTTCACGTGTGACGAATGTGAAGGCCGGATCATTCCGACCGATTCCGAAAGTGGATTCAACTGTCGTTCGGTTCGATCTCGTTTCTTCCCCCCTGCAAAGGGGGGATCGAGGGGGGTCTGACTTTTCAGAACAAGTGATTCACTTCGCAAAAATCGGATTTTCATCGCCACGCAAGCAATTGCAAAATAATCTTTCATCCGGGTTGCAAAAAACTTCTGAAGAAATCAAAACAGCGCTCGCTTCTCTCGGGTTGAATCCGCAAATTCGCGCGGAAAGTTTGACGATTCAAGATTGGGAACGTTTGGAAAAAAAGTTTGCAAAGTAATCCCCACATGGACTAGGTGTTCGCATTTCTTTTTGTTATAATACTTGCACGAACGTATGGCGATCAAAAGAATCGGGAACCGCGCGCCGGCAGTCTTGAGCATCGAGCAAAAAATTGCCGCTGCTCTTTTGCTGTTTTTATTTACGGGAGGTATTTTCTTCGGCTTCCGATCATTCGGTGCAAATCTTTATCGTCCCATTCAACAACAGTTTGCAAAAAATGTTACAGGCAAAGTGGTGGGAGGTGCGCAAGATCAAAAAGACATGGAAGCACTCAAGAAAAAAGATACGGACACAGACGGTCTTTCGGATTACGATGAATTGTACGTGTATAAAACCAGTCCTTACTTGAAAGATTCAGATTCGGATGGAGTGGAGGATAAAACGGAAGTGTTCGGAGGAACGGATCCGAATTGTCCGGTAGGAAAGGTATGTGATGGGGGCGGAATAGCAGCGGGTGCGGAACAAACGGGAGAGCCGCAGAACGTTGTTGACGGTCTCTTGGGGAATGCTTCGAGTGATCCTACGTTGATGGATTCCGGAAAGGTTCAATTTAAAGATAAAGCAGATGTCGAAGCCTATTTTAAGAAAGCGACGATGACAGAAGTGCGTAATGCCCTGGTGAAGACCGGTCAAATCAGTCAGGAACAAATCAACAAGATGAGCGATGACGATTTGAAAGTATTTTATGACAACGTAGTAGGTCAAGCCGCAGCTTCCGGTCAATTCGATTCTATTATTGAGAGTGGCGCGGTACAAGGACAAAACCAGCCAACACAAACGACAAATGCTTCCGTTACAACAACAAATCCCTAGATTATGACGAAACCTGTTTTACAAAAACAAAAACGATTACACAAACGTTTATTTGTTTTTCTTTTTGTGACAGGTTTTCTGTTTACGGGAGGTTTGTTATTTAAACCAAATACAATTTTTGCTGCCGTTGATCCAAATAGTGCGGCCCTGCTCGCTGCAAAAAACACAGAAGCTGTTACTTGTAATATTCCAATTGCCGCTCTTGTGGTTGGTTCAGGTCCAATTGCAAACCCGAATGGATGTAAAGCTGTTTCAGAATCACTGAAAACAACGAACGATACGGTTACAAAGCCAACCATGAAGTTTTTGATGGTGGAGGCACTTTTAAAACTGGAAAGTTTCGTTTTGAATCGTCTTGCGTATGAAGCCGCAATGGCGCTTGCAAACGGCGGTCCGGGTCAAGATTCTTTGTTTTACAAAAAATCCGCGGGTGAAAGTGCTATTGCTGCCGGGGAATTGATCGCGGGGGAAGCGATCGGGGATTTGAATGATGTGATCGCTCGGGGAACAAACATCAAATATAATTTGTGTGTGCCGACAAGTCCGATCATTCGACTCAATTTACAGATCGGCATTAAACAGCAATACAGACCGGTCGCGCCAAAATGTGATTTCGATAATTTAACCAAGAATTGGGAGTCTGTTTGGGCGGACGCAAAAAATACGTTCGGCGGTGCGGATGAAGTGAATCGTTTTCTTTTGGATCAAGCGCAGAAAGCGATGCGACCGAACAGTAATGAACTTGGGGCAAGTATTCAATTCAATTTTATTGCGAATGACAAAGCTCATGAGGCCGGAAAGGTTTTGTCTGATGATATTTTGAATAGCGGTGGTTATAAAGCTGTAAAAGATTTGGTGACGGGAACGATCACAACTCCTGCAGATCAAGTGGAGAAAAGCTTTACACAAAAATTGCAAGCAATGGAGGGAAGTGGAACGAAGATTGAACCAAAAGATATTTTAAGCGCGACCGATGTCGAGCTCTCCCTCCTTTTTACCGCCGGACAAACATTCACAAATACGTTGAGTTCCCAGTTATTTAACAAAGTGTATAAAGGGTTATTTCAGGCGAGTCCGGAGAATTTCGATCCGTTCAACACGGAAATGACATCTCTCGGAAATGATCTCGCGGCAAATCAAAAATCATTATCTGGAATTTTTACGGCAAGTCCGATTTCTGTTTCTCAATACGATGTTCTTGCAAGCTTTGTAAGTTGTCTTGATGAAAATATTGCAAACAGAACGATTGATAGCTGTGTCATCAACGATCAATTTCTTTCCGTTCTGACACGAGGAACGTCAAGCCCACTCACGGTGAAAGAAGCGATTGATGGAAAACTGATTAATGGAGATTGGTCTTTGATTTCAGATCTGGATACACAAAAAAACGGTGATCGTGATTGTCGCACGTACGGTTTTTGTTATGGGAACCTTGTAAAAATGCGTAAAGCTCGCATTGTTCCGGTTGGTTGGGAAATGGCTGCGCATAAAAACTCTGTGGATCATCCTCAGTCATTGAAACAAGTGATGAATGCGTTTAACGATTGTAATGGAAAAGGTTTGCTCGACGCGCAACACCCATGGTGTCACTTAATTGATCCAAACTGGGTTTTGAAAGCGCCGGAATCGCAATGTCGCGCCACCGTCAACGGAGAAATTCGTAATAGTTTGAATCTGACGGGACGGCAGTCCTATTGCGCGGACGCTCCGACGTGTATCGGGGAAGACAATAACGGAAACTGCATAAACGGGTTCGGCTATTGTGTTGAGGAAAAAAATATCTGGCGCATCAAGGGCGATGAATGTCCCTCGTATTACGCAACATGTCTTTCATTGAAGGATACTTCGAATGGAAATCAAAGTAATTTGTTGTTGAACACGATCGACCGAAGCGTTTGTTCCAAACAAAATGCGGGATGTGCTTGGTACAAAACACAAAAGCATGTTGACGACAATGGAACCCAATCGGATAAAAAAGACGACACGTTCAAGTGGCTTGCGGGAGATGAAACCTATAATGTCGCGGATCGCGGTAATGATTTGAATTATCAAATTGCGGGAAATAATGTTAATCCTCGAGCAACATACAATTATAATACGATCGACAAAAAGACAGGAGCAAAAAGCGCAACACTTTCTTATTCGTCCTATTCTTTTGAAGATCGTTTATATCTCACGCACGCGGCAAAAACGTGTACACAAGATCAGGCTGGTTGTACGGAATTGAATGTCCAAAATGGATCCATTGCCTTGAACTTGATTCAAAACGGAAGTTTTGAATCGCATAAGGAT
>CAYHDY010000022.1:0-7208 GCA_964355525.1 uncultured Gammaproteobacteria bacterium | reverse complement strand
GGTTTTTCGGAAAATGGGTACAACACATCAACACTCAAAAAATCCTATTTGAAACTCGCACCCGTATATCTCGGATGTAAAGGCCTTCCGACGGATTCTCAAGAATGTAAATCGTTTGCACCTGTGTGTCAGGCACAAGATGTTGGATGTAATTTGTATACGCCTGCGGGAACGGGACCAAATGTTCCGGCCATCACCTCCGCACTTGATTCTTGTCCGGCGGAATGTGTTGGATACGACACGTTTAAGCAAGAAGCGACTTTGTATGAGTCGTCGAATTTTCCGCAATATTTTATCGCAGATAAATCAGCATTTTGTTCAGAACAAGCGGTCGGATGTGACGGATTCACAAAACTTGGAAGTGTGCAGGGCGGGGGAGAGCAACAGCGCTACTTCACGGGTCTTCGTTCTTGTTTGACTACAGGAATGGCAGACAGTGCATCAGCCGGAAAAGTTCCGGCAACGTATTTCACGTGGGAAGGATCGGACAACACGGGATATCAATTGCAGACATGGAGTTTGTTGCAGTCGAATGTGAATGTAGGTGTATTAGATTTTGCCGCTGCACCGATTGGAAGCGGATTTAAGGAAACAAAACCGGGATTGGCTCCGTGTACAAAAGTTCAAAACTTAAATGAAAGCACTGTTGTCTGCGCGGATGATCAGACAGACGGTCAAGCACCAAATCTCATCCCGCATCTCACCACAATTTCAAACGACGCGAAGTGCGATGAACATGCAGACATCATCACCAACGCGGATTGCCGCGAGTTCTTTGATTCGGCCGGGAACATTCATTATCGCCGTTACTCGCAAACCGTTTCGATCGATAATGCGTGTGAATCATTCCGTAAAGATAAATCTACAAAAGAAAATTGTGACAATTCCGGCGGATATTGGATCACGCAAGGATTCTGCCGATACTTCGGATTGGAAAAAGAAAGTAACAAATGTTCCGCCGCAGAAAACGGTTGTCGCGCATACACGGGCGGCGCGGGACGCAACGCAAACGTGATTTTGAATGAGACGTTTGAAAATGGAATTGCATCATGGCAAATTTGGAAAGGAAAAGGCGGATTGGTGAATATGATGAATCCAAGCAATGATTCCGTTTCTGCAACGGGGCATTCACTTGCGTTTAAGGATAGTGATGTGACAAACAGAGGAATTTCGACAACGCAAAGATATTTGAATGGCGTGAGTACGGCGATGAAGTATGACGATTCAACAGATGCGACAAAAGCCGCAAGTTGTACAGCTTTCGGTGGAAACGTGACAAATAACGGATGTGCGTTTGCAGAATGTACTGTTCAAAAAGGTGCATCGAGTTGCGGGGCACTCGTCGGAAAATTGAAACAAGGAAAAGTTTATACCGTTCAATTTTGGGCAAAAGGAACCGGGAATTTATATGCTGGGTTCCAAGATAAGGGCGGTGTTAGTACGTTGTACGATTTTGTTGACACGACAAATAAACAAACAAACCAACTTACGGGTACATTGAAGCTTGATCCGAATTGGCACATCTACAATCTCGGCCCAATTGATACAAGTGATAAACAACGATTCGCAAATTTTGATGATAATGCTGTATTGACATTCTTTACGGATAACTCAAACGCATTCAACATCGACAACATTCAACTCACACAAACCGCGGATAAACTTACGGTCATCAAAGATTCGTGGGTGACGCCGGCTTCGTGTGATCAAACTCCGGATGGTATTTCCGCGCCGCAACATTTCTTGGGTTGTAAAGCCTATACGGATCAAAATCAACAATCGGGAAGTTATTACCAATTCTCGCATGTCTGTTCAGAACAGGCAGTAGGATGTTCGGCGTATTACAATACGTTCAATTCGGATTCCGCGTACGGGGAAGTGCATAATGCACGATGTGTAAATGGCGGAGCGAATAATGATTTTAAAAACGGCGTCGAAGTTACATCGCCAGCAGATTGTTCGGTGAATGGCGTGTCGTATTGTACGATTCCGTTCGGACAAAGTTACTGTGTGTTTACAAGTAATCACACATTTCCGAATCCGTTACCAAATGATCCAACGAAACATTTCGCAATTGTTTACGGACCGGAAACGGTTGTCACATCGCAAGATCAGCCGGTGTTTGCGATCGATAATAAATCGAATGTCTGTTCAGATGCGTTCAAAGGTTGTCGAGAAGTTGGAAAACCAACGTATGCGCAGGATTTGAAAACCGCTACGGGCTTTGAATCCATTTACGTCATGGACAGTCCAAAGGATTACTCAAAGATTTTGTGCGAGAACAATGCACTTTTCTGCGAAGAGTATTCCTCGAATAAAGACGGAAATTTCTATTTTAAGAATCCACAGAAAAAAATCTGCGAATATAAAAATTCCGTTGTCTTTAATGGAAAAACCATGAATGGTTGGTTTCGTGCAGGAACAAATGAACCGTGTTATTGGACAGATGTCGCCGTCGCAGGAAAATTGGATGGAAAATATGATCCGGAAGTGGATTCTGCCTATCTTACGGCCGGAGAACGCTCAGAGATTTGGAAAAACGGCGATACAAAAATCGTGAATGGCGTTGAAACGCACTATGACGGTTGGGTCGGACAATGTGATACAGGTTCTGACCGTTGTTCGAATCTTTTGGATGTGACGGATACGAGTGTGGAAAATCACGGAGCCGGAAAATCTTACTACGTTATCAATAACGATAAGTTGGAAAATAAAAATGTCGCCAACACGGATCAATGTAACGGACGCGTCAGTCAGAAAAACGGCTGTGCATTATTCAACATCACCACAAATTCCGAATTGAAATATAACGCGAGTGCAAGTTATGTTTTGTCCATGCACGCGGACGTTCTTCTGATCGGGAAACCAAATGATCTCGTTGATCCGATTGATTGTAATCAAGCAAACGCCGGAAAATTCCCGACAGATCCGGACAAGCACCCAATCTCAGACGCCGTCAAATCACAAATCGGCTTAAGCGGTTCATCTGTTGATTTGTGCGCACGACGTTGTCAGTATCAGACAGATTCTTCAGATCCATTGCTCAGTCCGTATGCGAAGGTGTCCGGTTCTGTTACGGATGAACGTTCTTGTTTTCAGAATTCTGATTGTCCGGTATTGGGCACAAGTTTGAATGCAAATCCTCATCTTCACGGAACCTGTCAAAACATGGATTCATCCGATTTCCGATTGAGTAATGATACAAACATGGTGTTGAAAGTGGCTCGTGATCGCACCTGCTCTGAGTGGTTGTCTTGCTCAAGCGGACGCACAAGTTGGGATCCGAACAATAATAAATATGTTCAGATTTGTGATGCTGTGAACTTGTGTTCGGAAGGGAAGATGGAAGGTGGACAATCGCAATGTACATCCTGGGCGACGCGTCCCGCTGTGATTTTCTCGCCGCTCGAGTATTCTTCCCGCGATGTCAGCTGGGCCGGACGTGAGTACGCCGGATTTGAAATTCCAAACCAATTGCCAGTGGAAAAATACACACAGGTGAACATGAGTGCGAATAAAAAGATTTCGCTCTGCACGTATAAAAAAGGAGAAGATGGAAATGGACTTGTAAAAGGAACAACGAATACTTCCATCGAGTGTCAGGATGACAATGATTGCACCATCGATCTTTACGGATCAACAAAAACAGATAAAGACGTTTCAGCGGCTTCTTGCATTAAGACGGGAATAGATGTCGCACCGGATTATCGATTAGTGTTCAATGCGGGGGCTTGTAGCGAAGACGAGATCAAAAATCCGATTGCCGATGGTGTTCAATGTACGATCGGAATTTGTTCCGAATCGAAACGTACCTGTATTTCAAATAAAGAATGCGTCGGAGGACCAAAAGATATTTGCGCCACCGGTTCTTGCGAGAATGTCTCGTCTGTTTCTTGCAAAGTTAAACCAACAGATACAACAACATTTTCAAAAGATTGTAATGTTCCTGGAAAAGAAGCAAAAGATGCGGACGGAAATCCGACTCCTGTTTGCGATATAAATGCAGGTGTAAATACAGGTCTATGTGTTGCGACGACATCGATCGCTTGTCTAGTGACGAAAGATGGAACTCCTCCTGTAACGTGTGATTCAAATGGTCAAAATTGTGTTAAAACATGCAAGGCGACAGGTTCCGTTTGTGTTCCAACAACGACAACAACATTTGGATACTGTCACAATAACCGATGTCTCACGGATATTCGCGATACGGATGGGGATGGTGTTGCTGAACCACTACAACCTCAATCTGATGACCATCAATCTTGTCGCGGATTCCCGGAAACGGATTCACCGTTTCCAAATAAAGTTGCAGATCAATGGCAAAACGGTGCGATCGGAAGCGAGAAAGATCCGTTTGTTCTCGGAACGGATCTTATTACGAATGCATTAAAGGTAAGTGCGGATCCGTCATCGGGTCTTGATTCTTCGTTCACACCTTGGTCGCTGCCATTTCATTTTGTGACCGGTTACAAAGATTCTAAAGTTTGTTCTCCGGATCCGAAAACGGGAAAAGTGACGGACGATTGTTTGTGCAACTACATGAAAGTTGAATATGGCAAAGGAATTGAAACGCGTTATTACACGCAAAATCAATCAAATGCTCCGCAGGGAGTGTGTACATCAGGGGTGTTGCGTGGAATGGAATGTACGTCGGATTTGAATTGCACCGTCAAAAAAGGAGCTGCCGATGCCACAAAAGATGCGGAAAAACCATCGGCGGATGTTCCGGGAACCTGCACGATGAAAACCGCAAGCAACATTGTTTACGGTTGGTCCGGATACTGTTTGGAAAAAGACACATCCATTCATCTGAACGCCTCAACGGATCCGAAAGATCAGGCTTGTTTGACATGGTTGCCGGTGGATCAACTTTCGGGCTCGACGGATTTGTATGGAAAAGACATGACTGCCGGATACAAATTGGAAAACACATCGTACTGTGCGGATGTGTCCGCGGCGTATGATGTGGGTGTTTCGAGTTTGGCTTGTGCAGAAACGGACAGCTCCGGTTGCGATGACTACAACGACTTTACTGAAAATGCACCTAGTACCTATGACATGTCGGTCTATTGTCCAAAGAATTATTTTGCTGTCATGACGTTCTGCGGAGAAAATGCACCGGGTGCGAATGCGGATGATTCGGCGAAAAATACAACAGACGGAAAAATGTGTACACAAACATTGGGCGATAACGATGCCCCGTATTTCTGTGTTCCAAAACAATCATTCCACGCGGAAACAAATAAAGATTTTCCTGGAAAACCTTGCCTCCCACCGTCTTCGGATGTGATGTTGCCTGGTATCACGAAGAGTTCTCTTTTGGGAAGTTCTGTTGCTAATTTTACGTCCAAGGTAAATTCTTCTTCTGTAACTGTTTATGTCTATTACGGATTAGCAAAGAATAGCGATGAAGATAATGCGAATGGGTATGCAACCTTCAAAAATGTTCATGATTACTACGCAGATTGTAAAGCAAAAGGTGTTTTGCAAAATAACCTTCACATCTTTTACGATCCAGCTGCTTCGTTTTCAGCGATCAAGCCAGAAGATTCAACAGGGCTCCTTTGGCAGGATGGGTACAGAGATCTGACGTTTAATGTCGGGCAATATCCCGTTTGTTCTTCTGTTGTTCAGGTTGCTTCGGAAACAAATCAGCCGTTCGCGGACGCTGCACATCATAACGTGGCATGGACGGATCGTTTGTGGAATCAGAGCGCGTTTACTGTTCATAATGCGTCGGCTGATCTGAACAAACTTTTCGGATTATCTGTGTCATCCGTTGCAGCACCGTTTGGTGTACTGACAAAGACCGTCGATCTTTTGAATAAGAATTCTGGACTCGGTAAAGACATGTCTCCGTTTAAGGCGGCGGCGTGTGTAAAAGGAACGGATGATGTTAAGTACTCAACCCCATACGCGAATAATGCGAATTTGTGTTTGGAACCGGATACGGTAATCAACTCAACATACGGTGCGGACAAAGGTGATGACGCACGTGCCTATCAATCATTCCGAATGGATTTCTCCCCAAAAATTGTTGATACGCAATATTGTGAACATGTAAACGACGATAATATTACGTGCGGAACAAGTGATCTGGAACAAGCGTCGCTTTTACAGCAGTGCAACTGGAATAAAACCAGTGTGTGGACGAAAGACTTTAAGGTGTTGAATGATAGTTACAGCAAGGGAGACGGAGGAACGGCAATTACATGTAATTATCAATGTATCAGCGGAGACGAAATAGGAAAGCCGTGTTATGGATTCGGCGGAGACGAATGTAAAAAAGGTACGTGTTCCAAGAGTTTGTTTCAGTGTACGGGTAAGGTCGGTGCCGATGCAGGTAAACTGATCGATTGTTCGGGAAAATCAGAACAGTGGAAGACAAATAATTGTGTTGAAGGTGCCTGTTTTTCACCGAACAAAACATGTATTGGCGGCCCTTCGAATGGTCTTGTGTGTGCGGGTGACGATGTCTGTCAACCAAATGATGTGGAAACAAGCGGAACAAATTATTGTCATAAAAAGGGAAGCGGATTGAATTTATTTTATCCGGAAAGTGGTGCAAATAAATCAGAACCGGCCATTGCTATTTCACGTTTGCAACAAATTTTTGCAGAATCATTTGTTCTGCAAACATTTCATGATGCGAACTATCTCAAAATAGATCTTACAAAAGATGCTTACGGCAAGTACAGTAACGACGGCCTCGGTTCATGGGCATGGGATGTTCGTGCAAAAGGCGATGGAACGCCGGGAGGAACGCCGGTTCCGCCGATCGTGAAATCCGTTGGAAGTTGTATTGGAACGTCTTGCATGGAAAATAAAGAAGGAAGAATTTCCGTGAACGGAAAAGACAACGGCGAGATTCTCGGAGTCGGAAGTGTGCATGCGAACGCCACATTCTATGTGTACGCAAATAAAAACCAAATGCCTCTCCGAAAAATCGTGATCGACTGGGGTGATGTCATGGATCCGACTCAATGGGGCGATAAGGCATGGCCGTTCCACGGTTCAAATTCTACTGACGGCGATTACTACAAAAACCGTCGCGGTCTCGATCCAAAACCTCCGCACAATTCACTGTGCGATTCGACAGTCAAAGACAAAGATGGAAACATCCTCTACGGCTTCGGGGGTTCCGCGGACGGATGTCGCTCCGAGTACGCGTATTTCTATAAGGATTACACGTGTACGCAAGGAGATCT
>CAYHDY010000021.1:0-15659 GCA_964355525.1 uncultured Gammaproteobacteria bacterium | reverse complement strand
CCACCTCCATTTCATTATGTTCGATAAATTCTTCGGACAATTTTCAAAAGATCTAGGTATCGATCTTGGAACATCCAGTACTCTCGTCTATTCAAAAGAAGGGGGCATTATTATCAACGAACCTTCCGTTGTCGCGGTGAATACACGTACTGATCAAATTCTTGCTGTTGGAAAAGATGCAAAGGACATGCTTGGTAAAACTCCTCCGCATATTTTAATCACGAAACCTTTATCGAAAGGCGTGATCTCGGATTTTGAAGTCACAGAAAAAATGTTGCGGCATTTCATTGAAAAAGCGTATTCAAAATCTTTCACATTCTCTCCACGTCCGCGTATTGTCATCGGCGTGCCGCTTGAGACAACCGAAGTGGAACGTAAAGCCGTAGAGGATGCCGCACTCTCCGCAGGTGCAAGAAAAGTTTTTCTTGTTGAAAATCCAATGCTTGCCGCTCTTGGAGCACGATTGCCCCTTTCTGAATCTGTCGGAATGATGCTTGTCGATATCGGAGGCGGAACGACAGAGATTGCCGTGATGTCTCTTTCCGGAATCGTTACATGGAAGTCTCTTGAGATTGCCGGAGACGAGCTGAACAAAAATATTATTCAATACGCGCGTGATGTCTTTAATCTTCTCCTTGGAGAACGCGTCGCAGAAAAGGTAAAGATGCGTATCGGTTCGGCGATGCCACAGGAAACATCTCTTGAAATGGAAATGCGCGGTCGTGACCTTATTACAGGCCTTCCACGCGAAATCAATATCACCGATGCACAATTACGAGAAGCAACAGATCGCTCTGTTCGTACGATTGTCGAACAAATAAAGGCTACTCTTGAAAAAACGCCTCCGGAACTTGTTGCAGATATTTACGAGCGCGGCATCGTACTTACAGGCGGAGGAGCTCTTCTTCGCGGACTCGACACACTCATCAGTCGTCATGCGGAAATCCCTGTACGTGTTGCGGAAGATCCCATTACCTGTGTTGTTCGTGGAGCGGGTCTTCTTCTTGAAAATGAAGAATTACTCAAAGATATTTCTCTTCCATCTGCAACAGAAGGGAATATTGTTTAGTCTATGTCCATCTCTCGGACTTGGTATTTAAAAAAACGTCGAACAGTCTCATACGCACTCATGGTGATCGTTATCGGTTTTCTTTTCTTGGGTCAATCGTTTTTTTTGAAACGATTGTCTTTTATTCAAGTTCCATTTGTCTCTTCTGCAACATGGATTTCAAACACCTACATAAAATTATTCGGCGATTCATCGATCCATATAAGCGATTATCAAAAAATCGTTTCTGAACGCAATCAGTATGCCGTTGATCGTGCAGCGTTTGAATCATTAAAACTTCAGAATGAAACATTGCAAAAAGAGCTTGGTTTTCTCAATCAGCGAAAATTAAAAGGAGTACACGCATCTATTGTGAGCCGAGCTGTTTCAAACCAAAACACAACGTTTTCGATTAATGTCGGAACAGAGGAACGGATCGTTGAAGGATCTGCTGTCATTGTTGGAGAGGGAATATACGTTGGAAAAATCACACACACAGATCGTTACCAATCAACCGTAACAACCTCAACGGATCCGAGTATTGCAACAGGTGTCACACTTTTTAATAAAACGCGAACCATCGGCATCGCACAGGGAACAACGGGAAATTTAATCGAATTGAAATTTATTCCATTCGATGAAGAGATTCATGTTAATGATCTCGTTGTGACGAGCGGACTTGAAGAACATGTTCCAACCGGCCTTGTGGTAGGTATCGTGAACACAGTTAAACCGGATCCTGAAGCGCCGTTTCAACATGCGATCCTTGAACCGCTCGTTGATATTCGACGTTTTGACAGTGTCATAATCCTCGCCCCGACAGATGTATGATGCGTCTTTTACTACATGTTTTAATCGCTCTTCTCTTATCTGTCATCGAGACCAGTTTTTTTGCATCTTTCCATGGAATTATTCGTTTCACTCCATTTGTATTTGCTGTGAGTGTTTATCTCCTGCAGCATCATGGCATCTCTTCAGCTGCATCCTGGATGATCCTGCATGGAATTTTTCTTGATATTTTACATCACTCTCAAACACCTTTTATCACTCTTGCTTATCTTTTTGCTGCATGCATTTCCATACTAAGCGCACAACGCATTTTTTCGAATCGCTCCTTTTATGGAGTTATGACCTGTTCATTGTTGGGTTACACAGGTTTTTTATTCGCAGATGCGATGCTTCGTATAACAAAATCGTTTGTCACAAAAAATCCGTTTAACGCATGGGCATATCTTCAAGATGCAAAATACCACTATCTGACCCTTGTCATTTTTTTAATGATTTTATTTCTTTTTGCAAAGCGTATTCATCTCATTCTCATAAAACTTTTTTTGATTCCTCACGCACGTCAAACGTTTTAACATGTTTCATCGAAAAAAAAATTTTGACGCATCATCCGTTTTCGTGATTCAACAACGAGACCATTTTACGTTAGCACGTGATAAAACATCCGATTCAATTGATACAGCATTTTCTGCCGAAAGTTTTGGACATGGCCAGAGCCTGCACACATCTCTTTCTTATAAACGACGGCGCATCGGCCGGTGGTTTATTTTTTGCGTCATAGGTTTGTTTCTCGTGCGAGGATTGTATCTTCAAGTATTAAATGGTCCCTATTACCGTGCAATGGCGGAACAAAATCGCTATCACACAACCCGCATTGTTCCTCCTCGTGGACAAATTCTTGATCGAAACGGTGTCGTACTGGCAGAAAATATCCCCTCATTTCTCTTAACGATGACGATCGGTTCATTGCCAAAGGATCCCAATGAACGTGATTACGTCATTAATCATCTTTGTGCAACGATCGGTCTGCAACGAGCAGACATTGATTTACTTTTGACGCAATATATCAAACGTCCATCGGAAAAAATCCCCATTTTGCAAAAAATTTCTTTTGAATCTGCCATGCGTCTCGATATTGATATTGCAAAATTTCCAGGTTTTGAGTTAGTCACTTCAACACAACGCCATTATCCATCCGCCCTATTGTCTCTTTCTCACGTCCTCGGCTACACCGGAAAAATAACGTCTGAGGAATTTGAGTATGCTTCTAAAAAAGGATACCGTCCGATCGATGTTATTGGAAAAACAGGTGTAGAAAAACAAGCGGAAGATTTATTGCGAGGAACACCCGGAAAACAAATTTCGGAAGTGGATGCGGTTGGACACGAACTTTCTGTTGTTTCAAAAACAGATCCGATCGCCGGCTCTACACTTATTTTGGGAATTGATCTTGAATTTCAAAAGTTCATCGAAATTCATCTCGCGGATATTTTAAAAAAAGTTGGCGCGACAAAAGGATCTGTCATCGCCATGGATCCAAATACAGGAATCATTCGAGCGATTGTCAGCGCACCGTCTTTTGATAATAATCTTTTTGCTTCTGGAATCGATCAAACGAGTTATAAACAGCTGTCAGAGAATCCGGATCAGCCACTTTTCTTTCGAGCGATTTCTGGAAATTACCCGTCAGGATCCATCTTTAAACCATTTATCGCCTATGCAGCATTAAAAGAGCATATCATTGATGAACACACTTCGTTTCTTTCTGTCGGGGGGATCCACGTAGGGGATTGGTTTTTCCCGGATTGGAAGGCGGGAGGTCATGGAGTAACAGATGTACGCAAAGCGATCGCGGAATCCGTCAACACGTTTTTTTATATGATTGGTGGAGGATTCAGTAACGTAACGGGTCTCGGAGTAGATCGCATCGTTCGATATGCACAAATTTTTGGTTTCGGTTCAAAAACCGGAATTGATATTCCAGGAGAATCAACAGGATTTCTTCCATCCAAAGACTGGAAACTCAAAGTAAAGGGAGAACGTTGGTACGTCGGAGATACGTACCATCTTTCCATTGGACAAGGAGATTTTTTGACAACCCCCTTACAAATGGCTGTTGCAACTTCCACAATTGCAAACGGAGGGTATACGATTCGACCTCATGTGATACAAGCGATCGAGGGAGGAAAGACCATCGATCTGTCGAGCGATGATCGCGTTCAAATTCAGGAATACGATGCGAGTGCGATTCGAATCGTGCGTGAAGGCATGCGGCAATCTGTGACAAATGGAAGCAACCGACGACTTTTAGATCTCCCTGTAGTCGTCGCAGGAAAAACAGGAACCGCGCAATCGGCAGTTAACCGACCGAACCATTCCTGGTTTACCGGTTTTGCTCCGTATGATCATCCAACCATCGCGCTCACAGTTCTTGTTGAAGAAGGGGGTGAGAGTACGTCCGCAGCCGTACCGCTTGCGGATGAAATTTTAGGTTGGTGGTTTACTCATCGAACTCATTGAACCATTTGAGAATGTTCGATTCTCAAAATACTTGATACGATAGTGTTGGTATGAAAAAAATCTTGTTTGTTATTTTATTTCTCTTTCTGATTCCCGGATGGTCGGCTCGTGCAGAAGAACCAGATCTTTCAAGAACAACTGTTGAAATGAAAGGAACGATTACGGAAATCATTTCCTCGGTTACGGAAAAGGATGGATTGAACTCATATGCGTTTCGTGCAAAGACATCTTCCGGTGAAATCGTCGAAGTCCGTACAAAAGATTCGTCACCAAACGGTATTTCAATAAAACTTGTTGCGGGCGATCGTGTTGCTCTTCAAAAAATTGATGGAGTGCCGCCGCGTGTTTATTTTGAAGATGTTATTCGAACAAACGCTCTTCTCTGGATCTCCGTCCTTTTCATCATCCTTGCACTGCTCATCGGATGGGGTCGAGGACTTTCTTCACTTGTAGGACTTGTAATTACACTTCTTGTTTTGTTTGGATATCTGTTTCCAACGATTCTTCACGGAGGAGATATTATTACAACGACGATTATCGGGTCTGTTCTCATTCTCGCCGTAAACATGCATGTCGCCCATGGATTTCGAAAGGAATCGTTCTTTGCATTTCTCTCCACGATTATCGGATTTCTTCTGGTTCTGCTATTTGCCTATGTCTTTTCGGCATGGACCAAATTGTCTGGAACCGGAACAGATGATGCCGTCCTGCTCATTGGAGACGCCTCTGCGCATTTTACAACCGTCAAACTCTTTTTAGCCGGTGTGATATTAGGCGCCGTTGGTGTTCTTGATGACATCTGCATTTCACAGACAGAAATCGTACACGAACTCGCAAACACAGACCCGTCCCTTTCTCGTAAGCAACTTTTTTTCCGTTCCATGCGCATCGGTCGTCATCATATCGCGTCAACCATAAACACGCTTGTTCTTGTCTATGCAGGAGCAAGCATGCCTGTTCTTCTTTTGTTTCTTTATCACTCTGTCGATACTCTGAGTTTTCTTAACACGGAAATTGTGACGGAAGAAATTGTAAGAACAATCGCGGGGACAATGGCGCTTATTCTTTGCGTCCCGATTTCAACACTTGTTGCAACATTTGTTTATCGACGCAAACAGACATAATCCTTTGTTTACGATCGACAGATCTTGACAGAAAGATGGAATCTCCCTATGATGAAAGTCACCACTCGTGGCACGCGCCGCGGGTTTCATTTTTTGAAAGCTGACCTATGCCTATCTATATTTCCGCCCCTGGTCTCGAAGGCTTGAAACAAGAACTCATTCTTCGTACAAAAGAAACCAGAAAACGCATTGCAGAAAAAATCAGTGCCGCAACAGAACTCGGAGATCTCTCCGAGAATTTTGAATATCACGAAGCGAAAGAACAACAAGGTCTCAATGAATCTCGTGTCGCACAACTTGAGGCAATGATTAGCGATCATATTATTGTCGAGGATATGCTTGGTGGAAATACCATTAATCTTGGAACAACCTTTGATGTGGAAGTTCGCGAAACGAAAAAGACATTCATCATGGTCGGATCAAGTGAAGCAGATCCTATGGCCGGAAAAATCAGCAACGAATCACCGATCGGACAAGCATTCATGGGTCGAAATGTCGATGAAGTCATTGAGATCAACACACCGGCCGGAACCGTTTCCTATAAAATATTATCCATCAAATAATTTTGACATTCCGATGGATTGTCGATAAAATATGGCCACAAAGGCTGTATTTTTTGTTTTAATCGTGGGCGGGCACAAGACCAGTCCCTACACCCGGCAGCTGCCGGGTAAAAATATCATATGACACAGGAAGAAATTGTCCGACGCGAACGATTGGAACAGATGAAAGTGCAAGGACTGGATCCGTATCCGTCCGGATCAAAAAGAACGCACATGCTTCAGGAAGTCATGGATAATTTCGAATCATTTTTAGCGAACCAAACTTCCGTTGTGTGTGATGGTCGCATTCGATTAATTCGCAAACACGGCGGACTGACATTCGTACAATTACAAGATGCATCACGCACAATGCAACTCGCTCTTCATCGGGATCAGATCGGGGAAGAAACGTATGAACAATTTCACACGTTTGTAGATGTTGGAGATATCGTGGAAGTGTCCGGAGTTGTTTTCAATACAAAAAAAGGCGAGCCAACAATCGATGTGAAATCCTTTCGCATCATGGCAAAATCTCTTTTACCGCTGCCAGAAAAATTTCATGGTCTTACAGACGTGGAAGCACGCTATCGCGAGCGTGAATTGGATTTGATCATGAATCAGGAAGTGCGTGATCGATTCATTAAACGTTCGAAACTTATCTCATCACTCAGACATTTTCTCGACGATCGTGATTTTCTCGAAGTCGAAACTCCAATTCTCCAACCAATTCCAGGAGGAGCAAATGCTCGACCATTTATTACACACCACAATGCGTTGGATGCGGATTTATATTTGCGTATTGCGCCTGAGCTTTATCTCAAACGCTTGATTGTTGGCGGGTTTGAAAAAGTTTATGAGATCGGTCGATTATTTCGAAATGAAGGAATTGATTTTGCACACAACCCTGAATTTACAACCATCGAACTTTACTGGGCCTTCGTGAAGGACAAAGACACCTATGTAAATTTTCTCGAGGAGATCATGCGTCATATCATTCAATCATCCATGAACACGCTTCGTGTTCCGTATGGGGAAGATGAGATTGATTTTGAATCTGCATGGCCACGTAAGACATTTAGAGAATCGATTCTCGAAGATTGTGGAATCGATATTGATCTTTATAAGACAGAGACAGATTTGATTCGTATCGTACGGGAAAAAGGTCTTGATGTTGATTTTAAGAACTCCGTTGGAATCGGTGAACATTACGATCAACTCTTTAAAAAGACTGCACGTGCACACATTACGCAACCTGTTTGGATTTTTGATTACCCCGTTGAATTAAAGCCTCTCGCAAAGGAGAGCCCAACAGATCCAACAAAGTCCGCTTCCGTTCAGCTTGTTGTTCACGGAATGGAGATTATCAATGCGTACTACCATGAACTAAACGATCCAATCGAGCAACGCCGACGTTTTATGGCGCAGGAAGATTTGCGTGAACAGGGAAGTGAAGAGGCACAGTTTCTCGATGAAGAATTTCTCTCTGCACTCGAACACGGAATGCCCCCGACAAGCGGAATGGCCATTGGAATCGATCGTCTTGTCGCATTCTTAACCAACGCTCCGAATTTGAAAGAAGTCATTTTATTTCCTACACTCAAACCAAAAAATCCAGAATCAACCGATGTTGTATGACGCAACGTGTGCTTATTTTCGGAACGTTCGACGGATTCCATGAAGGGCATCAATTTGTGATTTCTGAGGCAGCAAAGAAGGGAAGTGAGCTCATCGTTGCTGTCGCTCGAGACGAACATGTTCGACGATTGAAACAGAAGGAACCGAAAAACAAGGAGAATGATCGACTCAATCGTATCGCATCAGATCCGTCCGTCTATCGAGCTGTTCTCAGTGATCAAGAACTTGGAACCTATCACATTCTCGATGAACTCAAACCAAACCTCATCGTCCTCGGATACGATCAACTCGAATTAAAAGCCGATCTCGAGCGCTGGATGTTCGAAAATCATCGAAACATTCCCATCGAAATGATTCATCATCTCGAGAAGCGATAATGTTTTTATGATGTCGTAGGGAACGGCGGCGAAGAGTCCGACGGCCCGTAGACATCATAAAAACATTATCGCGATCAAAATTCATCGAAGCACCCTCACGTATGCACCGCACATGGGTTGAAATTCGCGAGCAAGCTCTTGTCTCAAATATTCAAACACTTCGTTCTCTTACCCTGCCAGGAGCGACGTTTTGTGCTGTCGTAAAAGCAAATGCGTACGGACACGGCATGAAAGAAGTTGCGCGCATTGCACGACGAGCGGGAGTGGATGCATTCGCTGTTGATTCAATCGATGAAGCACTCGAATTGCGTGACCTGTTTCCATCGTCACTCATTATTGTCCTCGGTTACACCTTGTCCGAACGATTCGCAGAGGCATTCCGTGAGCAAATCGATTTGACTCTTTATGATCTTGAAGGATTGCGCGATGCAGAATCCATCGCCTCTAAATCTGCAAATGCTGCTCGTATTCATTTAAAAATCGAAACAGGAACATCGCGTCAGGGTGTAAACATGGATGACGTACAAGATCTTCTCAATACAATTCGAGCTTCTCAACATATTCAACTCGTTGGTCTCTCAACACATTTTGCAAACGTGGAAGAATCTACGAATCCAGAATACGCCACAAGACAATTCCAACGTTTTCAATCTGTATGCGAACTTGTTTCTTCGTTTGGATTCACGCCGGAATATATTCATTGTGCGTGCTCTGCGGCAATTATTTTATATCCGCAAACACAAGGAACACTTGTTCGTGCGGGAATAAGTATGTACGGGATTTGGCCTTCGACATCCACTGAAGAGACCATGAAGAAACAATCCATTCCATGCGTGCTCGAACCTGTTCTTTCTTGGAAAACTCGCATTGCGCAAGTAAAATCACTTCCAGCTGGAACACCGATTGGATATGGACTTACCGAAACGTTGACAAAAAGAAGTCGCATTGCTGTGCTTCCCGTTGGATATTGGGATGGATATGATCGACGACTGTCTTCAAAAGGAGAAGTTCTCGTCGGTGGCTATCGTTGTAAGGTTCTTGGACGTATTTGCATGAATATGACCATCATCGATGTCTCCGATGTTCCTAGTGTTGTTAAAAATCAGGAAGTCATTCTGCTTGGTCAAGACGCAAGACATCGCATGACAGCGGATCTTATCGCAGCAAAAATATCCACGATTCCGTATGAAGTTCTTTCACGTATCAACCCTTTACTTCCACGTGTCATTGTCTAACTATGCAAAAACGCGATCATTTTAAACGCTTGCAACGGAAGCAATACACAACGGGTGTCTATCGTAATCCTTATTTTAAGGATCGCAAAAAACTTCCTGTTTCTAAAATCATTGGAGGTGGTGTCATTTTTTTCATCGCATGCGTTTCTTTCATTTTTCTTTACTCGTATTCAGGTTTTGCTCTCAAAGATGTTTCTATTACAGGATTAAATCCAAATGCACAGTCCGAATTTCAAAAACAATCGAACGAATATTTACAATCGTCACATCTTTTTTTCTTTCATAGCACGAATCGTTTTCTCTTTTCAGAAAAAAAACTTCAAGAAACACTATCAAAATCTTTTTCCTTTGATTCAATCCACATACGCGTTTCCCATAACACGATTTTCGTTGATGTAAAAGAACGAGCTTCGCAATTTACATGGAAAACTGGTTCAGATACGTTTCTTGTAGACCTTTCGGGTACGTTAATGCAAAAAATTGAATCATCTCAAATACCCCCTCAATTGGTTCAACCATCAAAAATTCAACCCTTACCCGTTTTTATCGATCGAAACAACACAGTTGTAAACGTTGGGGATCATGTTCTTTCTTCGTCAGAAATCACGAATATCTTCTTATTTGTTCATCGACTTGCAGAACAATCCATTTCCACAAAAGAAATTCAAATAGACCAACTGGCAGGGAAGTGGAGGGGGGTTTTAACAAACCAAGGCTATACCATTTTGTTTGATCCGAGCACAGACGTTACGACTCAAGCAGAAAAATTAAAAACACTTCTTCAAAATACGCTGAAAGATACATCACACCTTCAATATATTGATTTACGTTTTGGCGATCACGTCTATTACAAATAGGAGGGCAGGGGATCACTACCCAATTTTTCTTTCGATAAAAAAACTAGATGTATCAGAATCTGAATTAACGAAAGATGATTTTCATATTGAAGCAAAACTACTAAGTGTCGCAAAATAATAATAGCTACAGATGCAGATGGGTAGGTGACAAGAAAAATCTTGTGCGTCAATTCAACACGGTTTTAATCAGACATCAGAACAAAAAGAAACGAAGCCTGCATACGATCTATATAAAAATGAAACGCATATTTTATTTTTCATGGATAGATCCATAAAGGACTTAATGAAAATCAACCCACAAGCCAAAAACCCTTATTTGTGCTTAATTGAGAGAAAATACAGGTACTACCATACCCGCTGTTTTTAAACGCACTTTCTGTTGTGTCGTATAAGATATATTGTACGACACTAAATAAAGAGATAAAGAAACCTCCGGGCAGGAGGTTCTCTTCTCTTCTTTAGAAATCAAAATGATCCTGAAGAAAAGAAATTCGTAAGGTACGTAAAAAGGAGAATGACGAGACCGATCAAAAAAACAGTCAGAAACAATGAAACGATTCCTTTTACTTGTTCATCATCTTCCATGATTCCTTTTAACATGTGAAACGAAAAAAATAAAAACATGACAAGGGGAATCCCCGTGAGAATCCATCCGATGATCTTAACAATAAACGCCAATTGAATATTCATACGTAAAAAAAATTAAATAGAAGGAAGAAATGGAATCGGATCAACAGGTATCCCCTCTTTACGAACCTCAAAATGTAAATGCGGCCCCGTTGCAAAACCTGTCATTCCAATCGCACCGAGTTGTTCACCACGCGTCAAAAATTGATCCGGAACAACATCAATACGAGAAAGATGGGCATACAGAGTTGCCATTCCGTCAGAATGGATGACCATCACATAATTTCCATACTGTGTCCCCTTTCGTGTCCATGCAACAAAACCAGCTGCGGCAGAACGAACAGGAGTTCCTGTGAACGCGGGTAAATCGATTCCGGAATGCTCAAACAGATTTCGAAACGGATAGGTTGGATCATGATAAAGAACATTTACACCACGAATCCTCGGATCGACAGGCCAGGAGAGCAATCCCCCGCCAATCGCATCCGTTGGTTTGATTTTCTGTTCAAGTTTTGATTGTAATTCTTGAACTTGATCTTGAACAAACAGTTGTTCTTGTTTCAAATCTGTCAGCAATTTTTGGAATCGACCTTCGGATGTTTGTACATCTGCCATCAAAAGTTGATTCGATTCTGATTCCTGATTCAAACGAATTTTGTCTTTTTCAAGAGCTATTTGCAAATCATTGAGTTGAGTTTGTTTTGCAATCTGCAATAAATGTTTCTCATCATCTTGTTGCTTCAGTCGTTTTGTTTCATCAACCGTTCGTTTCAAATCTGCATTGACCTGTTGCAATTGCTCAATAGCATTAAAGAATTCAGAGAAGTTTTTTGCGCTATAAAACGTTTCCAAAGGAAGATGTGCATCTCCGGACTGGATTTGTTCAAGAACGTGGAGAATGTTTTCGCGTTCGCGATCAAGTTTTAACTCAATCACTCGCAATTCCTGTTCTGTTGCATCCATTTCTGTTCGTACAAGATCCATTTCCAAGTTTGCTTCATCGATTTCCGCCTGGGTTTTTCCCATTCTGTTTTTAAGCAAATCCAACTGATTCGCAAGAGATGTTTTTTCTGATTCTTTTTCTGAAATTTTTTGCCTGAACTCATTAATTTGCTGATTAATCGCCGCAATGTTCCTTTGTTTCTCTTCGATGGATTGATGAACGACCGAGAGATCAGGATTATTTGCCTCTTCCGCCAAAACGGATTGTGAGGAACAAAAGAAAAGGATCATCATCCCGAAGACGAAAGAATATCGATATCCTCCCGAGTGTTTCATACTCAAGATAATCTGATTACAGCAGACTCAATGCGTTTAAGGGACTCATCTCTCCCGAACAACCAAATCAATTCGAACGGATTTGGAGAACGTTCTTGTCCAGAAAGTGCAACGCGCAGTGGCCAAAGAACATTTCCATTTTCCAGTCCTTCTTTCTCAATATACTCCTTTACAGCACTCTCGACGAGAGTGATTTCTGAAAAGATCGCATCCGATGCGTCTCGAAGAAATACATGAACAGATTCCAATTGTTTTTTCGCATCTTCTTTATCCGCTTTTTTCCAAACAACGGATTCAATAGGAAATTCCGGAAGGGATTGATAGACACGAACACGCTCAGGAATTTCTCCGAGTGTGTTCAGTCGATCGCGTTCAATCGTGAGAATTTTTTTCAAAAAGAATTCATCGATATTCACGTGTGCTTTTTTCAAAAACGGCTTAGCAAGCTCTTCCAATTCTTCCAACGTTTTCCGTTTCAGATATTCTCCGTTCACCCAATTCAATTTTTCAACGTCAAAAATCGCTCCGCTTTTATTGACACGTGTGAGATCAAATCCTTCAATGAGTTCCTCAATCGTATAAATTTCTTTTTCACCGGACGGATTAAATCCGAGCAAAGAAACATAATTGATCAATGCTTCCGACAAATACCCTTTGTCCAAAAAATCTTCCACAGCGACATCACCTTGTCTCTTCGATAACTTTGAACGATCCTTATTCAAAATGAGAGGAAGATGCGCATAAACCGGGATATCCCAACCGAATAATTGGTGCAAAATAATATGCTTCGGCGTAGAGGAAATCCATTCCTCCGCGCGAATGACATGTGTCACACCCATCAAATGATCATCAACGACAACCGCCATGTGATACGTTGGAAATCCATCCGTCTTCATCAATACCTGATCATCCACCTCACTATTCTCAATGCGAATATCCCCGCGAATCTCATCATGAAACGAAGTTGATCCTTCTGGAATAAACAAACGAATGACATGAGGTTCCTTTGCATCAAGTTTCGATTGAATTTCTGCATGGGTCAATGATTTGCAATGACGATCGTATTTTGTAGGGAGTTTGGCAGTCTGCTGTCTATCCCGAACTTCTTTGAGACGTTCCGCAGAACAAAAACAATAATACGCAGCGTTTTTTTCGATCAATTTTTGTGCATACTCTCCATACAATGCCAGACGTTCAGATTGAAAATACGGACCATTATCCCCTTTTTCAATAATTTGATTGTCTTTCATGATCGGACCCTCATCATAAACAATTCCGAGACGATCAAACATTCGGATCAATGCCTCAACAGAACCTTCAACATAACGTGTGCGATCTGTATCTTCTACGCGTAGAAGAAATTTTCCGTTGAATTTTTTTGCGTAAAAATAATTGTACAAGGCGGTTCGGAGCGATCCGATATGCATGTATCCGGTTGGAGACGGGGCAATACGTGTGACAATATTCATAAATCAGTCAGTTGATGATAAATTTCAGGAAAAACATTTCGACATGCGCGAAAAAAACGGCGCTGCCTCAGTGTACCCCAAACAATGACGGCGGGAAAGACGATTACAGCATTCCAAATACGCAGGAATCTTTTCGGTTCAATGAAAACACGCCACATCCATTCGAGACCGGATTTACGCAAAAAATATGGTGCTCGCGGAACGTTTCCGCTTAATGTATCAAACGCCCCACCGACACCGACAGCAATTCGCAGTGTTGGAATGATCTCTCGAATCTGATCGATGCATTGTTCTTGTTTTCCTTGTCCGAGAGCAACGATTAAAACATCTGGTTTATACGACCGAATATCTTCGATACATTTTTCTGAAAGATCGACGGAGTGAACATCGCCTTTTATCTTCCCCGGATCCATCGACTCGATTTCAAGCGTTGGGTATAATCTCTTCAGAAGTTTTTTTGTCTCGATGGCCGAATTCGGCGCACCACCAAACAACAAGACTCGACAATCATTTTTCGAACAAACACATGCAAGTAGTTCGACAAGATCAACACCCGTATGTCGATGATGAATGACTTCATCCGTGAGCGCAGCAACACCGAACCGAAGTCCGACTCCATCGGGAAGAGAAAGATCGCTCTTATTTAAGAGTGATTTGAAATGAGTATTCTTATTCGCATATAAAATAAATTCAGGATTGGGTGTCACAATCATCCGAAACGTTGATTCGTGCAACCATCTTTCAAGTTGTTGCTCGAGTTTTGCATCGTCGAGATCGTCGATGCGAACTCCGAGAAGATTGTGCGTTATCATAGTGATCTATTATCCTGGTTCGTTCATATTCTATATAAAACAAGGCTTTTTGTAAATAAAATCAGCGTTGACAGCTGAATTTTAGCACTCTATACTTCTGAGTGCTAACATAATCATATGCTTCCAAATAATTTTACACTCAAGTCACAAGAAGCTCTTCAACGTGCCCATAATATTGCCATTGAGAATGGCCAACAAGCGCTCGAGCCGATCCATCTTCTTGTTGCACTCATCACGCAACCAGATGGAATTGTCCCGCTCATTATTGAAAAGATTACAACAAAAGATACGGAACTGCGTCATGAACTGGATCATATTCTGGAAACATTACCCAAATCCCCTGCCCCGCAAGCAGGCGGAGTCGGGCAGATGTATCTCAGTCAACAAATGGCGGATGTCCTTGCGAACGCACATAAAAAAGCAAAAGAATTCAAAGATGAATTTATTTCCACAGAACATCTTCTTCTTGGCTTGCTAGAGAATCAACCAGTTGAACGATTACTGCTCGGATTTGAGATGACGGAGGAATCCGTGATGCGTGCGCTCAAAGATATTCGCGGAGCGCAACGCGTTGATTCTCCGGAACCGGAAGCACGCTATCAAACACTCGAGAAATACGGATCGGATCTCACAGAGGCCGCCCAACTCGGCGAACTTGATCCTGTTATCGGTCGTGATGCGGAAATTCGCAGACTCATGCAGGTTCTCACACGACGAACAAAAAACAATCCGGTCTTGATTGGTGAGGCCGGCGTCGGAAAAACAGCGATCGTTGAAGGTCTCGCGCAACGCATTGCTTCAGGGGATGTTCCGGAACTTTTGAAAAATAAATCTATCTTCGTCCTCGACATCGGATCGCTTGTTGCGGGGACAAAGTATCGTGGAGAATTCGAAGACAGATTAAAAGCTGTCATCAAAGAAATCGAAAATTCAAACGGAAAGATTATTTTATTTATCGATGAACTGCACACACTCGTTGGAACAGGCACAACAGATGGAGGAACACTCGATGCATCCAACATGTTAAAACCTGCACTTGCGCGAGGGAAACTTCGTGCAATCGGCGCGACAACATTGAAAGAATACCAACGATACATTGAGAAGGATCCTGCCCTTGAGCGTCGTTTTCAGCCGATTATGGTTGAAGAACCATCTGTTGAAGAAACCATAGAAATTCTTAAAGGTATAAAAGGGTATTATGAGAATTACCATAGGGTAATAATTCCTGATGAAATAATTAGGGAGGCTACTATTTTATCAGAGAGATATATAAATGATAGGTTTTTACCAGACAAGGCTATTGATGTAATTGATGAGGCTTGCTCAAGAGTTAATCTTACTAACTTTAA
>CAYHDY010000020.1:0-17271 GCA_964355525.1 uncultured Gammaproteobacteria bacterium | reverse complement strand
CAGTGATTTATAAAATTTAAGATAAGCTATACGGAATATTATGTCTAATCTTTCATTTTCAAATGCCGCACAACAATTTTTTGAATATAAGAATGTTCAAAAAAAAGAAGGTGTGTCTAAAAATGATAGATTGAGATTCGATCTTGCCGAGGGGCAGAATTGCGATGATCAAAAATATGCGTCATTGCCAGATAGACAGTCTCTCGGCCTCAAACAAACGCTTTCCGCTTTTTTGAACGTACCTTTAAATACCATTTCCATTTTCGCAGGAGCAGATGAAATCATTGAAATTCTCCCGAGGCTTTATTTAAATCCTGGTGAATCGACTCTTACCGTTGTTCCAACATTCGAACGGATGATCGCAACCAATTATAAAGTTGGAGGATCTCCCTCGTTATATTCTTTGAAGTCAGAAAATGATTTTGAAATGACGGATACAGACATTGTCGAGATGACGATAAAGGCAAATGAGACCGATGCAAAAATAATTTGGTTATGTACTCCGAATAATCCGACGGGCAAGGTGATTTCTTTAGACCACATTTCTCAAATAGCAAAAGAGAATTCATCTCGTCTTATTGTTGTGAACGAAGTTTATCAAGAGTATTACAGCGATTTCCCAGAAAAATCTGCGTCGTCGCTGATTCGAGATTTTCCAAACATTCTCGTCATCAGATCTTTTTCAAAAGCATTTGGGTTAGCAGGAGCTAGAATCGGATACGTCATTGCGAGCGAAAAGATGATTGTTTCTCTGGAACTGTTAAAAACAATGTTTTCTGTATCGACTCCGGCGCAAGAACTTGCTTGTAACGCACTTGAATCAGGATCTTTGGAAAAGATGAATACAAGAATTTCTGAGGTTAGAACAGAAAGAAATGAACTTGAAAAATTTATCCGCACACTCGATCAATTTCAAGTCATTGTCGGATCTGAAACAAATTTCTTTTTGATTAGACACAAAACGAAGGATCTTTTTGAGGAACTTTATCGAAAAGGAATCGTCACATCCGATTGGCGAATGGCTTCCGGTATTGAAACGATGGGGTTTGTGAGAGTGTCGATAAACACGAGAGATTTGAATCAAAAACTAAAAGACGCTTTGGTCTCCATTCATTCATCGATTTAATTTGATATGAAATATATTATTGCAAAAACAGCCGGTGACGCCTGGGCCCAAGCTTCAAAAGAAGTTTTGTTAAACGGTCACTTGATTAAGGATGGAGAACAGAATCTCAAAGAGATCCTGAATGTTTTTCTTTGTATTGAACATCCACTCGAAAGTGATTCGATTCTTGAACAGTATGCGGATCCAACCATGATCGAATGGATGAGAAATAATTTCTTGAAGCTCGAGCCTGTTTTGAATTGGGGATACAGTTACGGTCAAAGATTTTTTGATTATGATGGAATCGATCAGGTTGCAAACGTGATTGCAAAATTAAAAAAGAATCCAGAGTCAAAGTCCGCCACAATCACCCTCATGAATCCAAAAGGAGATTTGGCTCATATGCCTTGTATTGTTTCGATTGATTTTAAGATTCGCGATGGGCAGCTCATCACAACGTCATTTTTCAGAAGCCAGGATGTTGGAAAAAAGATTTATGCGGATATCATCTGCATCGGTGAGATTGCAAAAAAGATTGCAGATGCTGTTGTGATAGAATCGGGTCAACTCAACATTCTTATCGCGTCCTTGCACGCATATGAAGTTGATTGGAATAAAGTCGAAGAACTTGCGTCACGATAATACTATGAAATATTTTCAAATTTTTACGACAAACGAAAACAAGGTGAAGGAATATAAGCAGTATGCTAAGACATTTGGTGTAACTTTTGATGTTATTGCAAACACGGCAACGATTCCGGAGCTTCAGAGTGAAAATCCGGAAGATGTTTTGAAATCGAAAGTTGAGTACGTTCAAACGCTTACCAACGCACCATTTATCGTAGAAGATACAACGTTTACGACATCTCGTTACAATAATTTTCCGGGCACATATGCAAAGTTTGTGAATGATTCTCTTGGGATTGAGGGATGGAAACGTTTGTACGAGGAAGGGGATTCGATTCGTGCCGTTACACGGATCGGGTTGTCGTATTTGAATAAAAATTATTTTTTTACGGGTCAATTGGACGGTATCATTTCTTTTAAACACACAGGTTCTGTGCAAAACGGAGCACCGATCAATTCGCTTTTTTATCTTCCTTCCGAAAATGCCTTTCTTGGTGATCTCATAAAGAACGACCATTTTGAAAACCATCGAAGAAAAGCGTTGAAAGAAATGTTTCTTTTCATTCAAGAGTGTGAAAAGAAAGAGCGGATTTCTTTTGAGGAAACAACGGCAAGATGGAATCAACGGGCGGAAACATGGGAATCGACGGTTCAAGACAAGAATTCTTTTGTAAACTTTGAAAACGGGTATCAACGATTTGCATCCATCATAAAAAAATTTATTCCCGTCATGCACGGTCGTGTTCTTGATATTGGATGTGGCGATGGTGCTATTTCAAAACAACTCGCGGAAAAACAAGAGATCCAGGTGATCGGAATTGATGCGAGTGAGGAAATGATTCGTTTGGCTAAACGTGAAGAAAAACCAAACCTTTCTTTTGTACGGACGTTGCTCGAAGCATTTGTTCCAAAAGAAAAATTTGATTGCATCGTCTCACGTGGCATTCTTATTTCTCATCTTCCATTCACAGCGGTTTTTGATTATCTGCGTGAGGTTACTGCTCTCGCTGAATCAAACGCGTATTTCATTTTTGATTTTTTACAAAATTTAGAAAACGCAAATTTCTCTTCGCAACACAATCTAAACATTTTTTCATTGGAACAACTAACCAGTACCCTGCGTGAATTAGGTTGGGTACATGTTTATTCTGAAGGAACGGATGCGAACCGTGTTCGAACGCTCGTATTTCATAAATACAGTGAGAGTTCTGTTTATTTTGCTACGGGAAATCCGTTAAAGATTCAGGAACTTTCTCATGCGGTTGTTTCTTCGAATAAACAAATTGAATTTTACGGAATTGATATTGATGAAATTAAATCGGACGATCTTGAGAAGATCGTTACCGATAAGTTATTAAAATCTTACGAGATGATAAAAAAACCCGTCATTTGTACAGACGGTGGAATTTTCATCGAAGCTTTGAATGGCTTCCCAGGAGAAAACTCAAAACAAGCCGCGATGAAATTGGGTGCAAAAGGGCTGCTTGCACTTCTCGAATCAACAACCAATCGTAGAGCTGTACGCAGAAATTGCATCGGCTACTACGACGGGTTTGTTAAAAAGACGTTTATGGCTGAGACAGCTTGCGAAATATCCACAGAAATACGCGAAGGTTTTCCTGCGTATGAAATGGATAAAATACTTGTTCCCGTTTCAGAGAAAAATCCACAGCACCTTACGTATGCAGAAATGCCGGTCGATGCTAGAGTAGTCTTCACGGAACTTCCGCAGTTCGCGGAATTCATCAGAACACTTTAGAGAGAAGGGGTCCACAATGAAACGGAATGTTGTTGTCCTGTTTGGAATCAACGGTGTTGGAAAATCAACCATCGCAAGCGCATTGCAACGTGCTGTCCCAGGTTCTGTTACATTGTCCGGATCCGAGTTACTGATGCGTGCCTTCAAAGGGCTCGATCGATCGCAACTAGAAGTCCTTTCTCCAGAAGAAAAAATGCGCATGCTGGAACCCGCGTTCCTTGATGGGTTTCAACAGCACAAGCGCGCACCTCTCGTCATTCTCGATACACATCTTGTCGTGCCGATTCGGAAAGACGGAAGATTCATTCTTGAGAATGTTTGGTCCGAGCAGTTTGCTCCGCACGTCAAATCTGTTTTCTTTGTCCTGAGTGAGCCGAGAGAGATTCTCGAGCGTCGCATTCGTGACGCGGCAACCACAGGACGGAAACGCGATTTGGATATCAATCACATCCGGAGAGATCAAGAGATCAATCTCAGTGTGTTCGAAGAGACTTTCTCTCCCGCCGGAGAATCGCTCTTCATCCAAAACGCGGAACACGAGCTCGATCGGACTGTTGCATCCATCGCCCAACTTATTTGTTGACACGACCGTACGTGTTGCTCAAAGCGTACCTCCGAAAGGGATGTGCGCTTTTTATTTTTTTGGACGATTTCCGGATGAATCGATAGAATACGGATGTATGAATCCATCAGATATCCTGAAAAACAAACGATTTGTCGTATATGGTGCGCCTGCATCTGGAAAGACGACTCTTATGAAGCTGTTGCGTGATAGGTATGGACTTCCCGCGACGGATCTCGATGATGAGATTTTGATCGAGAATGGGGGAGTGTGGCCGGAGGATTCCGAATATCGCAATCGTAAAATTGTCCCGCGCGCTCTCGAACGCGTTGCGAAATCGAATATCCTACATTTTTTTACAAGCGGGATGAATGAGATATTCGCTCAAAATTTACACACATCCGGTGCGACAATTTTCTTGTTGAAACTTGATGAAGAATCTTTGCAGACACGGAATCAAAAGCGAATGCGCGAGGAGGGGATCGGAGATGTAACAGCGGAGTTCCAAAAAAATATTGTCTCGCAACAACGATATGCATCCATGGTTGATTGCATCCTCGACGCAACAAAATCTCCCGAAGAAATTTTACAAGATATGTGTCGATATTTTATGCAGGAATAATTATGAAAAAACAAATTCATCGCGCAAGCGATCGTGGTCGTGCGGAACATGGTTGGTTGCATACCTATTATAGTTTCAGTTTTGCAGATTGGTATGAACCGTCCCGCATGGGTTTCGGATCGCTTCGTGTTTTGAATGATGACATGATTGATCTGATGTCTGGTTTTGACGCGCACAGTCATCGTGACATGGAAATCATCACGATTGTTATGAAGGGGACATTGACGCATCGCGACAGCATGGGAAATATCGGAACGATTCCAGCTGGGGATGTTCAGGTCATGTCCGCAGGAAGCGGGGTAATGCATTCGGAACACAATGATTCAAAGTCGGAACGACTCGAGTTGTTTCAGATTTGGATTGAAACGGCAGATCGAGGAATTGAACCACGATATGGTCAAAAATCCTTTCGCAATTCGACAGAGAAGAATGTTGTGCAATTACTTGTTGTGTCGGATATGGAAACAGCGATTCATGCGGATCGTCGCGGTCGTCCATTGCTAGCGATACATCAAGACGCATCTATTTCGAGTGCTGTTGTCGAACCGGGTCATTCAATTGAATTTAAAATAAAATCAGAGAATCACGGAGTTTATATTTTTGTCGTTGAAGGAGAAATAGAGATGGACGGCGTCCAATTTAATCGACGAGACACTGTTGGAATCTTTGAAACAAAGCAAGTGATACTGTCAACAAAAAAAGGTGCGGAAGTTTTGATGATAGAGGTATTGATGTGATATTGTTACGTATAACCTTTTCAAAAAGCTTTTCTGATAACAGGTATTCATCATTGTTTCTATGAAAAAAGATTTACCTGTCTTTATAGACTCCGAAAAAAAACCGGATCTTGTATCTTTTCCCGAATATAATCCAAACCCGCTTATTCAATTGGATTTTTCGGGAACGGTTCAATACATGAACCCTGCAGCAAAACGTTTATTTCCGGACATGGAATCGCTTTGGATGCAACATCCGTTTTTGCGAGGTCTTGAAAGATTTTTTCAAAAGACACCCAAAAATTATTTAAACATCATCACACGTGAAGTTTTCGTAGACGGATGTTTTTATACGCAAACGTTAACGAAGGTTCCAAAAACAAATCTATTTCGTCTTTTTGGTACGGATATTACAGAACTTAAAAAAGTTGAACAGGAACGCGAACAATATTTTAAATTCTTCAATTTATCAACGGATATCATGGTGATTGCGGATCCAAATGGGGCATTTAAGAAGGTGAATCCAACATGTGTAAATGAACTCGGTTATTCCGAGACAGAACTCCTTTCAAAATCATTTATTGATTTTATTTATTCGGATGACAAGCAACCAGCACTTGATGAAATGGCACGACAAATCAAAACCGGTTCCTCATTGAATTTTGAGAATCGTTATGTATGCAAGGATGGGAAGATTCTATGGCTCTCATGGCGTGCGAATTATAATAAAGAAGAGGGGGTTACGTACGCCACGGCACGTGATATTACGGATCGTAAAATGGCGGAGTTAGAACTTGTTCGCGTGAATCGTGCGTTACAAATGGTGAGTGATATCAATCAAACATTGATTCGTGCCGCGGACGAAAAAACGTTGTTAAATGAAACGTGTCGTATTGCAGCGGAAGAAGGTGGTTATCGTTTGGCATGGGTCGGAATTGCAGAACAAGACACGGTAAAAACGGTACGTTCGGTTGCGCAATTTGGGTCTGGAATAGAATATCTCAAGTCACTTCATGTTTCTTGGGCAGACGAAAAACAAGGTCGCGGACCAACAGGTACGGCGATTCGAACAGGAAAGACACAGACATCCAACGACATTGCGAATGATCCAAAGATGTTGCCTTGGAGAGAATCTGCGTTGAAAAATGGTCTTAAGTCTTCGATTGCGTTGCCGCTTATTAGCGGTGGAAAAACATTCGGAGTTCTTACTATTTATGCCGGTGAGATCAATGCGTTTAATGAAAAAGAAATTAAAATTCTGGAAGAGCTTGCGGGTGATCTTGCATTTGGAATCGTATCTCATCGTATTCGCGTTGAACGTGAAGTTGCAGACAGAGAACTTGTTCGTCTGAATCGCGCGTTGCGCATGCTTAATGAAAATAACCAGGCATTGATTCGTATTACAGATGAGAACGTATTACTGGATAAAATTTCGAAAGTGATTGTCGAGTCAGGCGGCTATCGATTAATGTGGATTGGATTTGCGGAACAAGATAAAGAAAAAACGGTACATCCGGTTGCGCAAGCAGGATTCGGGACGGATTATCTTACGTTCATTAAAGTGACATGGGCAGATGATGAATATGGTCGTGGTCCGACAGGTGTTGCAATACGCACAGGAAAGACACAGATTGCACACGATATTTTGAAAGATCCAAAAATGACACCATGGCGAGAAGCGGCTGTCGCACGCGGATATAAATCTTCGATCGCCGTTCCACTCTTGAGCGGACAACAAACATTCGGCGCTCTGAATATTTATTCCAGCGAGTCGGATTCTTTCGGTGAAAAGGAAGTTCAAATTCTGGAAGAGCTTGCAGACGATCTTGCGTTTGGAATTGCAACATTGCGTTTGCGAAAAAAAGTTGAAGAACGCACAAAAGAAATTAATCAACTCAAAAATAATTTCATTCAGATTGTTTCGCATCAATTACGCACGCCGCTTACGGTGATTCGTTGGAACTTGGGTGCGATTTTGGAAAGACAGCGAGGTGACGTTGTTCCTTCTCAGGAGGAGGCTTTGCGCGGAGCGTATGCGGCAAATTTACAAATCATTGAACGTATCGATGATTTACTTGCGGCGATTGATATAGAAGAGGGACGTATTCGATTGGAGACAGATCATGTGAACATCACAGAATTATTTTCTTCCGTGTGTGAAGAAAAACTGCAAGCATCTCTCTTAAAAAAGATAACGTATGAAATTTTGATGCCAAAAAAATCTATTCCAGAGATAGAAATGGATGCTGTGAAGATTCGGGATGTCATTGTGCGATTGATCGATAACGCGATTGCCTATTCAAATGTCGGTGGACACATCGAGGTAAAACTTTTTGCAAAAGATCATAAAGTTCGTTTTGAGATTTCAGATACGGGAATCGGAATTCCTGAAACAGAACAAGCACACATTTTTGAACGGTTCCATCGCGGATGGAATGCCACATTGATGAGACCGGATGCTTCCGGATTGAGTCTCTTTATCTCAAAACATTACATCGACATTCACCACGGAACGATCGGTTTCTCTTCCGTAGAAAAAAAAGGGAGCGCATTCTGGTTTGAATTGCCCACGGATTAGATTGATTGGCCTAAAAATATCCAGCACCATGCCGGATATTTTGTTTTTACTTTTATTCTTGCCAAAACCGGTTTTTTCTTGTTAACTGTCCGAGATATGAATACGCTGATATCCACCGCAACCAAACATCTCACGGACATTGTGAACGACGCCGTTCGATTGCAACCAACCGAGCATGCACTTGTGATTTACGATACCGTTGCGCCGCTGACTCGAATCATCACAGACGGATATCGAGCGGCGCTTCCGAATGGAGAGTTTTTGGATTTCGATTCGACGACTCCGGAGGAAATCGTTCACAAAATTCGTTCGCTCAAATCCGGTGATCTTGTGATTCTTGTGCAGTCCATGAATTTTCGACTCAATGAATTTCGCATTCGGATCGAATTGTTTGCGCGCGGATTGAAAACGATCGAACACGTGCATCTTGCGCGCATTCAAGAACCGCAGTTCCCGGTTTATATCGAAGCACTCGCCTATGAAAAAGAATTTTATCATGCGATGGGTCACGGATTAAAGTCTCGACTCGATTCCTGTTCGAAGATTATTGTTGAATGTGCCGGAACACAACTCACATACGACACGCCAATGGAACCGACAAAGTTGAACATTGGAGATTACACGGGAATGAAAAATGTCGGCGGAACATTTCCGATCGGGGAAGTATTTACAGAGGCAAAAGATTTGACGAAGGTGAACGGGGAAGCAATGATTTTCGGATATGCGAATCAAGATCACTACATTCAAATTGTCGAACCGTTTAAGGTGATCGTTCGTGATGGAATTTTAACTGCACCGGATGCGCCGGAAGATTTTCGCGGCATCCTCGATCGTATTCGTGAAGATGAGGAAGTCATCGTTCGAGAGCTTGGTCTCGGACTCAATCGCGCGATGGGCAAACACAAAATCGTTTACGACATCACCGCATTCGAGCGCCAATACGGCATGCATCTTTCCCTCGGTGCCAAACACGCCATTTACGCAAAACCAGGATTGCATCGCAAGAAAGGGAGATATCATGTGGATGTGTTTGTCGATATTGATAAAATAACGATGGATGAGGAAGTTGTGTATCAAGATGGTGAATTTCGAGTATAATGTCGAGAACATAATCTCGACATTTTTATGGCATTTAAGGAAACAATGAAGGATATTGCCCGTGCTCCGTTTCAATGGAACGAGGTTAAATTTAAAAAAGAGGCTGCTGAATTTGCAAAAACCCACGGTGTTTCGGCAGAACAAGCGGAAAAAGCGATTTTTGATGCGCGATTGAAAGCAGTCGATCGCGAAGTTGTTTTAAACAGTGCTATCGATTACGACTCGAAAGAATTTTCAAATCTTCTTGCGGCAATGTACGAACTGTTCGGATCCAAAGAAATGGATCAGTTCAAGGAACACGCAGACAATCCATCTATTTTTCGAACAATTGGGGCTGTTCCAACTTCAGGAGAATTACGAGCCTCTCAAAAATATTTTAGAGATAAATTTAGCGGTGAGGCTCCGGCAAATGCGATTGTGACAGACGCTGCAGAAAAAACAAAACTGATTCTTGCTCTTGCTGCACGTTTTTCGAGAGACACGCGAGTCACTGGTGCCGCGGATCTTCGCGCGGTTCTTGCAAGTAACCCCGATCTCGCCGCAGATCTTGGGAAAATATTGCAAGCGAAAGAAGAATTGGAACGACATGAACGTATGTTCGGACGTGAAATGAGTTTTGATAAATCGCTTGAACAGTTGAAACAGACGGGAAAAGATTCATTGAAGACGATGCTTTGGAACGCCCCGATGGCTTACGCAAAGAAATTTAATATCCCGCGAAACTTGAATCAGTTTTCGTCGCATCTCAAAGCGATGATGAAATTGATCGGACAAGAAACGAAAGCTGTCGCGGACATTGCGATTGATGCATCTGTTGTTGCTGGCCAAGCACTTCGAAATAATCGCGCGTTTGAAGCACTTACGAATAAAGCAAAACAACTTGCGAAACGCATGATCAAACCTTGATATGAAAAAACCAGATTTCGTTGAGATGATTCATCAGTCATTTCTTTCTTCTGAGAAAAAACAAGAACTCACAAATCTTTTGAAAACAAAAATATCCGAATCTGTTTTTTTTGAAACGCTCGATCATTGGCTTGCGGAGTCGCTCGTAGAACGGAAAGCATTGTACGAACGGACGAAGACAGAAATGGAAAAAGCATTTCAACAGATCGAAGCATTGTATAAAGAACAAAGAGAGAAACAAGATCTCGCGCTCGAAGAATCCATAAAATCAATCGATGTAACAGATTTTCTTACAAAGAAATCTGTCATGGATGCCTATTATTCGGAAAGAGCAAAAGAGGAAATGCAAAACGAAGAAGCGATCAAACAGGTGATCGCCGACACGATTAAAACAACTTTTTCTGAATTGTCTGAGTCTTAACAAAAAATCCGCGACGAATATGTCGCGGATTTTTTCATTCTACGTTTTTTTATGGAATGATTTTTGACCGATGTCTTCAAGAAGTTGAATAGTGACTTTCGCGGAAAGATTTTCCGTCGGCAATAAAATCAACCGATCGCCGAATTGTTCTTGCAAAGGCGTTAAAAATTCATCGGCCCATGATGGAGAAAGTGAACCGATCCCTTCGAAATCAATTTCAATCTGTTCGTTCGGTGCGACTTCATTCAATGACGGCAAAAAACTCGCAAAGGCTTCCTTGCCGGAAGGACGCGAGGATAATGTTGTACCGAATTTTTTCAGTTCGATTTTCATACGATTAAAATTCCAATTGAGCAAGACAGCCTCGAATAGTCTTCGTTGTTTTGTGAATGGTTATTTCAGAAGTTCCTTTTTCGAGAACAAATTTTGCGGATCCTGTTTGAAAGGTGAGTCGCAAGACATTCATTCCGACAATGCGTCTCACGAACTTCAATCCGTTTCCTCTTTTTTCGGGTGCGCGTCCCGTGACAACTTCCGTAAATGCGACGCGAAGGGCCTCTTCGTCATTCGTTAAATCCGGCCGAACACGTTTGAGCGTTTTCAAAATTCCTTGTCCGCGATCTGCAAGCGCAATTTTTCTATTTGTTACATCAAATCCAAAAAAGATTCCGGGAACATCAATCCAATTGCCAAGATTGTGGTCGAAGGAGTTGTTCCCGATTTCTCCGGTTGTGCTGGAAATAAGCGATGCGGTTTGTTCCAAACCGTTTTGTTGTGAGAGAATGATTTCCATCGCATGCAACCGTGTTTCAAATTGCGCACGCGTTTGACAGTACACGGAGGGAATCAGCGGATCGGGAATGGATGCGGACGCCCACTTCATTGCAATGGAAAAGAGGTCGTGAGGCATAATCGCTTGAAGCATTTCGAGCGAATAACGTCTTTGTCCCCCCTTTGTTTTCATGGCGACTAATTTTCCCGATTTGTCCCACCGACGGAGAGTATCAAGAGAAACTCCAAGGATTTTGGCGGCTTTGCTGACACCTATCAGTTTCGAGTTATCGGACATAAATCTATGCATGTTTCTTAAAACCTATGCATGTATTATATGCGAAAGGTTCGAGAATGTCAAAACCTATGCAAGAAACATCAAAACCTATGCAAAAATTCGATGTCATCGTCATCGGCGGGGGAGCGTCCGGGATGATGTGTGCGGGACGCGCGGCCGAGCGGGGCAAGCGGGTTTTGTTGATCGAGAAGAATGCGGCGCTTGGGGAGAAGTTGAAAATTTCGGGCGGAGGTCGATGTAATATCACGAACGCGGAGGAGGATCCTCACGTTTTACTTCCGTATTATGGAACCGCGGAGAAATTTTTATACTCGCCGTTTTCCATTTTCGGCGTGAAACAGACGTTCGAATTTTTTACATCGCGTGGATTGCCTTTAATTGTCGAAGCGCACAAGCGTGCGTTTCCATCGACGCAAAAAGCATTGGATGTCTTTCGTGTTCTCGAAAAATATCTCGAATCGGGACATGTCGAAGTGATGCATTCGACGAGTGTGCGACAGATCGTTTCGAAAAATCAGCACATCGAAAAAGTTGTGACCGATCGCGGGGAATTTTTCGCGGACTCTTTTGTTCTCTCAACCGGTGGAATATCGCATCCGGAAACGGGATCTACAGGTGATGGATTCGGATTTTTGCGAGAACTCGGATTCGCGGTCGAGACACCAACGCCGACACTTGTGCCGATCGCCGTGCGTGAACGATGGGTGAAAGCGTTGATGGGAATTTCAATCGATCAATCGCGCGTCACGTTCTTTGTCGATGGAAAGAAAAAATTTGCGCTCAAGGGTCGAATTTTATTTACACACTTCGGTTTATCCGGTCCGACGATTCTGAACGCGGCGGGAAAAATTTCGGACACACTTACGGAAGGGGAAGTTGTAGCAACCATCGACGTATTTCCAAACACGGATCATGGCGCACTCGATAAACAGATCATCGACATGTTCGAAACAAATAAAAACAAACAGCTTAAAACCGTTTTCAAAGGAATTGCTCCCGACGGCATGTCCGACACGGTTCTTTCGTTGCTCCCAAAAATAAATCCTGAAACGAAAGTGCACAGCGTCTCGAAAGAAGATCGAAAGAAAATTGTTCAACTTATGAAAGCACTTCCGTTCACCGTGAAGGGATTGATGGGGAACGATCTTGCGATCGTTTCGGATGGCGGATTGTCGCTTACACAGGTTGATCCGAAATCCATGCGAACAAAACTCTACGAAAATTTGTTTGTGACAGGGGATTTGTTACACATTCGCAGACCAAGTGGTGGATTTTCTCTTCAGCTTTGCTGGACCACAGGATTTTTGGCGGGAGATCAGGTATAATCTTTTCATTCACTATTCATTTTTTTCTATGTCCAGAACAAAAATGGTTTTTTCGACATCATTGCTTTTACTCATGCTTGCCGTTCCGATTTTTACGATGATCATTGCCACTCCTGCGTCTGCGACGGCCGTTGCTGTTTCTGTTGAATCCGCAAATGCAGAATACGCAAATGCTGTTGCTATAGAGAAAGCGGCTGTCATTCTTGCGAAATCAGCATCGGAGAGTTATTCAATTGCACTCAAAAGTGCCGCAACAGAAAAAACAGCATTAGCAAAAAGTGTCGCTGTCAGTACGAAAGCAAGTTTAGTTCAAGCAAATCAAGCCGTGAAAGAAGCAAAAGTAAAAACGATTGCTGCAAAAAAAGTTTTGGAGATCGCAACAAAAGCGGCAAAAGCAGAAGCAGATGCTGTTGCGGTGATCAACAACATTCGATGCGTGAGTTCTGCTGTAGAAATTCGTGAATACGCTATTTATGCGGGAGGAGCAGTATATGTGCAAGCCATGCAGAATGCCTATGCGAACCGATCAAAAGCTCTTTCAGACACATATCTCAATTCCGCAACCATGAAACAGATCAGAGATGGAAACAAAGCCGCATGGTCTGCATTCAAAGTATCATCGAAAGATGCCTCGAAAGCATGGAAAACAGCAAGTAAAAATGCATGGGATACGTATAGAGGTGTTGTGAAAGTTTGTAAAGCACCCGCAGATTTTACAGACTCCTCATATATTTCTTCTGAAGTGAGAGGGGAATAAAAAACATTCGGATCTTTTCTTAAATTTTTTATGAAACAAAATAAACAAAACGTATCTAAATGGATCGCCCTTCTCATCGTTGTTGTTCTTCTTGGGGGGTTGCTTGCGTATGTTCTCTCGAATCGCATGGAAGGCGATGATGACGGATTTTCGAAAAATTCCGTGACATCAAACACTGTTGTTCCAACCAACACAACATCAAACAATTATAAAAACGGAACATATACGGCTGTTGGAACATATGATTCACCAGCCGGAACAGACACAATGGATGTGTCACTGACATTAAACGATGGAATCGTAGCGGCGGTTACGATTACACCGAAAGTGATTGTTCCAGCGTCAAAGCGATGGTTCGAAAAGTTTAATGCGAGTGTCGGTCCATTCGTCGTCGGGAAAAAAATCGATGCATTAAATCTCACGCAAATTTCCGGCGCTTCTTTGACCCCGATCGGATTTAACGATGCACTTGAGAAAATCAAAACACAAGCAAAAATTTAATGATGTATATGACATTCGAGTTTGAAGCGATCGGGACGCACTGGAAGATTCAAATCGAAGACGAAATATCCGATTCTGTTGAATCGGATATTTTCAATTCAGTTCGTGATCGTATTGCGGTATACGATCAGCACTATTCGCGCTTTCGATCCGACTCACTCGTCACAGAAATGTCGCAGCAGATCGGAATGTACGAACTTCCTAGCGATGCGAAACCACTGTTTGATTTGTATGAACGGCTTTACCGCTTAACGAACGGTTCGGTCACACCGCTCATTGGAAGACTCCTCGAAGAAACAGGATACGATGCGCAGTACTCACTCGAAACGAAGCCACTTCATGTTCCGCCGACATGGAACGACGCGATTGAGTACGATTTTCCGAACATCGAAATTAAACAATCGGTTCTGATTGATGTCGGCGCTGCCGGGAAAGGATATTTGGTGGATCTTGTGGCCGGAGTATTACACGAAAAAGGCGTTCGCTCATTTTCGATCAACGCCGGAGGTGATATTCTGCATGTACACGTAGGGGAGGGGCAAGCCCCTCCCCTGGATTCGACAGATCATACAGAACCAATTCGCGTTGGATTGGAACATCCCGATGATACATCGCTCGCGATCGGTATTGCCGAGATCAGCAATGAAAGCATCTGCGGATCCGCGGGAAATCGCCGAACATGGGGAAAGTTCCATCATATTCTCGATCCGCACACATTAAAATCTCCGCGGCACATTAAGGCTGTTTGGGTGATTGCAAAAACGGCGTTACTCGCGGATGCTCTCACAACCTGTTTATTTTTTGTTGAGCCGGAACCGTTGCAAATGGAATTTAATTTCGAATACGTCATTCTGTACGCGGACAACTCGGTAAAACAGTCGGATAAATTTCGCGGTGAATTATTTTTCGTATGATTAAAACGATCGACAAATTTTTGAACAGCATCACCATGTATCGTCTCATGGTACTCGGACTTCTCATTCAAACGATTCTCGCCATTGTTTTTGCTGTGATCGGATGGATTTCATTTCCACCGTTTCAAATGCTCATCTCCGTCATTGTTCTCCTTCTTTTTTCGGAAGGATCGAATCGATTATTTGCGAAACTGTTTCATGCGGTTCGTAATACAGAATCTGCCATCATCACAGCTCTGCTGTTGTTCTTCGTTCTCGATCCGACATTCGCCGTCACGCCAACATTTTGGGTGCTTCCGCTTGCGGCCGTGATTGCGATGCTTTCGAAATACATCTTTGCGATTCATCGAAGACATCTTTTCAATCCGGTTGCGATTGCGGCCGTCGTTTTTGATCTTCTCGGAATCGGCGCGGCTATCTGGTGGGTTGCCACTCCGATTTTATTTCCGTTCGTGCTCATCTTCGGATTGCTGATTGTCCGTAAACTTCGACGATTCCATTTAGTGTTGCCATTTTTTCTTATTGCAACAGTCGTTGCAGTATTTCGAGGTCAACATCTCGTCTCATTCTTCCTCTCATGGCCACTCATTTTTTTCGGAACAACCATGCTCACCGAACCGCGCACGGCTCCCTCGCATAAACGCGATCAGATTTTGTATGGCGTTCTCGTCGGATTGCTCTTCGCATCACCGTTTTCATTCGGATCTTTTTCGCTTACACCTGAAATGTCTCTCGTGATCGCAAACATTCTTGCGTATCTCGTGAGTTCGAAACAAGTTCTGAAACTCACCTTCAAATCGATGCAACCCTGCACGCCGCAAGTTTGTGATTTTTCGTTTACTCCCGATCACAAACCCGAGTTTGTTCCCGGACAATTTCTCGAATGGACACTTCCGATCGCATTACCTGATGCAAGAGGGAATCGTCGATACTTCACGGTCGCATCTTCGCCCACAGATTCGGAAATGCATCTTGGGGTGCGATTGGATCATGAACACGGAAGTGCGTTCAAAAATGCGTTGTCTCGATTAAACGTCGGAGATGTGATGTACGCCTCGCACACAGCCGGTGAATTTACATTGCCGAAAGATACGAAACAAAAGCTGGTGTTCATTGCTGGAGGAATCGGTGTCACCCCGTTTTGGAGCATGGTTCAATGGCTTGCTGCAACAAAACAAACCCGCGATATCGTGCTTTTTTACGCCGCGAATACAGAAAATGATTTTGCGTATAAAACGGAATTCGATGCGCTCGCACCTTCGGTTGGCATGAAAATTGTTTACGTTGTAGCAAAACCATCGCCAACATGGGCCGGTAAAACAGGATATCTCACAAAAGAACTCATCGAGGGGCAGGTTCCGGATTATGCGTCACGCAAGTTTTATCTCTCGGGTCCAAACGCCATGGTGGAAAATTATCATAAACTCCTTTGTTCCATGCGCATCAAACGATCCATGATCAAAACGGATTACTTTCCCGGATTTTAAGAACAAATCCTCACATGTTGTGAGGATTTTTGTTATACTGTTTTCGAACAGATAACGATTTTTTTATGATACGTACCGACGACTCCTCGTTTTCGAACTCAATCGAAACGTTATTTCAAGAATTAAAAACTTCCAAAGACGGATTGTCTGAGGAAGAAGCATCTCGTCGGTTAATCGCGAACGGGTTGAATGTCATCTCCGATAAAAAAGAAATCGGAATCGTTCTTGAATTTCTGTCGCATTTCAAAAGTCCGCTCATTTTGATTTTGATCGTCGCGACCGGAATTTCTCTTTGGTTCGGACAGATCGCTAATTCGATTATTGTAGGAGTCATGATTCTCGCAAGTGTGATTTTGGATTTCGTCGAAGAACATCAGGCGAGTAACGCGGCAAAGAAATTGAAAGAACAAGTGAGCAGCACAGCGACGGTGATTCGTGCCGGAGTTAAAAAGGAAATAAAAACATCGAATGTCTGCGTTGGAGATGTCATCTTTCTTTGTTCCGGCGATTTGATTCCTGCAGATGCTCGTGTGTTTAGAGCAGATGATTTTTTCGTAAATCAATCGGCACTGACCGGGGAATCTTTTCCGCATGAAAAGTTTCCTGAGGCGAGTGACTCTGCGGATACGATTGTTTTTCTCGGTTCAAGTGTTGTCAGTGGAACAGCCTACGCAATTATTTTTAAGACAGGGAAAGATACAGAGTTTGGAAAGATCGCCGAAACACTTTTAGAAAAAGATGAAAAAAGTGATTTTGAAATCGGAATCAGTCGATTCGGTTTTTTTATTTCCAAAGTGATTTTGTTTCTTGTACTTCTCATTTTT
>CAYHDY010000019.1:0-17746 GCA_964355525.1 uncultured Gammaproteobacteria bacterium | reverse complement strand
CTCTTTCACGATCGAAACAGGAGTTTAAACCGATTCTCGACAAACACGTCGGTGTTTATTCTTGCGGCCCAACTGTTTATTGGTTTGCTCATATCGGAAACATGCGCGCGTTCCTCTTCGCGGATGTTTTGTGCCGCACACTTCGATTCAACGATTACTCGGTCGATCAAGTGATGAATATTACGGATGTTGGGCATCTCACGGGTGATGTTGATGACGGTGAGGACAAGATGATTGTGGCGATGCAACGTGAGGGGAAATCCGCTGCGGATATTGCGGAATTTTATGCGCAGGCATTTTTTGCTGACGTTGATCGGTTGAATATCGTTCGCGCTTCGAATTATCCGCGAGCGACGGAACATATTGCAGAGCAAATCGTAATGGTTGAACAACTTGAGAAGAATGGATTCACGTATCGAGTCAGTGATGGAATTTATTTTGATACTTCGAAGCTTTCGGATTACGGTCGATTGTCTGGGCAGAAGTCGAGTGAGAAACAGGCGGGTTCTCGCGTTGAGATGGGGGAGAAACGAAATGCTACGGATTTCGCGCTTTGGAAATTCTCACGACCCCTCTCCCCCGCCTTCGCCAAGGCTTCGGTGGGCAGGCCGACCCTCCCCCTTGCAGGGGAGGGAGAACGATCGGGAAGACAGATGGAATGGGAATCGCCGTGGGGGGTTGGATTTCCTGGGTGGCATATTGAGTGTTCGGCGATGTCGAAGAAATATCTTGGCGTGCCGTTTGATGTTCATACGGGCGGGATTGATCACATTGCTGTGCATCATGAGAACGAGATTGCACAAACAGAAGGTGCGGAAGGGAAACTTGAAGCGAATTACTGGATGCATAACGAGTTTATAACCGTTGATGGCGGCAAGATGTCAAAGTCACTCGGAAACGTATTTACGATTTCGGATGTGATCGAGAAAGGATTTGATCCGCTCGCATTTCGTTATCTTTGTTTGCAGGCGAACTATCGAACAAAATTGAATTTCACTTGGGAATCACTCGAAGGTGCACAGAATGCATTGAATCGATTGCGATCAATTGTGCGAAATTGGGAAACCCCCTCCTCCTTTGAGGAGGGGGCAGGGGGTGGTCGTTTAGAACTGGAGCAACGATTTTCCGACGCCGTTAACGACGATCTGAACACACCGGAAGCACTCGCGGTGATGTGGCAGCTAATCGAATCAGACTTTCCAACATCCGCGAAAGCGGAATCCCTTTTGAAATTCGACGCAGTCCTCGGCTTACAACTGGACAGATTCATCGGACACGCAATCGAAATTCCGGATACTGTTCGAAAATTGGTGACCGAACGTGAAGAAGTGCGCGCGCAAAAAGATTGGAAACGATCCGATGAACTGCGTGATGAAATTTTGTCACTTGGGTTTATTGTTGAGGATGCAGCAGACGGAACCAAGGTGCGAGAGGTGTGATATAATACATGCGTCTATGGCGCAAGATGATTCAACAGCGAAACCGGAACAGGTAATTGTCAAAGAACGATTGCCGGATGTTGCACCGGAACAACAACGTGCGACGGAAGTGTCGCCTGTTGTTGAAGTTGTTGAAAAGAGTGGAGTAGTCGAATCCGTCGAACCTGCGGAAGTCTCGCATGAGACAGAATCTGTAACAGAGTCTGTCGAATCGACGGAACAAGAATCGACACAACCCGAAGAACAACCTGTTGCCGAGCCCATCATGCAAAAAGTTGTTGCGGTTCAGCCGGTCGTTCCGAAAAAAAATAAATTCGAAGCGGAAATCGAAGAAGTCTTGCAAGAAGATCTTACGGATCTCTATTTATCGATGACTCCTGAGGACAGAAAAGCTTTTAAAATCAAGGGGGAAGAGACAGTTTCGATGATTCACACGCTTGTGCGCGTGGCGCATATTAATACAAAGAAGATTTTTCAACTGATCCGCACCTGGCTTCAGATGATTCCGGGGGTGAATCGTTTTTTTCTCGAACAGGAGGCAAAGATCAAAACGGATAAAGTGCTCCTTGTGACCGAAGAAGAAAAACGCCGCGGATCCAAAGATGTCCTGTGATGCTATTTGAACTCGGATTACAATCCACCGATCAAGTTTCAACGCCCGTCGCCGTTGCGAGTGGAGGTGATTTGTTTTACGCAACGATCATCGTGTGGATGATCGGTTTCGGACTTCTTGTTGTCCTTGGATTGTTCATTGCTCGATTTTTTTTACATCGCAACGCACGAACGAATCACGGAACATTTAAAAAAACCGTGATCCAAATTACCCTTCCAAAGTTTCGTCATAAAGATGAGAGCGAACGCGGTCCGCAGAAGGAGGCGGTGCAAGAAGCGGTCGCTGCCGCGGAAATGTTTTTTTCTACGATCGGAGGACTCACACCGGAACACGGATTTCACGCGTGGCTCTTCGGAAGAACAGATGAGTTCACATTCGAAATTGTCGTACAGAAAAAAGTGATCAAGTTTTTTATTGTCGTTCCTTCTCATTTGCGCGAGTTCATGGAACAGCAGATCGGTGCCGCGTATCCGGATTCCAATTATGAGGAAGTCGAGGATTATAATATTTTTCAACCGACGGGAACGATTCTTGGCGCATATCTTGCGTTTAAGCGGGAGAGTGCGTTTCCGATTAAGACGTATCGCAAATTAGATAAGGATCCTTTGAACGCATTAACAAACGTCTTTGCGAAAATTCCGGAAGAGGACGGGGCGGCGTTTCAATATGTTGTTAGACCGGCTCATCACCACTGGCGCGAGCGCGGCATTCATATTGCAAGTCAGATGCAACAGGGAATGAAACTGTCGGAAGCCTTGTCCGGCGGGAAAAAAAAGAAAACGGATTGGGGAGCGCTGACAGGGATGTCCAATTCCGAACATCCGCCGGAACAAGAAAAACAACACAGCCTTTCTCCGCAAGAACAAGAAGTTATCAAGGGTCTTGAAGAAAAAGCCAGTAAAGCCGGAATGAATGTTTGCATTCGATTGATTGCTTCCGGAAAAACGCATGCATCTGCGGAGATGCTCATGCAAAACATGTTGAATGCGTTTGCACAGTACAACATTTACGAATACGGAAACTCGTTTACAAAAGTGATCCCGCCTTCGCAAAAGAAGGTTATCAAAAAATTTATTTACCGTACGTTCGATCCGCGCAATACATTGACTGTGAACGCGGAGGAGATGGCGAGTTTTTGGCATCTTCCGATTCCGTGGACCGAGACGCCGAACATTCAATGGCTTATTGCACGTAAAGGTCCTGCTTCCGCGGAGATTCCGTCCGGTCCGGAAACGGGAGATATTGAACTTGGATATAACACGTACCGCGGAGTGAAAACGCCGATTTGGATGAAAACGGTGGATCGATCGCGTCACATGTACATCATTGGTAAATCCGGTTCGGGAAAATCTGAGACGATTGCCAAGTACGCACTGCAAGATATCATGAACGGGCACGGTGTTGCGGTTGTGGAACCGCACGGAGATTTGATCGAGCGCATTTTGCAAAACATTCCCCGTGATCGCATTGATGACGTCATTGTTTTCAATCCGTCCGATCTGGAACGTCCGATGGGATTGAACATGCTTGAGGTGAAAGACGAGAACATGAAAGATTTTGCGGTTCAGGAAATGATTTCGATTTTCTACAAACTGTTTCCACCGGAAATGATCGGTCCGATGTTTGAGCACAACATGCGCAACATCATGCTCACCCTCATGTGCGATCCAAACGAGACCGGAACGATCGCCGAGGTTCCACGCATGATTACAGATGAAGAGTTTCAGAAAAAGTGGACCGTGAAATTAAAAGATCCCGTTGTTCGATCGTATTGGGAAAATGAAATTGCGAAGACTTCGGATTTTCACAAATCGGAAATGTTCGGTTATCTGACTTCGAAGGTTGGACGGTTTGTGGAAAACGAGATGATGCGAAACATTATCGGTCAGCAGAAATCCAGTTTTGATTTTCGTGAGGTGATGGACAAGAAAAAGATTTTGCTTGTGAACTTGTCGAAAGGAAAAACCGGAGATGTAAACGCAGAACTGCTCGGATTGATTATTGTGTCGAAGTTGCAGATGGCAGCGCTTGGTCGTGCAGATATGCCGGAAGAAGATCGTAATGATTTCTTTTTGTACATCGACGAGTTTCAGAACTTCATTACCGATTCGATTGCAACGATTCTGTCCGAGGCGCGTAAATATCGTTTGAATCTGATCATCGCCCATCAGTACGTCGGACAGCTTGTGAAAAATAACGATACGAAAATTAAAGAGGCGGTGTTTGGAAACGTCGGAACGCAATTCGTCGCGCGTATCGGTCCGGAAGACGTGGAAGTATTCGAAAAAATCTACGCGCCGGAATTCAATGGCTACGATTTGATGAACTCGGACAAGTACACGTGGTACGTGAAAATGATCGTGGACAATTCACAAATGAAACCGTTCACCATGAACATCGTTCCGGCACCAAAGGGAGATGTCCGTCTTGCGGATGCGATCAAAGAACTATCACGATTAAAATACGGACGGGACAGATCGATTGTCGAAGAAGAAATTTTGGAACACACAACCATTCGCGCGCCGATCGGTGGTGCGCAACCGCCGGCGATGGGTGAATCGTAGTGATTCGCGTCCCCACCCATACCCTCCCCTGTGGTCAGGGGTGGGGTAGCGAATGTGATTCTCTCCCCCTGAGCATAGGGGGAGTCGGCCTGCCCACCGAAGCCTTGGCGTAGGTGGGAGGGGGACGTGAATTAAAAAACAAAAATAAAAATAAACATGTGCTGTATACAGATGAACAAAATGAAACAGAGGATGTTCTGTTCGAATCCGAACCGGACGTTGATGATCGCACGGAACGTCCGATGTTCGATGACAAGGCACGATCGAAATTGGCGTTGCAGATGTTGAAGCAGGTTCAGCAATCGATCGCGCACGTGGTTCAACTTCTTGAGGATGGAGATGCTGCAAGTGCGACGCGCGGGATGGTGAATTTTGTGATGCAGAAAAAACAATTTGAACAAACGTTTGAACGTGAGACGGGATCGCGCGTTCATGAAGGAGTCTTTGATGGTGTTTTTATGATCGGTGCGGAAGGGGTACGGCATCAGATCCCGGAAAACTATGCGTCGAAGTCCCGTCTTGTCGAAGGAGATATGTTGAAATTAACGATTCGCTCCGATGGATCGCATGTGTATAAACAGATTGCGCCGGTGGAAAGACGCCGTATTACGGGCAGAATCGGCACAGATCCGGTTACGAACAGTTTGGTTGTCATCTCGGGCGATGACCTGTATAAAGTACTCACCGCAAGTGTTTCATATTTTAAAGTCGCGCCCGGAGATGAGGTTGTGATCCTCGTGCCGGGAAGCGGAAAAAGCGCATGGGCGGCTTTGGAAAGCGTTGTGAGAAAATAATCTGTTGGAGCTATGCTCGCCCTCTATCGAACCTATCGTCCGTCAACCTTCGCGGAGGTAACGGGACAAGATCATGTTACGACAACCATTCAGAACCAGATTAAATCTGGTTCTGTTTCGCATGCGTATGTTTTTACGGGACCGCGCGGAATCGGGAAGACGACCATTGCGCGTTTACTTGCACGAGCAGTGAATTGCGAGTCGTTGAATGGCGCAGAGCCATGCAATGTTTGTTCTCCCTGCATTCAAATTGCAGAAGGGAAAGCGATGGACGTGTTTGAAATCGATGCGGCTTCGCATTCAGATGTTGAAAATGTGCGGGAGAATATTCTTCGCAACGTTCCATTCGCACCGGTCTCCCTCAAGAAAAAAGTGTACATCATTGATGAAGTTCACATGCTTTCGACAAGTGCATTCAATGCGCTTTTGAAAACGCTTGAGGAACCGCCGTCACATGTGCTGTTCATTCTCGCGACAACCGAGATTCACAAAGTGCCAGCGACAATTCTGAGTCGTTGTCAGCGGTTTGATTTTAAAAAAATTCCAAAAGAGGCGATGGTCGCACGCTTGCGCGAGATTGTGAAAAAAGAATCGCGTCAGGTTGCGGAAGATGTGCTTGAACAAATCGCCCGTTACAGCGGCGGATGTGAACGCGATGCTGAAAGTTTGCTCGGACAATTGCTTGCACTCGATGAAAATGAAATCACGATGGACGTTGCGTCGCTCGTGCTGCCAGCAACGACGGTTGTATTGGTCGATGCATTTCTTGTTGCGTTGTGTGCTCGAGATACGGCTCAATCGATTCGTCTCCTGAATGCAAATTTGGAACAGGGAATTGATCTCACTCATTTTCTCGACGATATCATTTCCGAAATGCGCAATCGAATGCTCGCCCTTGTTTCGTCGCAATCACCATCGCCGGAAATTTCGTTTTTCGAAAACGCCATCGAGAAATTTCTCGCCGCCCGCCGTCACATTCGCACAGACGATATTCCGCAATTGCCCGCGGAATTAGCGGTCGTTGAAATTTGTCTCGTCACTCGCGAAACCCCTTCCTCCTTTGAGGAGGGGGCAGGGGGTGGTCGCGTTAAATCAAATTTTTCCGGCGGAGCCGGATCCGCCTCTGGCGGAAATCATCCGGGGGTTGATTCAAGTCGTGTTGTTTCGCATGTAGGTGACGGTCGAGACCGTCCCGATCATTCATCGCCGAACATCATTGAAAAAACAATATCCGACGAACCAACGGTTCGACTTGAACCCGTCGTCGAAACCGAAACAACCGTTCCTGTGATTGAATTATCGGACGCATTCGTTCTCGAACCTGTGTCTGCACAGCCAATGACATCCGATGAAACTGTTTTTGATTCCATTCCGATCATCGGCGTAGATGAAATCAAACGCAAATGGCCGGAAGTGTTTGAACAAGTAGCCGCTTGCAATGCTTCGCTTCCTCTTTTTTTGCAAACATGTGAAGTGAATCGCGTAGAAAATAATTTCGTCGAACTTGGATTCGAGTACGATCTCTACGTGCAGACCATCAACAAAGAAAAAAACCGCAAACTCGTCGAAAGCATTTTAGAACGCGTCCTCGGTAAAGCCGTAAAGATTCGCGCCGTGCTGACAAAGTCGAAGGAAAAGGATGAGAACGTGACGGCATTGTTGGATGCGTTCGGCGGGAGTGTCGTGTAAACATTATAAACGAAAAAGCAACCATCATTTGATGATTGCTTTTTTTTGGTTCCCGAACAGGGATTCGAACCCCGATAAACAGATCCAGAATCTGTTGTCCTGCCGTTAGACGATTCGGGAGTGAGCGAGCGGCAAGACAAAGCCGGAGGCTTTGTCTTGACCGAGCGAACGACCGAAATATGAAATGAGGCGATTTTTAATCTCATTTCATATCCGGGAGTGTGAAGTTGAAGTCGAATTTGCAATTGCGGATGAAATAAATACGATGAATACCTACACTATCAGCGACAGAAATATATCAATAATGGTGAATAGCGTCAATCAGTTGATCGATCACCAGGACTCAGTTATACTTTTATTAAGATCATTTCTAGTTATTTTTTATCTATGTCCAAACCAACAGGTCTCTTTATTGGTCGATTTCAACCCTTTCATAACGGGCACATGCTTGTGCTTGAGGGGATGACCAAATTATGCGGAAAAATTTGGATTGGGATCGGGAGTTCCAATAAACATCATGAAAAAGAGAATCCGTTTACCGCCGCAGAACGTCGGGAGATGATGCAGCGCGCGCTTCAAGATAAAAACTTGATTCCGATGTTTGATATCAACTTTGTTGAGTTACTTGATGAAACAGACGATGCCGCGTGGAGAAATGCCGTTTTGGAAAAGACCGGACCGATTGACGTCGTGTGGACGGGGAATGAATGGACGCAAAAATGCTTCGAAGGAGTTGTTCCCGTAAAACCCATTAAAGAGGTTCCTGGAATTTCGGCGACAGAAATTCGGGCGCGGATGGTTTCTGACGGAGATTGGAAGAAGAACGTGCCGGAGGATGTATCCTTGTACATTGGAGAAATCGATGGCGTTTCACGCATGAAGGCACTTCATTAAGCATTTGAAAAAACACGAGATCGATCTCGTGTTTTTTTATTTTAAACGCGCTATAATAGTATTAAATATCTTTTTCTATCCTTTTCTATGCAAACATTTTTCCTGGAACAAATGGATTTCCTCTATTTTTTCTACGGTCTTTCGTTTTTCTTTCTCAGTTTTGTTTCATACTTGTTGCACGGGATTAACAAAAAAGAGTTGTCGTGGAAGTTTCTCGCTTTATTTGCGGTATTACGTGGTCTGTATCAGTATTTCGTTCTTTTGCAAATGATTTTTGGAGTGCATTTGTGGTTAACGGTTACTCTGTTTATTCTTCATCTCTTGAGTTTTGCAGCATTGTTTGAATTTGGGCGAAGGGGATTTAATCATGACAGAAAATTATTAGACACGCGGGTTTATTTTCCTCTCATTGTTTTGCTCTGTCTTATCGGGTATTTGACCGGATTGGAGAATATTACTCATACGATAAGATACGTCGTCGGATTTCCCGGAGCTATTCTTGCAGGAATAGCTTTTTGGCGCTGGTCTTCTCAGAAATCGATAAAATCAATTTTCATTCGTCCGGTTGCGATCGCCTTTTGGTTTTATGCCCTTTCACAATTAATCATGGAATCTAATCCTCTCTTTAAACAGCTTGGGATTCCTGTTCAATTGGTTCGCATCATTTTTTCTATTGTGGCATTTCAAGGTATTTGGTTTCAGTATCAATATTTTTTGTTTGCAGATGTGTTTGAACAAGAAAACGTTAAAAAACGATTCATAAGAACACGAACAATTTTTATTACGGTTATTTTTTTATTTTTGACAATCATGATTGATTACGTTTTTGTTAATCAATTGGGAAATTATGCACTGAGTGAGGTAAATAATGTTGCAGAAAAAGATACTGAAATTATTTTTACAAATTTAAATCATGTCATTCTTGAAGCAAATGGAATGGCTTCTTTACTTTCGTTAGATCCTGAAATTGTCAAAAACGTTGTAGAACAAAATGAAAATGGAAAAGATGTAGATGTCGTCTTGGATGGATGTTTAAAAGTGATTCGAGAGGGTGTGTGTTATCTTATGAACAAGGAAGGAACGGTTATCGGATCTTCAAATCGAAATGACGCAGATAGTTTTCTTGGGAAAAATTACGCATTTCGATCGTATTTTACGGATGCACTGCAAGGAAAAACCGGAAAGCTTTTTGCATTGGGTGTGACAAGTAAACGTCCGGGGTATTACGTTTCCGCTCCGGTAAAAAATAGTTTGGGTGAAAATTTGGGGGTTGCTGTCGTTAAAATGAATCTTGATACGGCAGAAAAAGTTTTGATGAGTTACAAAACCTCTTTACTCACGAACCCAGATGGAGTTATTTTTTTATCAGGAAATCCAGATTGGAAAGGAAAAAGCCTTATTGGATTAACAGAATCAATGAAGCAATCCATTCTTGAAAAACAATTATTTGGTCAAGGTTCATTTGAACCGATATTCAGCATCTGGCCAAAAGATGATTTGATTGTTCAATTAGAGCAAAAATCTTTTTTGGTTCATTCAATACAAATGACGAGCGATGGATGGATACTCTTTATTTTCTCTGATATAAAAACGATCGAGTACTATCGCCTTTTTGGATTGATTACAACATTTCTTTTTTATTTTCTTTTGATCTTGTTTATTGGTATTTCTCAGATGATCAGACTCAATGCTGTTTTTTCTTATTTTACTTCCGCTGTGTATTCGTCGCAGGATGCGATTATCGGAAAAGATTTGAACGGGAAAATTATCAGTTGGAATTTCGGTGCAGAAAGGATTTATGGATATACAGAAAAGGAAATCGTTGGAAAATCTATTAATACATTGCTCACTAAAGAGTGGCAAGAAAAGAATGTTATTTTACTGGCTTCTCTGCGTGAAGGGAAAATTATTGAAAATCTTGAAATGAAACATGTGAATAAAAATGGCGGTGTCATTGACGTGTCCGTCACGCATTCAGTGATTCGAGACAGTGAAGGTTCTGTGATCGGGGCTTCAGTGATTGCAAGAGATGTCACACAAGTAAAAGAATTGGAAAAAACAAAACGAGAGTTTGTCTCCATTGTTTCTCATCAATTACGCACGCCGCTTACGGGCATAAAATGGTTCGCGGAGTTATTGAATGATTCTCATGCCGGACCGCTCTTAAAAGTCCAGAGGGGGTATCTTCAACAAATTTCCGACAGCACGCAACGCATGATCAGACTTGTGAATGATTTGCTCGAAGTTTCGCACATCGATGATCGAGACGTCTATAAGATGAATTTTGTGAACGAGGATTTTTCTTCCGTTTTAAAAAAGGTTACGGATGAACAGTTGATTTTGGCAAAAATGAAAAAGATTCAAATACAATTAAGTCCAGAGTGTTTAAAAAAAATCGTGATTCCTTTGGATCGGCTGAGGTTTGAACAAGTTTTGCAGAATGTGCTCGATAACGCGATTAAATTTTCTTCCAAAGGAGGGATTATTTCCGTTTCTTGTCAGAAACAGGCGACTCAGTTGATTTGTTCTATTCAGGATCATGGTGCGGGAATTCCCGTACATCAACAATCTCGCGTGTTTGAAAAGTTCTTTCGTGCGGACAATGCCGTGGATTCCGGATCCGGAACAGGACTTGGATTGTACATTGCAAAATCGATCGTGGAAGCGCATCACGGAAAAATTTGGTTTGAGTCGGAGGAGAACAAAGGAACAACCTTTTTTGTTTCTTTACCGCTCAAGCAGACGGAATAATGTTTGTGTGATTATTGTATGAATCAACCGATATTGGATGAACGCATCAAAGGCTATCAAGGGTTCGGACTCATTCAAGTTTTTACCGGCGATGGGAAAGGGAAGACGACGGCGGCGACGGGGGAAATGATTCGGTCGATCGGTGCTTCGAAGCGTGTCGGAGTTGTGTATTTTGACAAAGGCGGAGAGTCGCATTACTTCGAGCGGGACATTCTTCGAAACATTGGTGTCGATGTTGTTGCAACCGGACGTGATCGGATCGACGCGCAGGGGCGATTTGATTTTTCGATTCAAGAGATTGATAAAACAGAGGCGGCATGCGGATTGATCGAAACACAACGCATGTTCGATGCGGGATATGATCTTGTTGTGATGGATGAAATTAATTCGACAACGGATCTCGGAATGATCGCCGTCGAATCCGTTCTTGAATTGATCGATCGCAAACCGGCGACAACGGAACTTGTTCTCACGGGTCGCAATGTCCCGAAAGAATTTCTCGAACGCGCGCATCTTGTCACGGAAATGGAATTGCGCAAGCATTATTTTTATTCCGGCGTGAAAGCGCGCGAAGGATTGGATTATTAGTGATGATGGGACAGGGGATAGGGAACAGGGGACAGCTTGAGGTTCTCTGTTTTTTTGTTGACGAATCGCTGATCAGACGATAAGGTTGAAACAGAACGATGGCACGACGCTGTCGATGTGCTCCTTCACAACGAGGTTTCCCATGCTCGCATTTCTTGGTCTTTCGTCGATCGACATCCGCAAGTTGCTTGGTCTGAAAAAGCAGTATGTGGGTCTCGATATCCAGGAGGATTCCGTCACGCTCGTTCGTGTGCGTCGTGGAAAGGAACATTGGGAGATCGTGGAGTTCGCGAAAGTTCCGCTCGAGGTTGATACTGTTCGAGATGGAGTTATTCTTCATCCTGATCGTCTCGTCTCGGCGATTCGTACTCTCGTCAAACAGACGAACACACACGGATACGAATGTGCGATCGGTCTTTCCGGCCATCAGTTGGTCGTGAAGAAGATTTCGCTTCCCGGAATGACGGATCAGGAATTCGACGATTCGATCAAGTGGGAAGCCGAACAGTATATCCCGTTCGACATCAAGGACGTTCACGTCGACGGTCAGATTTTGTCGAGGAACAGCGCAAACAATCAGATGGACGTGTGGTTGCTCGCGGCAAAGAACGATGTTGTTGAAAGTTTCACGTACGCCGTTACCGAAGCGGGACTTCGTCCGACGGTCGTGACGTCGTCGAATTGCACGCTCGTGAACATGGTTCGGCTCGGTTATCCGAACTGTTCGGACGTGCACGCGGCCGTGTGTATCGATGTGCGTGCGTTTTCGACAAGCATCGGGATCTTGCAGAACGGTATCTGCGTGTTCTCGCGCGACCTCAACATTGGAAGCGATCAGAAGATCGACGTGCTCGTTTCGGAAATTCAGCGTTCGGTGGATTTTTTCGCCGCGACGTCGTTCTATTGTGAACTCTCCCGTGTGTATCTCACGAGCGGGTCGATGAAAGCGGAAGGATTGGAGAATGCGCTGAAAGATCGGCTCAATGTGCAAGTCGAAATGATCGATCCGTTCCTTCAAATGTGGGTCGACCTCGATCTCGCCATAGCAACTCAGAAAGACAACATCCACGACGCAGTCATTGCGCTCGGTCTCGCACAGTGCGTGAAGGAAGACGTGCGGAAGGAAGGGGGAGACATGCGCATCAATCTGTTGCGCGAACGCAAATCGCTCATTTCCAAACCGAAATCGTTCTGGGACATGCCGACGTTGCAGAATGACATCGAACGCGCGTGGCAACGCATGATGCGCACGCGCTCGGCCAAGTTCACGCTCGCGATCGGCTTCCTCATTCTCGTCTTCGGTGCGGTCACCGTCGGCACGATCGTCGGGAATCTCCTGATGCGACCGTAGCGATCATCCACCACGACAGACTCAAACTCAAAACCACCCGTGACAGGTGGTTCTTTTATTTATGCGCGATACCGTTCGACAAATCGTTTCAGTATCATCATTGGAATCGTGATTTGTTCATCTTTGATTTTTTCTTTCAATGCTTCTGCGCCGCCCGGCGCAAAGTATCCCGCATCTTTATAGACATCGATCCGTACATTCATGACGGCAACATCCATTTCCGGATGGAATTGTGTCGCATACACATTTTGTCCGAGACGGAACATTTCAACCGGGCATGTTTTTGAATTCACAAGAAGAGTTGCGCCGGACGGAACGTTGGCAAGTGATTCGTGATGTCCGACAAATCCGCGAAACGTGTTCGGAAGATTCGTGAGTAGGGAATCTTCTTTTCCCTCATCTGTAATGAATAGGTCGATGGCTCCCGCTGTTTCAGCAAAGTCATGTGTAAGCGGTGTGTTTGTTGCACAAGCAACTGCCTCGAGTCCGTAACAAATGGCAAAACAAGGTTTGTCCGCATCGATGATTTGTTTTACGAACGGGAATAATTTTGCTTCCGTACGTTTTTGCGCGTCGGATTGTTTTTCGATCGGGTCTCCGGGATTCCATGGTCCGCCGCCAATGATAATCGCCGTGTAGTCGTCGAGATTGAATGGAGGCATGTCCATTTGTTCCAAACGAACACGAATCACCTCATCAGAAGAAAGATGCGCAAATTTTAAGATGGCCTGATATTCACCTTCAGACGTAGAATCTTCCGGTCGGATTTGCAGTAAGAGAAAAGGTTTCATAGAAAGAAACGATAACATATGTTCCGAAAACAAAAAACACCCGACGTATGTACGAGGGGTGAGAGAGAATCTAGCCGAGATTCCCCGGATCGTTCCAACTGTCGTGATCGACGTAGGCACAGAAGATGGGCTTCGCGACGTCGCGACGTTTGATTGCGAACAGGAAGGGCTTGTCGATGGTGAGCATGAGTCCGCTTCGAGCGATACTGCGGGTGATTACCATTTCGTCGGCCGCACGCGCACGCGCTCCCTTCTCGTTCATCTTGAGCGTTGCCTGTTGCATGGCCTGCGAGACGAAATATTGATGTTCGTTTTCGGCCGTGGTGCAGATACCCGGGATCCAGTCGAGACTTTGCTTGCTCGCGAGATCGACTTTCGGAATCGCGACCGCGTTGCAGTCCGTCCGCGTGAGTTGTCTCGTATCCGTCATCCGATCGACGAGACTCATGAGATCGAGGACGCTCACAGGCGGGCGTTCCGATTCCATGAGGAAGACGACATCCTCGCTGTTGGTCGCGAGTTCGCACACATGACCGACCATCGAACGATGCGCATAGACCGTGACGATTCCGGTATCTTTTTCATCCTTCAGTTCGAACGCGGCGAAGTGTTGTCCTCCCGGAATGCGAATGAACGAATCTTCACCGGCCTTGGCCCACTCGACGAGGATGTCGAGAACGGCCGCCGTAGCGATACCATCTTTCGGGAGCGGATCCGTGAGTTGAGCTTGCCAGCCGTGCTTCCGGAGAAACGCGATGTGATCCGCGATGTTCAAGGTCGCATTGGCGACGATTTCGGGAACGCGATCGAGATCACGAATGCCTGGATAGAAAACCTTTTCGAGCCACCGAAGCTGTGTGTCGTTCGTCGCTTCCCAGATACGATTTGGGCCAAGGATCCGATCTGCAACATGGAGTGCTGCGACCGTGGTCATGGGTGAAGTAGCGAGACTCGTCATGTTATGTTCCTCTGAAAAAGAAGTTTTCGCACATCTCGTTCACCGTAAACGAGAAATAAAAATACTTCATTTTGAGTATTTTGTCAATAAGATCGGCTCGATGTGTCGCTCTGTGGTTCATCTTTTTTATTCATGTTATTCTGTCACTGTATGGAAACAAAGATCGCCATTTTTCAAAATAAAGAAGTTCGAAAGGCACTTCACAATGATGAGTGGTGGTTTGTCATTACGGACATTATTTTTATTTTAACGGATTCTGTCGATCCAAATGGATATATAAAGGATATGCGTCGTCGAGATGCGGAATTGTTGAAAGGGTGGGGGCAAATTGCCACCCCCCTTTCGATTGAGACAATTGGAGGAGTTCAGAAACTCAATTGTGCTAATACGGCAGGTATTTTTCGTATCATACAATCGATTCCTTCCCCTAAGGCTGAACCGTTTAAGTTGTGGCTCGCTCAGGTTGGATACGAACGCATTCAAGAAATTGAAGATCCTGAGCTTGCCACTAAACGCACACGAGAACTTTATAAAGCAAAGGGATATTCGGATGCATGGATTGAGAAACGGATACGTGGAATTGCGATTCGCGATGAGTTGACGAATGAATGGAAGCATCGTGGAGTGAAAGAAGATCGAGAATATGGAATTCTAACGGCAGAGATTTCTAAAGCCGCATTTGGGATGACGCCAAGTGAATATAAAACGTTTAAAGGATTGAAGCGAGAAAATTTGCGTGATCACATGAATGATCTCGAATTGATTTTTTCGATGCTCGGTGAAGCATCGACGACAGAGATTGCTCGCAATAAAGACGTGAAAGGGTTTGAACAAAATAAAGTTGCCGCGCAAAAAGGCGGAAAGATTGCGGGAGATGCACGTAAGAAATTAGAAATTGAAAGTGGAAAAAAAGTTACGAGCAACGAAAATTATCTCACGAGTTCACAATCTAAAAAACGCATTGCGAAAAAATAGTATGTGGATTTTTACTTTGATCTTATTTATTTTCCTCGCATCTCTCGCGTACGCGTCCGCATCCGGTGCACCGTGGGTTCCGACATGGAAAAAAGATTTGGAACGCATTTGCAAATTAGCGGATCTTCGAGACGGCGAAACATTCGTCGAGCTCGGATGTGGCAATGGTCGCGTTTGTCGATATATTGCTCAACATTCGAAAACCCCTTCCTCTTTTGAGGAGGGGGCAGGGGGTGGTCGTGTCGAATTGCCACGTGTCATTGGCGTCGAACTATCTCTTTTGCAATTCTGCGTTGCATGGATCCAAGCGAAGATGTCACGATTGTCCGCCAGAGGCGGATCCGCCTCTGGCGGAAAAAACATCGAAATGAAATTCGGCAACGCGTTTCATCAAGATCTCTCGCGGGTCGATGTCGTCTACATGTTCCTCATGCCTGAGACTTACCAAAAAATTCGCCCCAAATTGGAAAGCGAATTAAAGTCGGGATCTCGCGTCGTGACATACGTCTGGCCGATTCCAGGATGGGAACCGAGTATTGTCGATGAAGTCGAGGGAAGTCAGAAGATTTATTTGTATCGACGGTAGGGGACGGTCGCGACCGTCCCGTACGAATCATATTGCGAAAAATCATTTTCCCAACTGCTGATCCTTTGTCCGTTTAAGCGCACCAATAACTCCGTTTGGAATGGTGCGTTTTAAAATTTCTAGAATTTCTTCTGCAGAAAGTTGTGTGGCCGGGGTTGTTCCCGGATTCACTCCGCCATTCTGAATCGTATTTGCTGCATCGTCATAAAACCATTCATCAATACCTTCGACGCGACCACTCGATTGCAATAATGTGCGCGACGGTTGTAATTCGATTCCGCGACGCTTTGCCTCTTCTTTGCGCAATGCCTCGACGGTTGGACGCAAATCAATGCTGCGCAATTGTCGTGTGATGATGTTGGTGTGTCCACTTAATCTTCTCGCGACGATTAAGTCCATGCGTTTTGCCGCGCGCAAAAAACCGGGCATCGCGATGTTGTCTGTTTTAATATAAGCACATTTCAAATCTGCGGAACCTTGTTTCGCTGAAAATTCGAATCCGTTTCCATTCACTTTCATCTCCTCCCATTCTTTCGGAAGTTCTTCCGATCGTTTTGTTTCTTCGAGAACATGAAAATGAATCAATGGAAGAACATAATCAAGCGTGCGCTTCGGATCATCCGGAAACGCCCGATTCAAATTCATGATCAATCCCGAAAGTCCGAACGCGCGATCAAGTGGATCGTCGCTCACGGTTCCTTTTCCCTCAAGATCATCCCGCTTCGCCCACGCCAAAACTTTTTTGAGCGGTTGATTGTCGACAATGCCGAGATACTTCGCAATCAATGTCGAAGCGCAATCCTCACGTTTCCCCGATTGTTGATTCGCAATATGGTGATCGAATAACCCTCCGCCAAGATCGATGGCAAGTGTTCCTTTCTCGAGTAATGAATTCGGAGTTTCTCCTTCTGGAAGGGAAGTCCAAAATAAAACCGGAGCCGTATCGATCCCGGGAAATAATTCTTTTCCAAATCGCGCGAGGATGTAAAGCGCCACCGCGGTATCCGCTTGGATTTTTGGAAAGATGACAACGGCTTGAATTGGAATGGGGGAATGCATAGTGAATCAATTATAACAGAAAAAATATTGTTTGTTTTTTTGCAAAAGAAAAAGCCTCGCCGAAGTCGAAGTTCGAGCTAATGCTCGAGGCTTCTTCTTCGCCGAGGCGAGGGTCTAGAGGATGAGGTCACCGTTGTTGTCGAGGTCGTTGCCAGTGACGCTGCTGAAGCCGAGGTTCTCGTCGCGAGTGGCCGCAACAAGTCCGTGCTCCTGGAGCGCTTGCGCCATGCTGGTCAACTTCGGGCGACGTTCGCGGCGATCCGACTGCGGCGCGTTGCGATCCAGTCGGACCTCGACGTGCTGGAACCGGGACTGCTTGTTGGAGTAGTTGAAGTGAGCGAAGTGCCCACCCTCAACCGAATCCTTGAACCGGCGCTGGGCGTACTCACGCTTGATCGTGACGCCGTTGTTCTCCGTAGTCCGGTGGATGACGAGTTCACCGACCGGATCTTCTTCCGTCGCTTTGACGTTGACGTAGAACTCGTACAACTTCACCTGCTTGTCTCCGACCGGGCCGGAGGTTTCGTTCGCGACCGGCTCGCGCGTCCGGATCTTCATCTCGACCAAGCCGACCGTCCACTCGCCGACGTTCGGGGTGATCTCGTCGAAGAAGTGAACTTTCACGGCGTCGACCGCGGGGCCGACCGTCGCGTTGGTGTACTTCCGATGGTCGGGCGTCTCGGCCGGGGTCAAC
>CAYHDY010000018.1:17282-19142 GCA_964355525.1 uncultured Gammaproteobacteria bacterium | reverse complement strand
TGTGAAGCGCTTCAAGTGGCGCACGATCTCGGGATCATTCATCGGGACATCAAACCGGACAATGTTCTTGTCACCAAAAAGGGGATTCCAAAAGTCGCAGACTTCGGGATCGCCCGCATGGGAGAAAAGACGAGTCAGCTTACAATCGCCAATCAAGCGATGGGGACACCCGGATACATTCCTCTCGAACAACTGGCGAATGCAAAGAATGTGGACGCTCGCGCCGACATTCATGCGCTCGGTGTCATGTTCTGGACATTGCTTACTGCATGTCATCCGCCTTCTGAAGGAATGTTCAGTGCGAATCTTGAGGATCATCCAGACATGCTGGACTCGATTCCGGAATGCCTGCATGAAATCATTCGTCGAATGGTTGCCCTGTTTGCTCACGATCGATACGGTTCTGTTCGTGAATTGGTCATGGTTCTGAAAAGTATCGAAGATCAGTTGCCAGAAAATCCACTGGATATGCCAAACATCGGGCTCGCGCTCGATGTAAAAGCGTTTCTCAGGGAACATGCGAATGAGGCACCGGAACCGACATTGATTCCGCAAGCACTCGAGGCGACACGTGTCGCGCGCGCAGCTGCTCCGATCTCGAGTCCGGAAGTGTTTGCTGATACGGTGTATGCTCCTCGTCGAATTTCCTCTCCGCCGAACACAGAAGCCTATGCAAAGCCTGTGACGCCGCTCCCTTCGACGAATTTCGGTCGCGGAGAAATCATCACGGTTCCTGCCGTAGCCGTTCTTCCTCCGATTGAATCCGTTCTCGATTCGATTGCCGAACCTATTTCGATCATGCCAGTCAAGATCAGTAAAAATCGCTCTGCACGCTCACATTGGATCATCGGATTCACTCTGTCCGCTACGGTCATTGGTGTGTTCGTTTGGTCCATGAATCATCGGTCTGTTTCCGAAAAAACGATTGTGAAATCGGATGCGCACACAAGTGTGCAGATGATCGCGATCGTGAATGCGGATGCAAACGTCGCGGATCATCCTGACTCGTTCGCACGAAACGAACCCGACACAATCTCGAACGCCGATTCGATCGGTATATCATCGCCCGCGGATTCGTCCGATGTTGCGAGTGATGTTGAAAGCGATGAGGTGTCGACGATGGATGTTGCTCTCGAAAAAGAAATCGATGCACGACCACCCCCTCACCCCCTCCTTGCCCGCGCAGCTGCCGGGCTTGTAAAGGATGGGGGATCGAAATCGAAGAAGCTTGTAGGGGACGGTCGAGACCGTCCCGCACACGTCGAGCCGAAAGCGGTGATCGTCAAAGCAGGAGAAACGAAAACGTTTCCGCAAAAAACGATTGAACCGCCAAAGGTCGATGTCGTCGAAAAAGTGTTTATTTCACTCGATGTGCCTGGCGATGATTCCGCACGCGTCTACCTCGTGTCCGCTCACGGGAAGTTCAAACTTCCGGGGAGTGTTCCACCGGGAACGTATCGCGTCGTCTCAACCTTCAAAGATCGCGATGGGGAAGTTATCACGGTCGAAGTCAAAGAAGGTCAGTCCTTCAAAATTTTCTGCAATGTCGCTTTTGCGAAATGCATGAAACGCTGACGAGAGCCTAAACCCTCTCGTTTTTTTATTTGTGCAATTTCGCATGTACGGGCGGGGCATGCCCCGCCCCTACGGGCGAATTTAGCTTGACGATTCAACTTTGCGACACTATGCTTGTACTCGTATGATCGATATCAAAACCATTCTCGACGAGCCGGAACTCGTGGAAAAGAACAATGTGGCTCGGAACAAGACGATCGATGTTTCTCGTGTGAAAATGCTTGCGGAATCGCGTCGCGTGATCGAATCGGCGATTCAAGAGCTGCGTACGTCCGCCAATCAAAT
>CAYHDY010000018.1:8987-17182 GCA_964355525.1 uncultured Gammaproteobacteria bacterium | reverse complement strand
GAACCGAAAGATCATCTCACCCTCGGCGAAGCGTTGAACATGATTGATGTTGAACGCGCCACGAAAGTTTCCGGATCACGTTTTGTGTATTTGAAAGGGGATCTCGTCATGCTCGAGTTCGCACTTGTGCAATACGCTCTCTCAACATTGACGCGCCGCGGATTTATTCCCGTGATGCCTCCGCATTTGATTTCTCGTGAAGCCATGAGTGCGATGGGATATCTCGATCATGGCGGGGAAGAGGAAGTTTACCATTTGAAAAACGACGATCTCGTTTTAATCGGAACAAGCGAACAAGCGATCGGTCCGATGCACATGAATGAATTATTCGATGCGTCCGAGTTTCCGTTGCGTTACGCCGGCTTCTCTCCGTGTTATCGTCGCGAAGCGGGAAGTTACGGACGCGATACACGTGGAATTTTGCGCATGCACCAATTCGATAAAATCGAAATGTTCAGTTTCGTTCTGCCGGATGCGTCCGATGAAGAACATCACATGCTTCTCAGTGTCGAAGAAGAATTGATGCAAGGTTTGAAACTTCCGCATCGTGTGATGAAATTGTGTTCGGGCGATATCGGCGCGCCGTCCGCACGAACGTATGACATCGAAACATGGATGCCGTCTCAAAATGTTTATCGCGAGACGCACTCAACATCGAACACAACAGATTTCCAAACGCGTCGATTAAACATTCGCGTAAAGCATGAAGGAAAAAATATTCTTGCGCACGCATTGAACGGAACAGCCTTCGCGATTGGACGAACACTGATTGCGATCATGGAAAATTATCAACAAGAAGATGGAAGTATCGTTGTGCCAGATGTTCTTAGAAGTTATGTTGGAAAAGATGTGATCAAAAAATAAATGTTACCCACAACAAACATTCCGTAACGTTGCGGAGTGATTTGATCGCTGATGTTCGCAAAAAAAGAAGAGAACCATTTTGTCATGTCGTTTTGACAAGAACAAAAAAATTGCTTAATTTAGCCTAAAAACGCTTGACAATCAAGCGTTTTTTTGATGTTCTATATGCAGATCACGACGACATGCGGCAACAGTCTGACGGACTCGAACAGAAAAACGCGGATGATTACGGTTTCGTTTTTTGCACCGATCGGTTGGATACTCGCAGAGAGTATGTGATTCTCTCAGACATTTTCATACGTGTAGTAGCACGACACAATTTATTTCTTGCAGGGGTTCGGTTTTCAAACGACTCGCAGGCGCATGCAGATCTCGTGCGCCGATCGAGGTGGTTGATCACATCGATTAGCTCCTCATGGCAAGAATTTCCGACACGATCGGAACACAGGAGAATGTGTCATGCGTAGAGATTCGTCGATCATTTGGTTCCTTCTCTCCTTCACCATCATCGCCTTTCTGAGCTCTTTGTTTCAGACGGGGTGTGCGGATCTCGGCAACTATCATGAGCCGCTCGTTGCGGAGCACAGTTCGTCCGATCAGGGTGGAACGGTTCCGATCATTCAGATGCCGTTTGCGAGCGGGATGTCTTCGCAATGCGTGCAGGGTGCGAGTGGGTCTTTCAGTCACAATGCCGTGTCGACCAAGTACGACATCGATTTCGACACGTCGAACACGAGGAAGGAAGAATTGTTCTCGCCTGTGTCTGGTGTTGCGTATGTGCACACGGAAGATGCGTCGAAGAATTTCGGCAATCACCTGTGCATTGATCTCGGGAATGGGACCTATGTCATTCTCGGACACATGTCTGACGTCCTCGTTCAAAACGGACAACAGGTTGCGGCAGGGCAATTGCTCGGACACGAAGGGTGTACGGGATATTGCAGTGGCGATCATGTGCATATCGGTCTTCACAAGGGTGATGCAAAACAGATGGGTCAGTTTGGTATTTCTGTTCCGATGAATTATTTGCTCGGGGATAAAACCTTGGGCAGTGCACCGAAAGCCGTGTCGAGCACGTCGCTCGTATGCGGATTGAAGGCGCTCGGCGATACGGTTGAAGGACATTTCTACACGTCAACCTTGCTCGCGGCACTTTGGCATCCGGAAGGGACGTTGATTAAATCTCCGACAAGTCCGAAAGTGTATGTCGTGAAATACGGCAATCTGCTTTCTTGGATCGAGAATGAAAAGGCATTCGTCAGTCGTGGATACGATTTCAAACATGTCGTTACGGTTTCCGAAGATGAACTCCCGTGTTATGACCCGGGTGTGAATATCAGCGGAGCTGGATATACGGATGTGTTATATGACGGATTGAATCAACTCTGGCTTTTTACGGGAGCAAAAGATGCGTCCGATCGTTCTCGCAGATTGGTTTCATCGACCGCACGAGAACTCGTTCTTGCCTCTTGGGGATTGCCGTATTCTGAGCAGGCACCTCCGCATTATGTGACGCAAGAATCCATGTTGCTCGATAATTGGCCCATTGCACCGGGCTATGCGACATTTCGCGACGGGACGCTCGTTCGGGAAGCATCGCGTTCAGATGTATTTGTGATTACGGGTGGAGTCGCTGTTCCGATTGTTAATTGGGACACGTTTCTTCTGCTCGGATATCACTCAAATCAAATTCTGATGATTCCGGACGGTTCACTGTCCGTCATTCAGAACGCCGTCGGAAATTGTTCGGCAAGTCTATGGTGTCTTGAAAAAAACATGACAACGAGTTGCGGAGGAAACGGATTTTACGTTGGAGGTACGTCATCAAATTCCCGCGATGTTCCGATTTCAATCAGCTCATACAAAGAACCCGATGCGGGTTCGACGTCTTCACCACCAACAAACCAACCGGATGCTGGTTCGAGCGAACCTGACGCGGGTTCATCTTCTGCGGCTGACTCGAAGAACACTCCGCCTCCCGCACCGAAACCGACTTCATCGAAAGACGATGTGTGGCTCAATGATTACGGTCTCGACGGGGCGCAAGAAACGCTCATGATTCGAGATGATCGATGGCTCAATGCGAGTCTCGTCGGCAAAGATGCATACGTATACGGTGTCGGCGGGTGTTTCGACAACAACCTGAACGAGTCGGATCGTGTGACATCTTCGAACGGTTACTACCATGTGGACTTTTCGAAGTTCGACAATTCATGCATCGGTGAACTCACACTCGTTTCGACTATCGGTACGGACGGCAATCCGCCGAACGCGTCGATGACGAATTGGTACTGGTGGCAAGACGCTCCGTTTTGTTACGGCGGTTCAATGATCTGTCAGCTCGAAAAGAACAACACATCATGGGAAGAATGGCTTCTCCGCGTCTCGTGGAATTCGATCGGCGGACTTCAATCCGCCGGCAATGGATTCACAAAAAATTCTCAGCTCAAGTGATCTCTCTATCCCCACATATACTCATGCGGGGATTTTTTTTCTATGTTATACTTTATGCGAAGTATGCAGAATTTTTCTATGCGATTGCTCGCGGTCATTTTCTGGATCGAGCGGAATATAAAAAAGATTGTTTCACGCAAACACGGGCTTGCGGGAATTTTTATTTGTCTCATTGTCGTCGGATTTTTTTCGACAATACCTTTGAGTGTTCACGCGACAACGGAATGTGACGCGTTAACAGAAGCAACAAAAAAATATAATGCTTTATCTGATGCTGATCAAGAAAAACCAGAAAATAAAGGTGCTTGGGATGCCGCGTCAGCAGCTTGTGCAAAAAGCAAAGCTGCAGCAGGAGGGGAAGAAAAAGCGAAAGCAGAAACGAATCCGGAAAAACCCGCGACAACACCTCAAAATACGTTCGATAAATTCATTCTCATCCTCGCAGATCTCGCGCTCACCGTTGCTGTTGTTCTTTCAAAGTTGATTGTCGCCATCATTGATATTTTGATGCCGATCATGCTTTACAATCAATTCGCCACTTCACCGGTCGTAACAAACGGTTGGGCGATTGTGCGCGATACGGTCAACATGTTCTTTGTAATCGTCTTGATCGCGATTGCATTCGGAACCATCTTCGGCAATGAACGTTTCAAATGGCAGAGTCAGATCGTACGACTCATGATTTTTGCGGTTGTCATCAATTTTTCAAAAACCCTCTGCGGACTCATGATCGATTTCGGACAGGTTGTCATGCTTACATTCGCAAACGCCATCCGTGAAATCGCCGCAGGAAACTTTGTTCAGCTGTTCGGGATGGGAGATATTTATTCTCTCAGTCCGCAATCGAGTGTATTCACAAGCGCCGCAAGTGATTCAGCTTCCTCGGGCGTTCAAGCCTTCGACTGGTTTGCCGCTTCACTCGCGTCTGTTTTTATGGCGGCCATGGTTCTTGGAACCATGGCGATGTTGCTTACCATTCTTGTGTATCGTGTCGTCATGCTTTGGATCATGATTGTGATTTCACCGCTTGCATGGTTCGTTGGCGGAGCAAAAGGAATTATCACAAGCGGAGCGTATGCGGAATGGTGGAAGGAATTCATCGCACTCATTGCAGTTGGACCCGTGCTTACGTTTTTTCTTTGGCTGACACTCGTTGTTGCGGGCGCAGGAAACATTTCCGATGATGCTCACATTACTTCCGGGAGCACAGATGCTGCATTGAATATGACAGCCGGTGGATTTGTTACAAAAGCATTTGAATTAAATCGATTGATCAGTTTCGTTATCGCCATTGCGATGTTGTACGCCGGATTTAAGGCTGCAAAAGGTTTGGGATTAAAAGGATTCATCGGAAGTGCGATCGAAGGCGGTGCGTTTAACAATCAAGCCGTGAATGCGGTGAAGGGGACGGCAGCACTTGGCGCAAAAATGGGCGCAGGAGGATTGCGACTTGGTGGTCGTGCAGCTGTCGGAACCGTGAAAGGAATCGGAAATGTCACGGGAGCATCGGATGCGATTTCACGAAAGAAAGAAAGCATGATGCGCGGTGTGGCTGCCGGCGCAGGTACAGGATATCTTGGAAGACAAATTTCGCGCGCAGCAACAAAGAGTGCGGATGCTTCGGCAGCAGGTCGTGCAGCAAAGATCACGGAAGCTGGCGAGAAATTCAAAGGAGACTCGCGTGAATCAAAGATGGATCAACTTAATCGTTTTGCCGCAAGTCCGGCTGGAACTCCGGGTGGAAAGAAAGAAGCACAAGCATTGCTCATGGATGCAATGGGTGATGAAAAATCCATGAAGGAATTACGTGCGTCCGGCAATTTGGAAAAATTGTGGGCGGAACATGGCGGATCCATTCAAAAAGACATGAAGGGTGATAAAGGCATGCAATCCAAAGTCGAGGCGTTTAAAAAACAACATGCAGATATTACTGGTTCCGCAAATCAAATCAAAACACTTGCAGATGTGACTGGTTTAAGTTCGTTCGCACTTGCAGACGATAAGGATGGAAAATTGAAAGCGCAAATGGCAAAAGTTCAAACAACCATTAAGAAAGATGGAGGAGGATTTTATAATGCGCTTGAGGCGATGCAGGAAGGTAAGGTTGGTAATACAGAACAACAAGATGCGATAACAAAAGGCAGGAGCGCTATCTTCGAAGGCATGAGCAGCACAGAACTTTCGCGTCAATCCATGGAAACACTCGCTCCGCATTTGTCCGCAACATTGCTTGAAAATAATCCCGATGTCGCGCGAAGAGTTGCAAGAGATCCGTCTGTGATGAATAAAATGAGTGGTTCATTGTTCGAGGCTGCGATGGGTTCTGATGAGGCAAGTTCTGCCTTTGCGGGTGCTTTGTCGCAAACGGGTGCATTAAATGCCGCGATTGCCGCCATTAAAAAGAATCCTCACTCGGATGAAAATAAACAATTGCGTTCTCGTGTCGAAGGAATTTTAGCAAAAGCAAAATCTCAAGCGAACGCAACGCCGGAGGTGCGACACGCGGAGGAAATGTTCGGTGCACACATGGGAGCGATTGATGCTCGCACTCCGAAATCAACTGCACAGGAATCGACAGAATTAGCTTCGAAATTGGCGGAGCTTGAAGCAACCGCTAAAAATATTCGGGACACGAATGTTGTTCTCGGAACAGATCCAAAGGATATTGATCTAGAATTGGTGAATGTCAATGCACAAATTGATGAGATTAAAACGAAACAAGAAGAAATAAGAAAGTTTACCGAATCTTCGGCAGCGGAAAAATTGGCGCCGGCGGGTTCGCAAGATGATTTTGAAACATTCAAACCGGAAGTGATCGCTGCGAGACAACAAGCGGCGGATCAAAAAGTGATTGATGATGCAGCAGAAGCAGCGGCTCAAGCTGTCGCGCAAGCGGCTGCGGCTCAAGCGGCGGCGGATGCGCAAGCGGCGGAACGTGAAGCGATCGCTGCGCGTAAAGCGGATTTTGCGGCAAACAATCCAGATTTGGATAAAATCAATACGGAATAATTCGGCGAGTGAACGTATCGTATGGCGACTGTGTCTGAACCATCAAAAATTCTCACGGATGATGTTCTCGATTTCCTGAGTGGGGTCGCTGCGGTTGAGTTTGCGCAGAAGTTTGTTAAAAAATATAAACTTTCGGATGCGAGTGTCGGGGCGATCATGAATCTCGCAGAGGATGTTACTCGATCGGATATTGCACTCGAACAATTACCTGCGGAATTGATGAAACAATTTAAATTGAGTGAAGCGGTGTCGAAACAAGCCGCCATTGAAATGGCGGAAGAACGATTGTTGCCTGTTCAGCAAGTGATTGGGGATGTCCGCGGACAGATTCAAAAATGGGGAGGGGATTTGAGCATGATTCCGGAAGCACAAGCAAAAACGGTTTCACCGGAATCGTTCACACATTCGTTCGTCTTATCTTTGCCGGGCGACATGCCATCGCATTTGGAAAGTCGTCTCGAACATTTCTTGTTGTCGTATTTAATAAAACATTCGAATCGCGCAGAAATCGTCGAGGACATGATGCGGGCGGAAAAAGTCGGAGGACTCGCGTTCGAAGAAAAAGATGCAGGGAGTTTGTTGGATTATTTTGATGAAAAAAAAGCGAACGTGAAATTCGAAAAAGAAATCGGCGGCGTCTCACTCGTAGGGGATGGTCGAGACCGTCCCGCGCAATCCGTTCCGAATAAAATTGTGAAACCGATCGAACTTTTGGCCATTGATCCGTCTCCTGTGAAGATTTCCCCTCCTTTACAAGGAGGGGATAAAGGGGTGGTCGTGCCGTCGTCTGTTCCTCGCGAAGAAAAACGAGAGATCCTTCCTGTCGTCAGGATGACGCAGAAACCGGATGCGTTTTCCGAAACGGATGAAAAGGAAATTGAGGAAATTAAAGTTCAGAAACAATCCGCTCTCGAAAAACCGTTGAATACTCCCGCAACCATAGAGGATATGGTTGCAAATGTGTGTTCGATTGATTCAATGCGATTTACAGATCAAAAATTGGGGGATCGTTGCAAACAAATCGTGGAATCACGATTGCGTGAAGTGCGGACGGCAAGTGATACACAGAATTTGCTTGAACGTTCTGTAGAAGCGGGTGGGCTTGGTGTGACCGGAAGAAAACTTTCGGACATGATGCAGTCGATTGAACGCGGCGTTGATGAATTTCAAACGGTGTTTGCAAAGAAGGTGGAGAATGAACGCAAAGAATTTGTCGAAGGACAGGTCACACGCGATTTGGCAAAGCAATCGCTCGCAGAAAAAGAAGAGAAGGCCATGACAAAGCGCTATGTCGAAATGACAGGAAAAATTCCAGATGCACATATTCAAGCAGCTTCTCCTTCAGGCTCTCGTGTGAGCGGTGCTGTTTCGGCGGGACAAGCGCTTCAAGCGCGTGAAGAAAAAATTGACACAGCAAAAGTTCGCTCAGCGATTGAATCTGCGAAACCTTCGCTCCCCCCTCCTTTACAAGGAGGGGTAGGGGGTGGTCATGCTGTTGCACGTCCCGACATGTCAGACGTCCGTTTCATCAAACGTCTTTCCGGTCCGATCGACGAACTCCGTTCCATGTCACTCATTGATTTTCGACGACTTTCAAATAATACGACGGACGCGGCGGAAAAAATTAAAGGTCAAGTGGATCTGGTTGAAAATCAGGGATACGAAAAGAAAGTAGAGGCGATTCGCGCATGGCAATCCTCACCGCTTTATCAGATGTATCTCAAAATTGCACGTGCAGCCATGCAAGAAGGAGTTCCACTTGAAGAGGCAAGACTCGCACAGGAAAAAACGAGTGAGTCTCTCCTGACAAAAGAAGAGCTCTCCGCGATTTTGAAATTAAACAGTGAGCTTCGTTTCTGATAGAATGA
>CAYHDY010000018.1:0-8887 GCA_964355525.1 uncultured Gammaproteobacteria bacterium | reverse complement strand
GCTCGACAATTTGTGATTCTGATGGTCGTCGGGCTTACGGTTTTTTTGGCGTTCAAACTTTTGCCGTTCATTCCGTTTTTGGTTGTGAGTATTCCTTTTTTTACATTCGGCATCATTGTTGCCTTTACCCGTGTCAATGGACAACCGTTTCATTTTTTCATTTTGAATTTGATACAGACTTTGAAGAAACCTCGATTACGCGTTTGGGATAAAACGGTTTCCACAGCAGCGCTGCGTGAGTACATGAAACAAGAAATTCCTCCGCCACCAACCGTGTTCGTCAGAAAAACATATGCCGGCGCTTCGAGGTTGGAGGAAATATCGTTGGTCGTGAATACGGGTGGTGTGTATAAACCGGAGGAGTAATAGTTTTGTAGATACGGATTACAGATTAATACAGATGAAGATATTCGACTCCGAAGACGTCATCCCTATCTGTATTCATCTGTAATCCGTATCTACAATGAAACTGTCATATGCCTGAAATGCAATCGGCAAAACTTGCGAAATCAAAACCTGGACCGTCTACTCAGCAGTATCTTGATATTGCGGAGATTCGTGATGACATGGTGATTTTGAATGATGGAACCGTTCGCGCGGTTTTGCTTGTTTCGAGTATTAACTTTTCGTTGAAATCTTCCGATGAGCAAGAGGCAATCATCCAGTCATACATGACGTTTTTGAACGGACTTGAATATCCGATTCAGATTGTGATTCAATCGCGCAAGATGAACATCGACGGATATTTGAATCGATTAATCGAACAGCAAAAAAAGACGGAGAATGATTTGTTGCGCGCGCAGATCGGAGATTATCGAAACTTCGTTGGAGAACTTGTGGAACTTGGACAAATCATGCAAAAGCGGTTTTATCTGGTTCTTCCGTACGATCCGATCACCAACAAACGTAAAGGATTTTTCTCGCGTCTGTCTGAGGCGATGTCACCAATCTCGGCGTCGAAGCTGAGTAAAAAACAGTTAGGTGATCGTCTCGAACAATTGGCGAGACGGACTGAACTCTTGCAAGGAGAGTTGAACAGCATGAGTCTCGCATCTGCTCGTCTCGACACGCAAAGCTTAATCGAACTGTATTATGAAGTTTACAATCCGGATCTGTTCGACACGGAACGTATGACGGATGTGAGTCAGATTCAGCATGAGTAAATAAAATTGTTATGGCAATCAACATAGGCGATGTCCGACAATCGATGCCGAGCGCTCCGCCGAAAAAACCGCAAGCGGTTCAACCGGATTTGGAGAAGCTCTCGAAAGAAAAAACGATCCTTGAGGAGGAGCGTATTTATCGTCGTGGTGTTGTTACCATTCGAGATTTGATTTCTCCCGCATCCTTTGAAGTCAATCCAAAGTTTTTGCGATTATCCGGCGTGTATGTGCGGACGATTTTTATTGTGACGTATCCGCGTCATATCGGTCTCGGGTGGTCGGGTCCGATTATTGGATTGAATAAAACGTTTGATGTCAGCATGTTTTTTTATCCGTTGAAAGCGGAGATCGTTTTGAAACAATTGCAAAAGAAAGCGGGGTTGTTTGAAGCAAAAATTTTGGGCGATGCGGACAAAGGTGCTCCACGCGATCCGATTGCGGAAACCGCTCTTCGCGACATTGAAGAATTACGTGATGCCCTCACACAAGGAATCGAACATTTTTTTCAATTCGCTTTTTACGTCACGATTTACGCGAAGGATCCGGAAGAGTTGGATAAATTTACGCAACAGATCCAATCCATTTTCGGAACAAAGTTGTTGTATTCAAAAAACGGATATTATCAAACAGAACAAGGATTCAATTCCACGATCCCGCTCGGCAACGATGAGTTGATGATCACCTACAACATGAACACGTCGCCGATTGCGGCGTCTTTTCCGTTCATCAGCGCGGATCTCACGTCCGACAATGGAATTTTGTACGGAGTGAATCGTCACAACAATTCGCTGATCATCTTCGATCGTTTCAGTTTGCAAAACGCAAATTCTGTTGTGTTCGCGACGTCCGGAGCAGGAAAATCGTACACCATCAAATTGGAAATTTTGCGTTCTCTCATGATGGGAATTGACGTGATCGTTATCGATCCGGAAATGGAATATAACCATTTGTCGGACGCCGTCGGCGGAACGTACATCAATGTTTCGCTTGCTTCTGATGCAAAAGTGAATCCGTTTGATTTGCCGCGTGCGCTCGGAGAAGAAACGCGTGTTGAGGATATCATTCGAAGCGCGGTTATCACTCTCAAAGGATTGTTACGCATCATGATTGGTGTGCCGATCGGGGAAGCGGGGAAGCTTGGGTTTACCCCGGAAGAGGATTCTATTTTGGATCGCGCATTAATCGAAACATATGCCAAGAAAGACATTACGCCGGACACAAAGAGTCTTGCGGATGTGGAATCACCGATCATGCAAGATTTTCAGGATGTTCTTGAAGGAATGGAAGGGGCAGAAAATATCGTTGCTCGTTTGAAAAAATATACAGATGGAACATTCGGCGGATTGTTGAACTCGCCGACGACGGTGCAGATGAAAAATCAGTTTGTTGTGTTTTCGGTTCGAGATTTGGAAGATGAATTGCGACCGGTTTCTATTTATTCGATCGTGAATTATATTTGGAACGTGGTTCGATCGGAACGAAAGAAACGTATTCTCGTCATTGATGAGGCGTGGTGGCTCATGCAACAAGAGGAGTCCGCGAAATTTATTTTCGCCCTCGTAAAGCGCGCACGAAAATATTTTCTTGGTGTGACGACGATTACACAAGATGTCGCAGACTTTTTGGGATCTCCATACGGACAAGCCATCGTGACGAACTCGGCGATTCAGTTATTGATGAAACAATCGCCTTCCGGTGTGGATCGTGTGGTCAAAACATTCAATCTCACCGACGGGGAAAAGTTTTTGTTGCTTGAATCCGGTGTCGGAGAGGGAATTTTCTTTGCGGGACAAAAACATGCGGCCATTAAAGTTGTCGCCTCGTACACAGAGGATCAGATTGTGACGACAAATCCGCAACAGTTGCTTGAAATGGAAAAAGCAAAAAAGGCGATGGCGGCACGGGAGGGGGCAGAGGAAACCAAAGGAAACCAGAGGAAACCAGAGGAAAAGGAGGAAACGGTTGAATCGACGGAGGAAGGGGAATCGGATGAGAAAGAATTGAGAGAAGCGGAGAAAAAGGCTGCGGAAGCAACCGGCGCGGCGGATGATTTGCTTGCACAAGAAATGGCCGGACAAGCGGAGGCGGATAAAATTCGTGATTCACTCGCGTCGTAACGAAGGGTACCCACACGAGGTACCCCTACGAACCATTTTTTATGATGACTCCCCGAAAACGTGCGACCCTTATTGTTCTCATTGTCATTGCGTTCATTGCATTGTTGATTTTTCTTTTGTCGTTGTTGTTTCGTCATCCGAAACCATCCGCTCAACCGGTTGCACAACCTGCAGCGACGGAACAGTCTCCGGCAACACCGACGATCACAAGTCAGATTTATAAACAAGAACAAGAGACGCGCAACGGATCATCGGATGTGATTGCATTTTCAAAAATGTTTACGGAACGTTACGGAAGTTATTCCAATCAAGCGAATTTTCAAAATATCCGTGATGTCATTCCTCTTATGTCGGCATCGTTCGGATCGAAGACAGAATCAGATTTGAAAAATAAAAAAGCACCGGACACATTTTACGGAGTGACGACACGCGTGATCACGGTGAAAGTTGTGAAGTCGGATGAAAAGGCGGGGACAGCGACCGTTGATATCACAACACAACGGGAAGAGGAAAACGGTTCTGCACAAAATACCTCTGTAAAATATCAAGACATCGAACTCACGTTTGTGAAAGAATCGGGTGTATGGAAAGTGGATTCCGCAATGTGGCGCTAGACGCACTCTTCCCCCGATTTTGTTTGTCGTGCAAACGGGAAGGATCGCTTTTTTGCGAGTCATGCGATGCAGGATGGGTTGCACGACCAAACGTCGCTGCCTGTCCTTTTTGTTTTTCGCAGGGATCGAACGCGGTGTGCATTTCGTGTCGAGAGCGAACAAGCCTTGATGGAGTTGTCTCCTATTTACCGTATGGAAATGCAATTGTCCGTTCGGCGATTGCGTGTTGGAAATACGATGGGGATCGTTCGATAGAACCTGTGTTGAAACGATGGCTCATGCAGTCGATCACTCGAATGAGTCCCACCTTCGCTGAAGCTTCGGAGGGCAGGCCGCCGTTCGATCTATTTGTAGTGACACATATTCCGGTTCACGCAACACGTAAACGCACGCGTGGATTCGATCAAGCCGAGCATCTCGCAACATGGGTCGCAGAAATGTATGCACAACCGCGCGAGGCACTTCTTGTTCGACATCAAAAAACCGCTTCGCAAGCGAAAACGATTCATACAAATCGACACATCGGAGATCTCGACGGAATTTTTTCGATCCATCCATCCATCAAAGAATTACCCGAGTCCGTTTTGTTATGCGATGACGTGTTCACAAGCGGCGCAACGATGGGCGCAGCGGCGCGTTGTCTGAAGGAAGCGGGGGTGAAACAGGTGTGGGGATTTGTGATCGCGCAAGGAAATGTTTGATTTGATGCATCAAAATTGTTTTGAAAAAAATCGCAAACAAAAAATCTCAGTCATGACTGAGATTTTTTGTGGCGGAGAGGGAGGGATTCGAACCCTCGGTACCTTGCGATACAATAGTTTTCAAGACTATCCTCTTAAACCTCTCGAGCACCTCTCCGTGGATGTTTGAAATTTCATGGCGGAGAGAGAGGGATTTGAACCCTCGCGCCGGGTTTAACGCCGACCTAGGAGATTAGCAATCTCCCCCCTTCAGCCTCTTGGGTATCTCTCCATGAAGGTGTCGACAGGATACGATATTTGACCAAATTGGGCAAGGATCCAGTTTTTGTTTTCCCGAATATAACGTAAAATAGAACACATATGAAAAACCTTTGGTTCAAAGCAAAGTCGTACGGGTGGGGATGGGTTCCTGTTACGTGGCAGGGATGGCTCGTGCTTGTTGGGTTTCTTGTGTTGGATTTTGGAAATATCTATCGTCTCGATATTAAACATGGAAGTCCAAAGCCTGTTGTCACAGAATTTTTGATCGAGACATTTATTCTCGTCGCAATTTTGATTTGGGTTTGTTACAAGACGGGGGAGAGACCGGAATGGCGATGGGGAAATAAGAAAAAATAATTTTGACCTATGATTCTTTTTTTGAAAGCGATGATCCTCGGCATCGTCGAGGGAGTGACGGAGTTTCTGCCGATCTCTTCGACGGGGCATTTGATTATTGTGAACAAGTGGATCGCGTTTGATCCTGTGTTTACAAAGATGTTCGATGTCGTGATTCAACTCGGTGCGATCCTCGCGGTCGTTGTGTATTTTCGAAAAGAGATTTTTCCGTGGATGGTTGCAAAAGAAAAACGCGCCGATGTTTTTGATGTTTGGAAGAAATCCATCGTCGGTGTGATCCCGGCGATCATTCTTGGATTGTTGTTTGCGAAAACCATCGAAGTAAAATTATTTAATCCGATCACCGTTGCTGTCATGTTGATTGTTGGCGGAGTTGCGATTTTGTTGATCGAAAAACGAACGCATAAAGAAAAAATCACGACGATTCGACAACTGCACATCAAAACCGTTTTGCTTATCGGGTTGTTTCAATGTCTTGCGATGATCCCTGGTACATCGCGTAGTGCGGCGACGATCATCGGTGCATTGTTGCTCGGTGCATCGCGCGCGGTCGCTGTCGAATTCTCCTTCTTTCTCGCGATTCCAACCATGATCGCCGCATCCGGATATGATTTACTGAAACACGGATACGCGATGACGCAAACGGATTATGCCGTTCTCGCCGTCGGATTCATGACAACATTTTTCGTTGCACTCGCCGTCGTTTCGTTTTTTATGAAATGGATTCGCAAGAATCGTCTGTCTTCGTTCGGTTATTATCGCATCATCCTCGGATTGCTCATTCTGTTGTTTCTGCGATAGAGAAAACAAAAACCGTCGAGTTAAATCGGCGGTTTTTTGATTGTTATTTTGTCGTAGGAACGAGAGTTGGTTGTATTGCCGGAGTGCTCGGACGAATTTGAATCGATTCGGCGGTCACACTTCCGTCTTGATTTGCGGTTCCATTGATCGAAATATTTTCGCCAACCGTGACATCATTGAGTGTTCCTTGATCTGATTTCACAACTTGCGTTTTATCGGATAAGAGAACGATTTGTGAACCGCCATTTCGAAGTTTGATCGTCAGGCTTTTGTCGTCCTTCGACAAGACTTCGCCCGAAGAGAATCCGCTGTTCATCGCTCCGCTGCGACCTCCTGTGCGTCCGCCGTATGCGCCCGCACCCGCTTGCATCATGTTGTTTCGATTTCCATCGAACGTCGGTGTTTTGCTTTTTTCGTATTGCACACCCGCGTAAAATGAAACGAGAATAATAACGGGGATGGAAACGGTGTGTAAAATATGGATTTGCTGTTTTGTCAGTTTCATATTTGCTGCGTCATCCTGACGAAAGGAAGGATCTTCCCTGTGATCTCGATTCGCTCGAAGATCCTTCGACAAGCTCAGGATGACGCGATTAAGGAATAATTATTCATAACGCAACGCTTGAATCGGATTCATCTTCGCTGCGCGTCGTGCGGGATAATAGCCGAAGATGATTCCGATCGCGGCAGACACGCCGAACGCGAGAAACACCGAGGGGATCGAGACGGATGCGGCAATGCCGGCGATTTGTTTTACGCCGAACGCGATGAGTGCTCCGAGCAAGATGCCGACGAATCCGCCGACGAAGGTGAGGGCGATCGCTTCCGCGAGAAATTGCGTCGTAATGTCTTTGCGTGTTGCACCAACCGCTTTTCGCAACCCGATCTCGCGCGTTCGTTCGGTCACAGTTGTGAGCATCATGTTCATAATGCCGATGCCGCCTACAAGGAGCGAGATACTCGCGATTGACGAGAGAAAAATGGTGAGAGTGGTTGTGATGGTCGAAAGCGTTCCGAGAATATCTTCTTGCGAAATGATCGAGAAATCCGGATCTGCGACATGGTGTTTGTCGAGAAGTGCGGAGCTGATTGCATCACGCACATCGTTCATTTGATTTTTATTTGTCACGGAAACATAAACGGTTGAGAGGGAATCGTTGCCGCTCAATATTTTTTGCATGGTGGATCGTGGAACAATAATCATGTCATCGGGTCCTGAGAAACCCGCACCACCTTTTTTTGCGAGCGTTCCGATCACGCGAAAATCTGTTTTGTTGATGCGAATATGTTTTCCGAGAGGGTCTAAATCTGCGAATAAATCTGTTGCAACGGTTGCACCGAGGATTGCTGTTCGTCCAAGTGATCGTTCGTCAGAATCTGTTATGAAGTTTCCTGTGGCGATTTCGAGATTGCGAACGGTTTGATAAACAGCTGTTGTTCCTGTGATGGTGGTGTTGGTGTTGTTTCCGGTTTCTGATGTGACTTGATAGCGTCGAGAAACTTCCGGCGCAACCGCAGCAACGCCATCGACTCCTTGAATCATTTCGATGTCGGCATTTTTCAATGATTGTGAGGATCCCCGTCCGGAAGAAACAATTCCTCGACCCGGTTGCACGACGCCCGGCAAGATGGTGAGCAGATTCGATCCGAGTGATTCGATACTTGCGCTGATGCTGTTCTGTGCACCTTGTCCGATCGCGATCATGGCGATCACAGATCCGATGCCGATCACGATTCCAAGAACCGTGAGACCGGAGCGAGCTTTATTTGAAAGTAATGCGGCGAACGTTTCGTGAAATAAATCTTGTGTTTTCATAACGTATCGATTCGATGACCATTTTTCTTATCCTCCACGATCACGCCGTCACGAAGCGTGATGATACGATCTGCATGATGTGCGACGTTTTGTTCGTGTGTGATCAAGATGATGGTGTGCCCTTGTTCTCGATTTAATTTTTGAAATGTTTCGAGAACGATTTCTCCTGTCTTTGTATCTAAGTTTCCGGTCGGTTCGTCGGCGAGAATGAGCTTCGGATTGTTCACAAGAGCACGCGCAATCGCCACACGTTGCATTTGTCCGCCGGAAAGTTGGTTCGATAAATGGTGGAAGTGTGATTCTGTGAGACCGGCATGTAAGAGTGCTTCTGTTGCGCGTTTGACGCGTTCCGGTTCCGGTGTGTCTGTGTAGATGAGCGGAAGCATGACGTTGCGCAGAACGCTTGTACGCGGCAAAAGATTAAACGCTTGAAACACAAATCCGATTTGTGTTTTGCGAATCTCCGCAAGCTCATCATCTGAGAACGTAGAGATATTTTTTCCGTTGAAAAAATATTCACCGGTCGTTGGGGTGTCGAGTGCGCCGAGAATGTGCATGAGTGTTGATTTGCCGGATCCGGACGGTCCGATGATCGCCACAAATTCTCCGTCATCGATTTTGATCGAGACGTTGTTCAGAACCGTCATTTGTTCATCGCCGTTCGTATAAACTTTCGTGAGGTGTTTGCATTCGATCATACAATTATCTTCCTGCACCGGCTCGAACGCCTGCCGCGCCGCCGCGGTTGTTTGTGGCTCCTGTTGCTTGGAATAAACTGGTTCCGGAAGAAGTAGCTGTTTTTGCATTTGGATCGATCGTTCGAACAACGACGAGATCTGTTTCTTTGAGTCCACTTGTGATTTCCGTCATACTGTCGTTTGCAATACCAATTTCAACAGGAACTTGTTTCGGTGGAGTTGCGGAAGCGAATCCTGTTGAGGAAGTGGTATTCGCGTTTGCATGAACAGCATCGAACATGAGGACGTAGGATCCATTGTTGGATGGTTTTACGGCGGAGTTCGGTACCATTACGATATCGGTTTGTGTTTTTGTGAGT
>CAYHDY010000017.1:15626-21192 GCA_964355525.1 uncultured Gammaproteobacteria bacterium | reverse complement strand
AAAAATTGGAACTTTCGAGCGAGGCTGTTCTTCACATGACGTACGAAGAAATTATGCGCGGTTTGCATGATCAACAGATCGATCGCGAATTGATCGCAGAACGATTGAATCACGGTTACGCGTATCTCATCGCCCCGAATGCGTCCTATCTCGTCACGGGAAAAGATGTTGATGCCCTCGATGCTCTCGTCATTCCAAAAAGAAGCGAGGAGAAAATCACGGAACTGAAAGGACAAATCGCGTTTAAAGGAAAGGTAACGGGTGTTGCGCGAGTAATTCTCGATCGAAGAGATTCAAAAGATTTGCTCGAAGGAGAAATTTTGGTCACGACGATGACCTCTCCTGAGTTTGTTCCAGCAATGAAACTTTCCGCTGGAATAATTACGAACGAAGGTGGAATTTTGTGTCATGCAGCAATCATGTCGAGAGAACTCAGAAAACCTTGTATTATTGGAACGAAGATTGGGACGGATGCGATCAAGACCGGACAAACAATTACTCTCGATGCCGATAAAGGTATTATTACTTTCGAATAAACATTTATGTCACTCGAAAAATTTCGTCCCGAAATAAAAGAAGAAGGAGAAAGAGTCACGTCGAGAATTGAATTGCGTTTTTTTCGTCATGCGGAAAAAGAAAATGATCAGTCAAAGCCGGATGAGATGATCGAGCTGACGGAGAAAGGACGCGGGCAGGCCAAGGCGAAGTCGAAAGATGATGACATCGCGCAGTCTGTCGCGTTTGGAAGTCCTCGTATGCGCACGCAACAAACAGCCGGACTCATTATGGGCGGAGGACTTGATTCGGTTACGGGACATGAATCACTTGAGGAATTAAAAGAAAAACTGGATGCCGATCTCGCGCTCGGCACAAAGATGGCTGTCGACAAACGATTGGATTTCACAACGGATCCTGAGACGGAGTATGGAAAAAAAGCCGTGGAGGCACATATGCAAGGTCATCTTCTTCGATTTATGATCGATGACAGCGACAGGCTCGCAATGGAATTGGCGGATCCGATTTCGGAAACGTATGAGCGCATGGCGGGACGCATGGCCGAGATCGTGAAAAAGTATTTGGACATCGCGCCGAGATTTGATAAGCTCGCGCAGGATGAAAAGAAGACGGTCGAGGATACGATGAAACGGTTTCTTGGAACGCATCAAGGAATCGGAGAATCGTTTTTGGCGAAGGTGATCGAGAAAACAAAAGGTGTTGCGATGCGTGATGCGTTCGTTTCCGCGCTGAACAATCAAGGATTCGGTTACGCGGAAGGATTTGATGTTCAGATTGAAACCATCGACGGGAAAAAACAAAGTGTTCGTATTTCATTCAAAAAAGAAAAAGATGGAAAGACTTTATTCGAGTTCAACGAGACGGTGCCAAAAGAATTGATCGAAGAAATGATTCTGCAAAAATAGATTTCTGAAATGCTATGAAAAACTTTTACATCACGACAACACTTCCGTACGTAATCGCCAAACCGCACATCGGGTTCGCACTTGAAATTGTCCAAGCGGATGCGGTTGCGCGTTATCGTCGATCACTCGGCGATACGGTTGTGTTTAATACAGGTACAGATGAACACGGACAAAAGATTTACGAGAAGGCGATCGAGGAAGGGAAGGATGCACAGTCGTATACGGATGAATATGCGGCACAGTTTGACGATTTGAAACGTGCGTTGAATTTGAGTTACTCGCATTTCATTCGTACGACGAATCCGGATCACATGAAAGCGGCACAAGAATTTTGGAATCGCTGTCATGCGAATGGAGACATTTATAAAAATCGTTACCAGGTGAAGTATTGCGTCGGGTGCGAGCTCGAAAAAACAGATTCGGAACTTGTGAATGATCGTTGTCCGATTCATCCAAATCTTGAATTGCAATTCATTGATGAAGAGAATTATTTTTTTCGTTTTTCGAAATATCAACAACAGCTTCTTGATTTATATGAGAAGCGTCCGGATTTTGTGGTGCCGGATTATCGTCTCCTCGAAATTAAGAATTTCGTGGAATCTGGTCTCACGGATTTCAGTATCTCTCGCTTGAAAGAAAAAATGCCGTGGGGAGTTCCAGTTCCTGGCGACGAATCGCAAGTGATGTATGTTTGGTTTGACGCGCTCGTGAATTATATCTCGACATTGGGCTGGCCAAATGAATCCGGTGGGTTTTCGAACTTCTGGCCGGGTGTACAAGTCGCCGGCAAAGATAATCTGCGTCAGCAGTCTGCGATGTGGCAGGCAATGCTCATGTCCGCAAACATCGAACCATCCCGTCAAATCTTCATTCACGGATTTATTACCGCAGACGGACAGAAAATGAGTAAAAGTCTTGGAAATGTGGTTGATCCGTTTGAAGAAGTTCAAACATACGGCACGGATGCCATTCGCTATTATCTTTTGCGCGAAATTCCATCGCACAGCGACGGAGATTTTTCACGTACACGATTGGAAGAACGCTATTCAGAACTCGCGAATCGATTAGGGAACCTCGTCGGTCGTGTTGCGACCATGTGTCAAAATTATTTCGCAGGCGATGTCGGTATCGCTCCCCCCTCCTCCTTTGAGGAGGGGGCTAGGGGGTGGTCTGCAATCGAACAGTCACTCGCACAACACATGAGCAACTACGATTTCAAAGCCTATGTTGATGCTGTGTTTGCTATTCTCGATGACGCAAATGAAGTTGTCGACAAAAAAGCACCGTTCAAATTAGTGAAGACGGATCCAGATGCGGCGAAACAAGTTCTTGCCGAAGTCGCAGAGATGATTCGATTCGCCGCGCGCGCATTATCATGCATTATTCCTGCCGCAAGCGAGGAGATATTACGTCGCTATGGTACAATCATTGAGATAGGGGATCCATTATTTCCTCGACGTGATTCGTAAAATCGACCCCACCCTTGCCCTCCCCTTAAAAAAGGGGAGGGTCGAGTAATGAATTTTTTATGCCTTACATTGATATTGTCCTCATGGTCGCCGTTGGTGCGTTTGTCATCCTCGGATTATTCAATGGTCTCGCACGAACGATCGGTTCCATCATCGGCACCATCGTTGCGATCATTTTCGCGGGTCGATTGATGGTGCCTGCATTTGCGATGTTCGGAAAATTCTTCGGCGGCGGAGCAATCGCGCAAGTGGTTGTCTACATTATCGTCTTCTTCCTCGTTTCGCGTGCCGTTGGAATTATCTTATGGGCGATCGGAAAAGCGTTTGGGATTCTCTCGTGGCTTCCGTTCGCGAAATCGATTGATCGATTTCTCGGCGGACTCTTCGGATTTTTTGAAGGAGTCATCATTGTCAGTATTGCGTTATTTTTCGCAACACACGTTCTTCCGCCAACATGGTTCAAACCGATGATTGATTCCTCTCAATTCGCAAAATATCTGATCGGTACGGTCGCACTCATGCAATCTTTTCTCCCAATCGCCGCAAAAAACGTGATCGATGCCGCAATCAAATCCGCTACAACCGTTATTCCAAAATAAAACAATCGTGGGCGGGCACAAGGCCACGCCCCTACGAACGATTATGTTTTTCGATTCACACTGTCACATTCATTTCAACGCGTACCGTGACGACATGGATGATGTCATCAACCGAACCCTGGCGAGCGGGGTTTTTATGATGACGGTCGGAACGCAACAAGTAACGAGTCGACGTGGGCTTGAAGTCGCGGAACGATTCGAGGGTGTATGGGCGTCTGTCGGACTCCATCCGAATCATCTTGTCGCACAATCTTTCTTCGATGACGATGAACTCGCTCCCGAAGAATCTGCAACCCCGCAAATCAAAACACGTGCCGAGATTTTCGACGCGGACTATTATCGTACACTCGCACAACATCCAAAATGTGTTGCGATCGGAGAGTGTGGTCTCGATTATTATCGGATGCCCGAAGATGTTGATCGCGACGAAAACATTTCTTTGCAAAAGAAAACCGTTCGCGCGCAATTCGATCTCGCGGATGAACTCAATTTGCCGGTGATCATTCATTGTCGAGACGCATATGCGGATCAACTCGAAATTGTTCGCGAGTATGTCGCGGCGGGAAAACTGAAACGACGCGGCGTCGTTCATTGTTTCGCAGGAAATCTCGAAGAGGCACGAGCATTTGTTGAACAAGGTTTTCTTCTCGGCTTCACGGGGGTCATCACGTATCCTCCGCGAAAGACGGATGTCCTTGTTGATGGACTTACAATGTCGCAACAAGTCATTCGCGAAATTCCACTTGATCATATTCTCATCGAAACGGATTCGCCATATCTCACGCCCGTTCCTCATCGCGGAAAACGAAGCGAACCGTATTTTGTAAAATTCGTCGCGCAAAAAGTTGCGGAAATCAAACAAATTTCTATCGACGAAGTTGAGCGGACAACGTTCGAAAATGCAAAACGATTGTTTTGCATTTAATTTTTGTAAAAGAAAAACTCGAGCAGGGCTCGAGTCAGGGTGGAAGAAGTTCTCCGTCCGTGTAGCTTCCAGTGACGAATTGCTGGCGGTACTCCGTTGATGCTAGATCATCGCCGCGTTGAAGAGCTTCGATACATTGCAGCATGTGTTCTCCAAAGAGACATCTCTCAACTCCCGTGTAACCGTTTTTGTAGTTCGTCATTCGCCGAAGCCAGACGAGAAAATGTCGTTCTCCTTCGGCTTTTTTGTTTGGATCCACATTACGTATGTTCGCGAAGACGCGTTCGATTGCTGTACGTGTGCAGTTCCAGTCATCCGACCGAATGAGTTGCAGGACATCCTCGGGCAATTCTCGACGAACGAGGACAACAAGCTGTCTTAGAAACGCCTTTTGTCTTTGATCCACGATCGAATCCAGAAAGAATTCCGGATCGTTCTCGAATGCACGCATGCGGTGAATGACGGAGTCTGACAACTCTTCGTAATCGTCTTCCGTTCGCTCAAGATGATCCCTTACGAGGTCAACGGCCTCCTGTGTCGCCTGTGTCGAACCGATTTCGAACAGGGCACTCAATGCTTCTATCCTGGTCATGGTTCTTCCTCCGACATTTTGCCTGTAACGAACGCGTATTGATAGTCTGGTGAGCTTGTGTCAACACCTCGTTCAAGCTGTCCGATACAGGCCGTCATGTGATGGCCAAGGATACATTTGTTTTCACCAACGAATCCGTTGCGGTAATTACCTGCGCGTCGAATCCATTCCGCGATTCTGCGTTCGGCTGTCGTTCGAGTTGCTGCATCATTGCTACGCCTCTCCACGAATGAATTCTCGATCGATTGACGTATTGCATGCCAGTCGTTTGTTTGAAGAAGACAAATGACAGGATCCGGCAATCGAGACGACAGATTGAGCAACTGCGCGACGGTTTTTGGTTTGGTTACTTTTGGCGGTTCAGGATCCGGCAGTGGAGGACTCAGTGGCTCGTTAGCCGGTCCTCGTCTGCTGTTGCTGTGATCCCCCTGTTTGTTTCCTTGTTTTCGATCATTTCTGCCGTTTTGCACGTTTCCCTCAACTGCTGCTGGAACAAGTACCGGCTTTGCAGGTTTCGCGATCGGGAGATTCTCCGCATCGAGTGCACGCAAAACTTTTGC
>CAYHDY010000017.1:0-15526 GCA_964355525.1 uncultured Gammaproteobacteria bacterium | reverse complement strand
TTGCAGGTTTCGCGATCGGGAGATTCTCCGCATCGAGTGCACGCAAAACTTTTGCGGGTTCAGGTTGCTGCTCGTCCGCTACATTTTCCTGCGAATCAAGCTGACGAAGAAGATCTCCGAGAACTTTTCCACATTTCTGAATGTATGCTTTGCCGTCGCTGAGAAAACGAGCGATGTTGTCGATCACGATCTGACCAGCATCCTCGTCGTATGAACCGAGTTCCGCGGATTCCGCATAGCTCGGTTCCCAATTGTTTCCGAGCTTTGTGACATGCTCGATTCTTGCTTCGATCTCCGCATCCGCGCCAAACAAGGCGAAGAAGGCGTCAATTCGTTCTTGATCAATGTCCGCCATGGTAAACCTCCGGGTTGATGGACACAGCAATCTATCAGTTTTTCAGGGTTTTGTCAACCTTATGCGCTTGACAAAACCCGTTATTTTTGATACCTTCACCCTCTGGATTTCCCAGCCCCGATGTTTCATTGGGTGTGACGTGAACCAAGGAGTCAGCCATGGTGCCGCAGGAAAAACGTCTCGTAAGCATGATGGAGGCCGTGGGTCTCCGCGTGCTCGAGGCTGGTGAGAAGAAAGTCAAGGAAAGCACGTCGGGAACGGCCCTCGTGCGCCCGGAAAAGATCGGCTACATCCGCCGCCTCGTCGCCTCGCTCTACGAGTTCATCGCCGAGATGGACTCGCGGGTGCAGTTCCGCGACAAGAAGAGGAATTTCGAGTGGAAACTGGATCAGGCGCGAAAGCGCGTGGTTCTCGATCCAGCGGATCCGAGCATTCCGTACATCGATTACTGTCGGTTCTGGATCACGACTGACAAGAAGGATCCGAAGCGCAAGTTGCTCAACGTCGACATCAGCCTGCCGGATCCGGATGATCCGAAGACGACGACGAAGGTAAAAGCGGTTCCGCATGCTCTGTTCGACGGCGCAGGCGGCACTTTGCCCTACGTGACCACGGAGATTCTGACGCAGAAGGGTGAGGACGGTAAGGATATGATGGTGGTCGAGTATCACCTGAAGTCCATGCTGAGCATCACTCTGCGCCCCAACAATCCGCGGGATCCGTTTCGTGTCGTTCCGTTCGGCCTCGCAGCTCCGGGCATGCTCGAGACGTGGAGGCAGGTTGCTGCAGAATACCGCGAGCGCGGCGCGTCGAAGGATGAGTGGCCGGACATCGAGACACTGCCGAACAACTTGCGCCTCCGGCAAGGAATGCAGCTGCTGCTCTGGAAGCCGATCTACCTCGCGGAAAATCCGGAAGGTGGCTACATCTACGGCGAGATCTACGGGCGGAAGATCGTTTCCGACGGAGACAACGATCTCGCGACTCCTGACCAGGATCCCGAGACCGGCGAGTGGAAGTTCCTGCACAAGTACTACTTCGTCATCACTGGCATGAACGACGCACAGGTGCAGGTGAAGTGCCTCGGCAAGGAAGGGAAAGTCGATCTGCGTTCGGGAAAGTTCAATGTGGGAGGGACGGGACGCTTGGACGGTTTCACTGTTCTCGGCGTCGATCCGATCACGGCGAACTTCACGACACTGATGGGACACGCGCTCAGGCTCGCGTCGGACGCGTCGCTCGACGTGACGAATCCGCTGTATAGCTACGCGTTCAGCATCGGCGAGATCAACCCGGAAGATTCCGAACAAGCCATGCGCGTCATCCTTCGTCCGATTGCGGAAACGGCGGCGTTCATGGTGCGTGGTGAACTGAAGATCAAGCTCGAAAGCCTCGTGAACGAACTGGTGGTCATCCAAGGACTGCCATCGGTCGAGGAAGTGCTTGCGGGCAAGGAGCTCGACGAAGTGTGGTTCCGCAAGGATGGCGAAGACGTCTTGACGTCGTGGATCGACAGCAAGATCGAAGTGGCGTTCTCGTGGAAGTCATGGTTGTTGCGCAATATCCGTCAGGAAGTGCTACGTGCGATCCTCGCCAAGGACGGCCTGACCCCTCCCGAGAAGAAGCAACGCGTGAAGTCTGCCGAAGCGGTCAAGGTCGAGGAAGTCGCACTCGTTGCATCGACCGAAGCTCCGGCTGTTGCGGAACCGGTCGAGGCTACTCCTCCGGCCGTCGAAGCTGCTTCCGAAGTTCCGCCGACCCAAGCGGTCGAAGCTCCGACGGCGCAGGCTGGCGGCAGGCGGAGGAAGAAGGTGACTGAGACCAAGGAAACCGCAGAAGGCCAAGCGTAGAGAAGTGAAGTCTGCCGATTGTTCAGAACAATCGGTTTTTTATTTTCTGCATAAAAAAACCGATCAAAGATTTGATCGGCAGTGTGCTCATGGATCTTTTTCGATTTTGCCTTTGCTTGCCCCCATGAAGAACCATCCGATCTCCCACGCTTTCGGTCGCGGTTCATCCGGATCAATCGGACCGGTGATTCCTTTCGGGTCGAAGTTGTATTTCTTGACGCTTGTTGCTTCGTTGGCATTGAAATCAACGGCTGTCGGTGTGGTTGGCAGTGTAAAGTCTTCTTCGTCATCGGTGATTTCTGTCAACAGATCGCCCGATAGGACGACGTCTGAAAGATGATCTACTTCCGGAGGTTCTGGGATCGGGAGAGGGTCGTAGTAAACGGCCGGAGATGAGTCTCGATTCGCTACAACAGAAATCGCGGGCGATGAACGTTCCCTTAAGGGTGGCAGTGCAGCGACAAAATGATCGTTCGGAAAAAGCTCATTCGGTTTAACCGCAGTCGGTGCGAGTACCTGACTGCTGTGCGTCTGCTCCGGAGTCATGCTCACAAGCCAACTTCGGAGAATCATATGAAACGAACTGGTTGAAATAAACGGGCAGTCGAGTGCGGCTGCGAGCCATTCCGCAGCAACATCGTTTGGTTTGTTCAGACGACTCAAAACAATCTTTCTTGATTTTCCTTGGTAGACATCCTGACTCGTAGGTCTTCTCAATGGTGATTTCGAAAGACTCTTGATGGAAATATCGACAGCCTCGTGCATTTGCAAGATGACTTGTTCGACGGCTTTCACCATCAGATCTTCGAGAATCATTTTTTTCGTTTCGTACGGATCTTTCTCGTAGACGAGCAACAGATTGAGTGCTGCTTGGTACAACGGGTTTCTCTGATCGTACGCACGATTGAGATATGCACGAGCTGTTTGCCCGATCGTGTAGACGTCCACCTTGATCGGAGTTGTTCCAAGAACGGCGAACGGATCCATGGAATCGTGAACATCGAGTACAGCCTGACGATTATCGATGCGAACTTTTCCTTCCGGACCGAGCCATGTCACAACAAGATCTTTTTCGCTCAGTTTCACGCAGAACACATGTTTGGTCGAAAAACATTTCTTTCCATCAACAACATCCACTTCCGGAAGCTGTGATTTCGGAGACAGCCAAAATTTTTGACCGAACAATTTTCCAACGAGCAATCGTTTGCGTGATCCTTTGATTCGAACGAAATCCGGATCATGCGTCGGTAGGAAAGTGGTAACGCAAACGCCATGGCGACGCAGATTGTTCGGGATCAGTTTGATCTCCGGCCAATTTTTTCCTTTCATTTCCCGCGCGACACGATTCCAGATACTGACCGTGCTTGGATCTGCAACCCCGAGAGGAAGTGCTTTCAACAGACCTTTCCCGTTGATGGGCCTTCCTTTCTTATCGATCGGTTTGAAGATCAGACACTGAATGGTTCCGTTTGAACAAAATTTTCCTCCGCCAAGATCGATGAGGAAATCTATCCCTACGTTAATGAGCGGGGAGACTTCCTGTCGAAGATCATAACCGGGCAGCAGGATCGTCGAACGAATAATGACTTCGCCTTCCGTATTAACTTGGCCGAAAAATTCGACGTTTGCAATGTGAGCATTTTTCCCGCTCTCATTGAGAACCATGCGATTGCGCAAATTTCTGCGAGCACGTTCGCGATCCGGATCCGGATCGACCATCGCTCCGACGCCGATTGCATCTGCAATCACGCGGTTTGCGGCGAAGATGTCCGGCAGCATGGGAAGATTCGCACTCGCAAGCGTTGTCGCTTCCGAAATTTCGTCCGGTTCCACGGAAAAGGAAACGCCGTGATCAATTAGGATTTTATTGAATCGAGCGTCATTCGTCTGCAGTACCATGTTCCTCCTTTGTCAAAACCCGCCTTTCGTGTTTCGAAAAAGGAGGTTACCAAAATTTTCCCTTCAGGTCAACATACGAATCCTTGTTTTTTCACAGGGGAATGAAAAAATGATGTTGACCGCATTCAGGAAAACACATATACTATTCGCGCCATTTTTATTGCTATGAATTCAGACGCACCCTATTATCGTTTAGCCCTCAGGATCTTCGCTGATTTCAGCGGATCGATTGCGGTTCCTGCCGTACTCGCGGCACTTTTGGGTAAATGGCTGGATCAAAAATATCACACACAACCTCGTTATTTGATCCTTCTGCTTGTGATTGCGTTCCTATTCACAGCCGTTCACATTCAAAAGAAAGCAAAGCAATATCAAACAGATTACGATCGTCTTCTCAACAAAAAATAATATTATGCAACTTGTCATTCCACCCGCCGCCGCTGAAACGATTGCACACGTGTACGGTTTTCCGATTACGAACACGATGATCAACGGATGGATTGCTGTTGTTTTTTTTATTGCCGTCGTTTTCTTTTTACAACGTCGAAAGAATCTTGTTCCACGTGGTTTGCAGAACATTGCAGAGGGACTTGTAGAATTCATGTTGAATGAAATTCAGAAAGTGACCGGGGACGCAAAACGTTCACGGCAGTTTTTACCAATCGTCGGAACAATTTTCCTTTTCATTTTATTTTCAAACTGGATCGGTCTTTTTCCAGGAACAGGTTCCATTGGAATCTGGGAAATGCATGAGGGAACAAAAGAGCTCATTCCACTTTTACGTCCAGCTGCAAGTGATTTAAATTTAACGCTTGCTATCGCCGTATTCGCTATTTTGACTTCTCATGTGATCGGACTTCGATCTATCGGAATCATGAATCATGTGAGTAAATTTTTTAATGTTCGCGGAATTTGGCGTTCAATGAAAAAGGGTCCGATCGCGATTGCTGTTGCGTTTATTGAATTCGGCGTTGGGATCATCGAGATTGTCAGTGAATTTGCAAAAATTGTTTCACTCTCATTACGATTATTTGGGAATGTCTTTGCGGGAGAAGTTCTGATGACGGTAATGCTTGGACTCTTTTCATTTTTTTTACCGATTCCGTTTATTTTTCTTGAAATATTGGTCGGAGCGATTCAAGCAACTGTTTTTTCCATGTTAACACTTGCATATCTTACGGTTGCAACGTCTTCACATGAGGAACACGAAGAGGAACATGCAGAAGTTGTGGTACATGCAGAAGCATCCACCTGAATTTGACCATGAACTTCTTGTGTCGAATTTCGACGCCGGACGTTCATCGTCAAACGATGGATTCTCATTTTAAGAATTAATGTCACATTTTATGGACGCAGAAACACTCGCGATTTTGACAAAAGGTTTGACAATCGCTATTGGAGGAATTGCTCCGGCAATCAGCATTGGACTTATCGGTTCAAAGGCCATGGAAGCAATCGGACGCAACCCAGAAGCCGCAGGAAAATTGTTTGTTCCAATGTTGCTCGGAATGGCCTTCGCAGAAGCGGTCGCCATCTACGCCCTCGTTGTTTCGTTTACCCTCTAAACGATTTTCGAAACCCCCTCCTTTTTTAAGGAGGGGGCAGGGGGTGGTCTGCACGCGAGTTATTTTCGTGAACAGACCTCGCTCTAAAATCAAAACGACCCCACCCATACCCTCCCCTTAAAAAAGGAGAGGGGTAACGAATTTTTATGCCCGAACCAACCGGCGGAATTGCTACGTTAGGAATTAATCTTCCGATCTTCATCGCACAACTCATCAACTTTGTTGTTGTCTTGTTGGTGTTGTGGAAATTTGCCTATAAACCCTTGGTAAAAATTTTAGATGACCGATCAAATAAAATCGAAGAGAGTTTGAAAAAATCCGATTTGATTGATCGACGCGTTGCGGAGTTGGAAAAAGAACAACATCAACTAATCGCGACAGCAAAAGGAGAAGCGACACAGATACTTGAAGCTGCTCGTGCGGATGCAGAATCACGCAAACAAGAATTACTTCTTGTAGCAAAGAAAGAAGTGGAACGCGTTGTTGCTCTCGGGAAAGAACAATTGAAAGCGGAACAAATCAATATGGTTCGTGAAGCGAAAGCAGAATTGATTTTGATCGCGGTTGCAGCAACAAAAAAGATTTTGGAAGAAACTATTGATGAAAAAAAATCCAATGCGCTTGCAGAAGCTGTTGTGAAAAAAATGACCGCGTATGAAGATCACAAATAAACAACTTGCAACGCAATTTATCGCGTCCGTTGAATCATGTGATCCGAAAGATCTTGAAGCTGCTTTCGATGTTCTCGTCGCATGGCTTGCCGCGCGTGGAGAATTAAAACGATTTCGGGAAATTATTCGAGCGATTGATCATGTTTGGAAAGAGAAACATGGAGTAGCAACGCTCACGATAGAAACGGCATATCCGTTGCCCGCCGCGATGCGATCGATCTTAGAAAAACAAACAGCCGGTGCGGAAATTCGCGAACGCGTTGACGCATCGTTGATCGGAGGCGCTCGCATCCGAATCGATGAGATGCTCATCGATGGATCCATTAGTGGCGCTTTGAAACAGTTAACGCATGCGTTTGAAAAATAATCTTATGACTACAAAAACGGATATCGTCGACGCCCTTAAAAAATCGCTTGAATCATTTCAATCGAATGCGTCCGAAGAACAAGTTGGAACTGTTCTCTCTGTCGCAGACGGAACGGCTCGCATGAGCGGACTCTCAAATGCGAAATCATCCGAGATGCTTGAGTTTCCGGGCGGAGTTTTCGGAGTTGTCTTGAACCTCGAAGAAGACACCGTCGGTGCCGTGATTCTTGGTGATACAACAAAAATTAAAGAAGGGGATACTGTTCGTGCTCTCGGTCGTATCTTGTCTATTCCTGTTTCTGACGATGTTGTCGGACGTGTTGTAGATCCTCTCGGAAATCCAATCGATGGAAAAGGGAAAATTAATGCAACAAAGTTTTTTTCGATTGAAAAAGTTGCTCCGGGTGTGATGACACGTAAATCTGTCGGTGTTCCGTTGCAAACAGGAATTAAAGCGATTGATGCATTGATTCCGATTGGACGTGGTCAACGTGAACTCATCATCGGAGACCGTCAGGTTGGAAAAACCGCAATCGCGATTGATACGATCATCAACCAAAAAGGTCAGAACGTGAAATGTATTTACGTTGCGATCGGACAAAAAGAATCAAAGATTGCAAAGATCGTTGCAAAGCTTGAAGCTGCTGGTGCAATGGAATACACAACGATCGTCGTTGCTGGAGCTTCAGATCCTGCGGCACTTTCATACATTGCTCCGTACACAGGTTGTACGATCGGCGAATACTTTATGGCAAAGGGTGAAGACGCACTTGTTGTTTATGATGATTTGTCAAAACATGCTTGGGCATATCGTGAAATTTCTCTGTTGCTTCGCCGTCCACCGGGACGTGAAGCCTATCCGGGAGACGTTTTCTATTTGCACTCTCGTTTGCTTGAACGTGCTGCACGTTTGAATGAAGAGAACGGTGGAGGATCCCTTACCGCATTACCTATTATCGAAACACAAGCGGGAGATGTATCTGCGTATATTCCAACCAACGTGATCTCGATCACGGACGGTCAGATTTATCTTGAAAGTGATTTGTTTTATCGTGGAATTCGTCCAGCTCTCAACGTCGGACTTTCTGTTTCTCGTGTCGGTTCAAGTGCACAAACAAAAGCGATGAAGAAAGTTGCCGGGAAACTTCGTCTCGACCTCGCACAGTTCCGCGAGCTCGAAGCGTTTGCTCAGTTTGCAACAGATCTTGATCCGCAAACACGCGCACAGATCGAACTTGGTCGTCGCACAACAGAATTACTTAAACAACCGCAATATCAACCATTGCCATTCGAAGAACAGGTCACTGTTATTTTTTCCGTGACAAACGGATTCCTCGAAAAAGTTCCAACAGAACGTGTCGTTGACTGGGAAGAAGCTTTCTTGAACTACATGCGTTCTGTCGGAGCAGATGTGTTGAAGAGTATTCGCACGGAAAAACAGATCACAGATGAAAATCTCATCGTATTAAAAGCAACTATTACAAGCTTTAACGAACAGTGGAAGTAACTGTATGGCTGTGCAGACCCGCACAATTCGAAGACGGATCAAATCCGTGACCAATACGCGCAAAATCACAAAAGCGATGGAGCTTGTTGCTGCGAGTAAAATGCGCAAGGCAATGCAATCCGTTTTGGGAACGCGTCCGTATGCGCGACTTGCATGGAATGCGGTTGTTTCGATCGGTTCAAAAATCGACACAAGCTTGCATCCGCTTTTACGTGAACGAAAAGAAGTGAAACGTGTTCTTCTGTTGCTTCTTACATCGGATCGTGGACTCGCCGGAGGGTTCAACACAAACATCGTTCGAAAAACGTTGGAACAAATTCGAATGCTTGGTGAGGGTGTTGAGATTCAAACGATCTGTATCGGAAAACGCGGAGGCGATGCGATGCGACGGGCAAATCAACCAATCCTCGCAAGTTTTACAGATATCACAAATAATACAAAGTTCGAAGAAGTCCTGCCGATCGGTCGTATGGTCATCCACGAATTTACAAACGGAGATTTTGATCGCGTCCTCATCGCATATACCGATTTTATCAGTGCCATAACACAAAAACCGATCATCCTCGAATTGTTACCGCTCGGAACCCCCGAACAAATACAAACACTCGGAAACATGAATGAGATTGATTCAAAAAATGAATCAACGATTGCATCGGTTAGCGAGTACACATTTGAACCGTCGCCTCAAGCGGTACTCGATCGCATTCTTCCAAGACTTGTCGAGACGATGGTTTATCAAGCTGTGCTTGAATCCGCCGCCTCCGAACATTCATCACGTATGATGGCGATGAGAAGTGCATCCGATGCTGCGGGCGACATGATCGACAGTCTTACCTTTGCTTATAATCAAGCGCGACAAGCGGGCATCACCCAAGAGATCGCAGAAATCAGCAGCGGAAAAGCTGCTCTCGAATCGTAACATTTTCTATGACAACAAAATCAACACAATCTGTCGGTCACATCGCCCAAATCATCGGGCCAGTCATCGATGTTCGATTCGAAGAAGGTCAATTACCAGAAATCAACTCTGCTCTCACGATTCAACAAGGTGATTCCGTTTTGACACTCGAAGTTGTTCAGCATACGGGTCACAACATCGTCCGTACGATTTCTATGTCATCGACAGACGGACTCGAACGCGGACTTGAAGTTACTGCGACAGGAAAACCGATTACGGTTCCTGTTGGACCGGAAACGCTTGGACGCATGTTTAACGTGACCGGTAATCCGATCGACAACATGCCGGACGTCAAAACAAAACGTCGCGATCCGATTCACCGCAATGCTCCGTCGTTTGATGAACAATCAACCAAAGATGAAATTTTCGAAACGGGAATTAAAGTGATCGATTTGATCTGTCCGTTTTTGCGTGGAGGAAAAACCGGATTGTTCGGTGGAGCCGGAGTGGGGAAGACGGTTCTCATTCAGGAGCTCATTCACAACATCGCAAAAGAACACGGCGGATATTCCGTCTTCGCAGGAGTTGGAGAACGAACACGCGAAGGAAATGATTTGTACATGGAAATGAAAGAATCCGGAGTGCTCGACAAGACAGCTCTCGTGTTCGGACAAATGAACGAACCTCCTGGAGCTCGTGCGCGTGTTGCGTTGTCGGGATTAACACTTGCAGAATATTTCCGTGATGATGAGGGTCGTGATGTTCTCTTGTTTATCGATAACATCTTTCGATTTACCCAAGCCGGATCCGAAGTTTCTTCACTTCTCGGACGTATTCCGTCTGCTGTGGGATATCAGCCAAACCTTGCGACAGAAATGGGTGCATTGCAAGAACGCATTACTTCGACGAAGAAGGGTTCGATCACTTCAATCCAAGCTGTTTACGTTCCAGCTGATGACTTAACCGATCCAGCGCCGGCAACAACGTTCGGACACTTGGATTCGACCGTTGTGCTCGCTCGTTCACTCGCCGAGCTCGGAATTTATCCCGCTGTTGATCCGCTCGATTCAAGCTCGACGATTCTCGATCCGAACATTGTCGGGGAAGAACATTATAAAGTCGCTCGCGGTGTTCAGCTCGTGCTTCAACGTTACAAAGATTTGCAAGACATCATCGCGATTCTCGGAATGGATGAGTTGTCCGATGCAGACAAACAAACTGTTGCCCGCGCACGTAAAATTCAAAAATTCTTGTCCCAACCATTTTCTGTTGCTGAAGTCTTTACAGGTTCACCTGGAAAGTATGTAAAGCTCGAAGATACCGTTCGCAGTTTCAAGGGGATTCTTGACGGCGAATACGATCACATTCCCGAACAAGCATTTTACATGAAGGGAAGTATCGATGAGGTTTTGGCGGCCGCGGAAAAATCAAAATAATTATGCTCATCTCTCTCAAAATCGTCACACCGGAACGCGTTGTCTATGAAGACACGGTTGATTCGGTAACCCTCATGACGGAATCGGGTGAGATTACGGTTCTGCCAAATCACGTCCCGCTTGTCACAAATCTCCGCGCTGGAGAAATTCGATTGATGAAGCAGGGCGAGGTTCATCATCTTGTGGCCTCGACCGGCTTCCTCGAAGTCAGACCGGGGAATCAACTGATTATCCTTGCGGACACAGCCGAACGTGCGGAAGAACTTGAACTCGAAAAAATAGAGGAAGCGAAAGAACGCGCACGAAGATTACTGACAGAAACGCGTCACGTTGATGATGTCGCTTACGCAAACGCTGCCGCGCTCATGGAACGCGAACTTGCACGACATCGTGTAGCACTCAAACGAAAACATTAAAAGAAAATCCACTGTCGAATCGACAGTGGATTTTTGTTTCAAAAAAAAATCACTTCGAACGGATCGAAAGTGATTAAGGACTGACGGTTGGATCTCCAATGAACTGGAAGCGCAGACGAACGTAGACTCCTCGCGGATGGCCGAATTGGATGACGTCGTTGTGCTTGAGCTCATGAAAATCATGCAGCTGAAGGAGGTGCTTCTGTCTGTCTCCGCTGCGACGGATCCATGTTCCAGATACGGTCGAGAAGGTTTTGAGAACAGGTATTCCATCTAGCCACTCGAGCGACGCCTGCAGACGCGAGACACATCCTTGCGAGTTCGTCGGCATGACGGGTGAAAGATCGATTTCGGGACGGATCGGAACAAGACCTTCCGGTTCATCCTGCCGTCCGATGCGGATCGGTGGTCCCGAGCGATACCGACTCCACGAGACGAAGAATCCTTGTGCGACGTGCTCTCCGATCCGAATGTTTTCATTTCCCGTGTAGAGAATCCTGAGTCCTTGTCTCGACAAGAGAATTTCCCGGGTTTCTGCCAGTTCGAATTCGTTCATGGCTTTTTCTCCAGCTGTTCTCGTAATTTTTGCATCATTCCGGCAGTGAAAACCGTTGATGTTGCAGAAGCCGCGACAGACTGAGTGCTGCGTGTCGTCGACGCGTCGTCCTCACCAGCCTGAATAATTTGTATCAGAGTCTGTGCTATGTCATCTTGACCAAGGTCTGTGTAGATTGCTGCGCCGCGAGCAATGTCACCTGCCTTGATCGCTTTTGTAGCCTCGACCATCTTCAAGTATCTGTCTACTTCCGGATTGATCTTTGGGATCGGCGTTTCTCGGGTACAAGTTGCTTCGATGCAAAGTGTGTGCAGACCGAGATTTTCAACAGTCTTGTCGCTACCCGTAAGCAGAGTGAACAAACAGTCGTTTGTCAAAAAGAAATCGAGTGGCACTTCAATGTGGAACAAGAATCGCTGCCCGCGCATGTGATCCAGCGTTCCACACGGATGGATGAACCCGTTTTTCGCCGCGTACACGTAGCTTCCGCCGTCTCTGTATTCCTCCGAATTCGGATCGCGCGGATGAATTGCCTGTTCTTGCGGAACGAAGCGATAAACATCCCGAACCCGTGCATGTTTGCTGAACAGGGAAATCGTCATGTCTTGCAAGCACGAGCCGTGACGAAACGCGAGTTCTCCGGTCAGATGTGCCTCGAGATCTTCGGCAGATAGAACGTGGTACAGCAAGGATCCATTGCCGGCTCGGATGGCGAGTTGCTGCAACAGACTCCATTCGTAATCCGGGCCCGTGCCGTAGATAATGAGCGGAATCTTTCTCTCTCGAAGGATGTCGACAAACGCGATCATACACGGATGATCCGTGTTCCTGTCGGTACTTTGACCGTCTGTGAAGAGAACGACATTTGGCAATCCGCATGTTCCCAATTCATCGTCGAAAACCATTTTCAGGGCTTCGGCGAAATAGGTCGATTTGTCGGTAACCAATCCTTCTTGAAGGGTCTGAACGACTTTCGTGATGTCTGCCGTTTCGATGAGCGTCCACGGAAGAATTTCGAAAGCGGTCATGCTGAATCCAATGACTCGAATCCGATCTCGTTGAGACATTTTTCGAACGATGTTCTCGAGAGCTGTACGTACGGCTTCGATTTTCCTGACCCTCGTATGACGACTTGCGCGTTCCCCCATGGAACCGGAGCAGTCGACGACGATGCACAGATCGAGTGGTGGGGAATCACCCGTCGGAATGACAGGATTGATTTCGATCACGACATCTACGCCGACGATTCCGTCGATGACGGGAATCGGATTCTGTCCGAGATGGACGACGATTTCCAATTCTGGCTTTTGTTGACGAACGATTTGCTGATTTGCCATCACAGTTCCTCCTTGGTTGGCGCATTGTTCTTATCATTTTTCGATCGATTTGTCAATCGATGTCTGTTCATTCTTTCGACATGATTTGTTATGATGTCGTCACTATGAGTGAACTTCTTGAGGGATTGAATGAAGAACAAAAACGAGCTGTCGAGCATAAAACCGGCCCACTTATGATTGTCGCCGGGGCGGGGACAGGGAAGACGACCGTTCTTACTCGACGCATTGCATGGTTGATCGAACAGGGTTTGGCAAAACCTCAAGAAATTTTAGCATTAACGTTTACAGATAAGGCTGCAGGAGAGATGGAAGAACGTGTCGATGTTTTGTTGCCGTACGGATACGTCGACATGCAGATCTCAACCTTTCACGCGTTTTGCGAACGATTGCTCCGTGAACATGGTGCAGAGATGGGACTCAGTCGTGATTTCAAATTACTCACAGAACTCGATACTTGGCTATTGATTCGCCAGTACTTTGATCGCTTCACACTCGACTATTACCGCCCACTCGGCAATCCGACAAAATACCTGCGCGGATTCCTATCTCATTTTTCGCGATTGAAAGATCAGGCGATCGATGAAGATGCTTATCTTGCGTTTGTCGAATTACAAGCACTGAATGCGGATTCGCAACAATCAAGCGAAGATAAGGAATCGGAACACAAACGAATAAGCGAGCTCGCGAACGCGTATCACACCTACCAAACGATTCTCCGCGAACACGACTCGCTCGATTTTGGTGATTTGATTTCGTATGCGCTGAAATTACTGCAAACCCGTCCGCGCGTTCTTGCAGCCGTCCGTGAAAAATTTCGATTCGTACTCGTCGACGAGTTTCAGGATACAAATCATGCGCAGTACGAGCTCGTAAGGTTAATTGCAGTACCAAGCAATAATCTCACCGTTGTTGGGGATGATGATCAATCCATCTACGCTTTCCGCGGAGCATCGCTCGCGAATATCTTGCGATTCGAATCTGATTATCCAGAAACGGCCCGTGTCGTTCTCACACATAATTATCGATCTACACAGAACATACTCGATCACGCTCACACGTTCATTCAGATGAACAATCCGTATCGCCTCGAAGCGACAGCAAACGGACTTTCAAAAAGGCTTATTGCTTCGTCAGAGCTCGAAGGAACAATTGAACACATTCATGCGTCAACACTCGACGAGGAGGTTCTTGGTGTTGTGAAAAAAATTGTTGAGATCAAACAACAAGATCCGGAATTATCCTGGAATGATTTCGCAATTCTCGTTCGATCGAACAGCGCAGGAACGGATTTCGCAACCGCATTCGAACGTCATGCAATTCCATTTCAATTTCTCGCGTTGTCGGGACTTTACACAAAACCTGTTATTCTCGACATTCTCGCACTTCTGCACGTGATCGATTTTCCATTTGCTTCACCAACGTTCTATCGCGTCTTAAGATTACCCATGTACAACATCGACGAACGTTCGATCGGAGAATTAAATCTGCTTGCAGCAAAAAAAGGGAAGTCTCTGTTCGAAGCGTGTGAACTTGCAACCTCTGCGATTGAATTACCTGACACGGTCCAAGTGAGTCTTCGGGATCTCCTGTTCGATTTGAAATCAATCCAAACTGCACTTGCAGCAAAGCCTGCAACAGAATGTTTTTTGAAAATCGTGAAGGATTCAGGTTATCTTGAATATCTAAACGGTCAAGAAGAAGCGCAAAAGATGGAGTCGTTTCGTTTGCTTCAACAATTCTACGAACGGGTAAAATCGTTCGAAACACGCAATGAACAAAAAAGCTTGCATGCATTTTTGCTCGAGTTTGCACATGAACGTGATGCGGGCGAGGAAGGAGCGCTTTCTGTCGATTTCGATGCGGGTCCGGAACTTGTTCGTATCATGACGGTTCACGCTTCAAAAGGTCTCGAATTCAAACATGTTTTCATTGCAAACCTAGTAGATCGACGATTTCCTTCACAGGCACGAGGGGAAGCGATTCCTATTCCGGAAGGATTGTTTTCGAAAACCAAATCAGAAGAAGAGAGAGACGAACATCTTGAAGAAGAACGTCGATTGTTTTATGTCGCCATGACACGCGCAAAGCTCGGACTCTATTTTACTTCCGCAGATGATTACGGCGGCGCTCGAACACGAAAATTATCACGATTCCTGCACGAGCTGGGATATGAGAAACCTGACGGAAAAGATCGATCCATCATTCAACTGTTCGACGAGGATCGTGGAGAGCATTTGGAACCTGTCGCGAATACGAATCGCGAAGTGTTTATTCCTGTTCCGAAACAATTCTCCTTCACACAACTTGCTGCGTTCAAAACGTGTCCCTATCAATACAAATTCGCACACGTTTTCAAAATTCCCGTTTTCGGCCGATGGACGTTTTCGTTCGGAAAAACCATGCACAACACTCTACAAAAATACTTCACCCTCTGGCTTGAGCGAAAAGGGAGAAAACAAGCGTCATTATTCGAGTCGACCTCTCCCTCCTTGCGGAGGGGGGGGTCGGAGGGGGGTCTGCTCGTGTCAGAATCCGAGTTACTCGAACTCTATGCATCGAATTGGCAAGATGACTGGTATGAAAATGATACACAACGTGAAGAGTATCGCGCAAAAGGAAAAAAATCCCTTCTCGAATAAGTGCGATCATTCCCGAATCAGCAACCATCA
>CAYHDY010000016.1:0-22095 GCA_964355525.1 uncultured Gammaproteobacteria bacterium | reverse complement strand
GAGCGAACCGAAATCATTCGCAAAAATTTTCGAATCCGCATTCGGCTCGCTTCCCGCCAGCAAATCGCTCGTAGGGGACGGTCGAGACCGTCCCGTGTCTTCCGAACGCACCGTATTGACCGAAGGAGTTCGATTGCCGGAACAACAAATTATTTCTTCCGAAGATCCGGATCGCGACGGACTTGATAATGTCCTCGAAACGTTTTATGGAACGAATCAACACAAAGCAGATACAGACAACGATGGAGTAAATGACGGAGAAGAAGTTCAGCGGGGAACGAATCCGAGCGGAAGGGGATCCTTGTTCGGATTTGGATTGGGAAGATAATTATGCAACGTAAAAACTGGCAAAAACATTCTGGAGCAAAACGCGAATGGCGCGTTGAGGCTTTTTTGTTTGGGATGCTTGCGTTTGCGACGGTGATCGTGCTCAAGTTGTTTGTTATTCAAGTTTTGGATCATGAAGCGTATTCAGCGCTCGCGAACGGACAACACGAACTGTTTCAAAAATTGTATCCGGAACGCGGGAAGGTATTCGTCCATGATGACAAAGATGGAAATTTGGTTCCGGTAATCACGAATCAACAACTTGCGTTTATCTATGCAGATCCACGTTATGTGAAAGATGCGACCGCAACAGCAAAATCGATTGGCGGATTATTGCACATGACTGATGAACAAATTCAAACACTTGAGGAACGATTTAGTCGCACGACGGATCCGTATGAACCGATTCAACATGGAATTTCAAAAAACATTGTTGATCAAATTGATGCGATGAAACTCCCCGGTATTCTTTCTGTTCTCGAACCGTCACGATTGTATCCGGAAGAAATGATGAGCGGACAGGTTCTCGGGTTTCTCGGGTCTAGTAAAGATGGGAAGCCAACCGGAAAATATGGCATCGAAGGATATTTCAATAAGGAACTTTCCGGCACAGAAGGATTTTTGAAGTCAGATCATGACATCGCCGGTCGGATGATTGCCGTTGGAGATCATGTGTTTCAACCCGCAAAAAATGGATCGGATATTGTGCTTACCCTTGATCGCACGATTCAATTCAAAGCGTGTTCGACATTACAAGCGACGGTGTTGAAACATGGATCCGATGGAGGAAGTATCATCATTGTGGATCCGAACACAGGTCGTATTCTTGCGATGTGTGGGGCGCCAGATTATGATCCGAATCATTTCAACCAAGTGAAAAATATAAATGATTTCAACAATCCTTCTATTTTCGGATCGTATGAACCCGGTTCTGTTTTTAAAGCGATAACAATGGCGTCTGCGGTAGATGTCGGTGCGGTGACTCCTTCGACAACGTTTGAAGATACGGGGATGGCGATGGTGGATGGATGGCCGAAGCCGATTCGGAATGCGGAAGATAAAAAATACGGGGTTGTTGATATGACGACAGTCCTTGAAGATTCTATCAACACCGGAATGATTTTTTCCATGCGGAAAATGGGTTCGGATATTTTTTCAAACTATGTAAAAAAATTCGGGTTTGGAAAAATAACGGGAGTGGAATTGGAAACGGAATCACCGGGGAATATCAGTTCCCTTGATAAGAAATCAGAAATCTATCGTGCGACGGCATCCTTCGGACAAGGAATTTCTGTGACGCCGCTTCAAGTGGTGATGGCTTATGCGGCAATGGCAAATGGGGGTGTTTTGAAAAAACCGTATATCGTCGATGAAATTCGACATCCGGATGGAACGGTTGAAAAACGTTCCCCTCAAGATGTTGCGCAAGTTATCAGTCCAAAGACATCACGCACGATTGGGGCGATGCTTGTTTCCGTTGTGGAACATGGACACGGGAAAAGGGCTGGTGTGCCGGGATATTATATCGGGGGAAAAACCGGAACGGCACAAGTTGCAAGTGCAAACGGCGGATATTCTGAAGATAACACAATTGGTTCATTCGCCGGTTTCGGTCCGGTTGAAGATCCGAAATTCGCCATGATTGTTCGTATCGATCATCCGCGCGATGTTCAATGGGCCGAGTCCACGGCCGCCCCGTTCTTTGGCGAGATGGCCCAATTTCTGTTACAGTATTTCGAGGTTCCGCCGATTCGTACGATAGGGAAGTAGTCGTGGGGTCGTGAAGTGAAGGATAGAAAAAATTGTTTATGTAAATGCGTCATCCTGAGCTTGCCGAAGGATCTTCGAGCGCAGTCGACCCATCTATGTCTGAACGTTCCGCATTCGTTTACATCCTTACCAACTCGGCAAAAACCGTTTTATACATCGGTGTGACAACAGATCTCGTTCGTCGCATGGAAGAACACATCGAAAAGACCGTTCCGGGATTTTCTTCGAAGTATAACTGCAACAGACTCATCTATTTTGAAGAATCGAATTATGTTTCGGGAGCCATTGATCGGGAAAAACAATTAAAGGGATGGTGTCGAGAAAAGAAAGAAAAATTGATTGCAACGATGAACCCGAATTGGACCGATCTAAGTGAATCGCTTTACGATTCGCTCGAAGATCCTTCGGCTCCGGCTGTGACAATGCAACAGCCTTCGCTCAGGATGACGCAGTAGAACATAAATCTGCATATCACGATTCTACGACTTTTTTATGAAACACCTTATCCAACAACTTCTTGCAAACAAAGCGCGACGATTTCTCGTCGAACATAAACCGATCGTGATTGCGATCACGGGTTCGGTTGGAAAAACGTCAACGCGTCATGCGATTGCGTGTGTGTTGTCCGCGAAGTTTCGTGTAGCGACTTCAATCGAGAATTATAACAATGAATTCGGATTGCCGTTATCGATCTTGCAAGCGAAGTCGCCGGGGAAAAATCCGTTCGGGTGGCTGGGTGTTTTATTATCATCGCCAAAGCCTGCGGATGTGTATGTGCTCGAGTACGGCATCGATCATCCGGGAGATATGGATTATCTGCTTTCGATCGCGCGTCCGTCGATTGCTGTGATGACCGCGCTCTCGCCCGTGCATGTGGAATTTTTTAAGTCGATTGAGGAGCTCGGAGAAGAAAAAGCAAAAGCGATCGCCGCCGTTCCTTCGAACGGTCTTGTTGTGTTGAATGCCGATGATGCTCGCGTTGTCGGATTCGGTGCTCATTCGATTGCGCCGATTATTACGTATGGATTTCGAGAAACCGCCGACGTTCGCGCAACGGATTATTCCGTCGAAACAAAATCCGATTTTTCATTTCAACCTGACGAGACATTTTCGAAAATTCATTTCATTGCACGCGTTACCCCTCCCCTGAATTCAGGGGAGGGTATGGGAGGGGACGCACTCGAACTGTCACTTACAAACCAACTCGGCAAAAGCGCGGTCAGTTCGGTTCTCGCTGCAATCGCGATTGCAAAACATCTCGGACTTTCCAATGACGAAATTGTATCGAAACTCGATCGCATCAAACACGAACCCGGACGCATGAATCCGATCGCCGGAATCAAAGGTTCTCTCATTCTCGATTCGTCTTATAACGCTGCACCTGCTTCCATGATGTCCGCATTAAATGTGCTTGCAGAATTTTCGCCTGTCGAGAACGCGCGACGCATCGCTGTATTCGGGCACATGGCTGAACTCGGGAATCAAACGGAATCGGAACATAGAATGATCGGTATGCGCGCCGCGGAAATCGCAGATCGCATTATTACCGTTGGGGAAATCGCCCATCACATTCGACATGGCGCCTTGGATGCCGGGTTTTCTGAAGATCACATTGAACAATTCGAAACTCCTGAGGAAGCGGGACGATGGTTGGATGCGAATGTAAAGAAAGGGGATATCGTTCTCGTAAAAGGATCGCAAAGCGCGCGTATGGAAAAAGTGGTGAAAGACATCATGGCCGAACCGCTTCGCGCCGAGGATTTGCTTGTGCGACAAACAGGGAAGTGGATTGCTTCGTAATGGAGGTGATTCGATTCTCTTTCGAAAGACACACTTGTGAGAGTGTGTCTTTTTTTTGCGACAAAAGAAAAACACTCGATAGATTTCGAGTGCAGGGTTTACTTGACGCCGGTTTCGCGGTAGCGGCGGATGGTGTAGAGCGTGGTGCCGAATTCGGTTGGTTCGATTTTCGTTGCGGTGATGGCGCGACGAAGGGTGCGGATGGCGGCGCGACGCAGGTAGAGATCGGGTTCGGCTTGAACGCGTTTCCAGAGCCGTTCCACTTGCACGATGAGGCCGCGGCGGACGAACGCGAGTTCTCCGAGCGTAAGGCCGACATCGTGTTCCTTGATGTTGTTGTCGCGCAACTCACTTGTGATCTGATTGAACAGCGATCCTGCTCGTTCGAGCGATACGGTCGGATTGCGAAGTTCGTCCAGTCGTTCCCCGATGCGGGCCGTGTGACCTTTCAGTTCGAGCCGGTTCAGTTCCGCATCACTCGAACCGAATTTCTTCGGATCAATGCTCCTTTCCCACATGATCCGTTGCATGCTCCACACGATCTCGACGAACGTGTTTTCCGGAACGCGCAATTCTTTCATGTCGCGGAGTTCGCTTCGCAGATGCAGGACCAATCCGTTCTGTTCCAGTTTCCTCACCTCCTTCACCGAGCTTCCGATCGCATTCGGTCGGATTCCCGCATCTTTCAGTTGCTCTGCGAACAGTCCGTTGCAGACGAAATGCGGAATCGGTTTCGCCGCCCGTGCCTGCATGAGCGTCTGCTGAAAGGAGAAGATCAGATCCCGTTGCGCTTCCATCCGTTCGTATCGGTTCACAATGCACCTCCCGCCGAGAAAATTCGGCAGACGAGAATAATACTCTTTTTTCCGAATTTGTCAATCAAAAAGATCCGCCGATATCGACAGATCTTTTTTGAATGTGATTTGTTATTTTCCCGTTTGAGTCTTCTTGAAAGCTCGTGCGCTTTTTTTATCTTTCGATTCCTCTTTGCTGCTTTGTGATTTATCTCCGTGACCAGCTCCTTCTGCACGTTCGCGTGCATCAGCTTGTCTCGAGCCGATCCGTTTCGCGTCACCTGTCTCTTCGATGACAACATTTCCTCGACCGGTATTATTTTTCAATTCCGTTCCTACGTTTTTGAGTGAATCGACATCATCTTTTGCTGCACGGAATTCTTTTGTCCCGGGTCTACTACGTTTCATGGCCTGAATTTCAGGATTGCCTTGACCTTGCATCACCGCTCGTCTTTCGCGTGGTGGCGGAGGGGGAGGTAGTGGCGGTTCGACAATGGGTGGTCGAGGTGGTTCCGGTGTGACCCATGGTTGTGGAATGACATCCGGTCTTCGTGGAAGTTTTGGTCTTGGTTTAATAGGGATTGGTTCTGGTCTTGGTCGTGGTTCTAGTTTTATTTTAATAACCGGTGGAACTTCACGAGGTCGAACGGGTGGCTGTGTTGGTTCAGGTGGAACGTATGACGGTTCTATCCATCGTGGAGGAGTAACAGGAATAACTGTTTTCGGTTTCCATCGCGGTTTAGGTGGATTGTTTGGAATCGGAGGATTCTTCCCCGGTGTTGTATCAGGTTCCGGTTCTTTTGGTTCGGGTTCCGGTTCTTTTGGTTCCCGCGTTTTATTTTTGTCTTCAATGATTGCAGGCTGATCTTCTTCTTTTGCAATGTATTTATCCTTAATCGTCTTGTTCTCATCGTGAATTGCTCGAATCTCACCCCGGTTTGGAGTGGGTGAATCTATGATGTTTGTTGAAGGCGCTTCAACAAGAACCTGCTCAGGTGCAAGGGTAACATTTGTCTCAACAACAACCTGGCGTAATGGGACTAACGTTCGATCAAAATAGTTTTTAATGGATTTTGGCTGATTCTTCTGTGCTTCCACACCGTCCAATCCATTGTAAATATGCATTGCGCCGATCACGGCTTCACGATTTTTGGCTAACTCATGTTCAATGTGCTTATAAAAATCTTCTCTGTTTTCAAACCCGGCTGGTAATTTTTCACCGAGTGATACGATGTGAATGGTTGGGGTAATCCCAGTTTCTTCTTGAATCTGTTGAACAATGGGTTCTTCAATTTTCTTCACTTCTTCTGCCAGTTTTGCGGATAATGCCTCATTCTCAACTTGCTTACCAGAAGGATCGGCGGATACGTAAATGGTAACATCAGCACTTTGTGCCATCTTGTCTTGCACAGCTTGCTTGATTTGTTCGATCGCACTCGCTGCAATTTCTGGTGCATGAATTTTTCCATGTGCATCATAATGTGCTGCAACCGTACGTTCTGCTTCATCTGTATTCAAAACAACATCTCCCGGTTTTTCAACGACATCAAACATTTTTTCTGCAGAATGAACACGAGTTTCACTTCCAGTTTGAACAGAAGAATCCTTCATCATGCTGGATTCCGCATAACTCGAAGTGGAAGGAGTGACTTGTTCCTGTGCAGTTGCGCGTTCAGCAATCAATACAGCCAAACCAAGCGCAATCCATTTTGTAGCCGGATTATTTCGCATCCGATCAGTAAAAGATTTGGTTTGACCCTGATCTTCAAGTTTCGTAATGTTTTGTTCTGCAACCGCTTTTTCCGCAATGATATCTCGTTTTGTTATTTCAATAGCGTCTTTGCTTTTTTCTCCCGAAAACATTCCGCGGAATCTTTCACCAAATCCCATATTAATTTTTTTGTTCGTCCAAAAATGAACGAATCTCTTTGTTTAATTCTTTGAGCAATTTCAATTTAAATTCCGGATCTCTTTCCATCTTGGCAAGAAGCGCTTGAATTTCCGGATCCTGTTGTTCTGGAAGTGTTTGTTCTGTCATAGAAAAAAATAGTGAATGACAGAGACAGTATATCGAAATTGAGATGGATCGACAAACAAAAACTTCCAGCACATGCTGGAAGTTTTTTGTGATCCGTGAAGATGTGGTTAAGTGATTTTTCCTTCGAGTGTATTCATGATCCTATCCAAATAGAATTGGGGTGTGACAGCAAACGCATTCAGATATTCGGAATTTGGTTTGTGTGTTTTAACGGCGTTGATCGCCCAGTCCATTCCTTGTTTGTCTCTTGTTGAAAATGCCCCCAAATCATTTCCAACTCCGCGCTCTTTGGATGTGATGCCATGTAATTGCATAATGGCCACAATGATATTTTCTTGCTCTCGCGTCAATCCTCGTCCGGAAGTTTGTTTGATCCCCTCAAGAATTGCTGGGCCTGCATCAAGATGAAAGACGGGTTTTCCAGATTCTATTTTCCAAAATTCTGGACGATTCATGAGTGTGTCGAGTTCGCGTAGAATCAAACGAGCCGCATCTTTTTTCTGAGCGACGTCTCGAGGTTCGTTTGGATTAAACTTAGGAAATGGACCTTCGTCAATGATGGATTGATAAATGGATGATTTCTTTGTCGTTTCTGGTTGGGGAGAAAAGCCTTCAGGATTTGGTTTCATAAAAATTATTTATATTCTTCCGGAAATTCTTGTTGATAAGCTTCCGCGGCATTGATCATGATTTGTCGATACGAGTCGCCTGTATCGTAGCCTGTTGAAGATATGTAACTTTCTTTTCCATCTTTGCGAATAAGATACCCTTGCTCATCAATCTCTTGATTGTATTCTTCCCATAGTGTTTTCTCCGCATGATCTTTCAAATACTGTAATCCTGCTTCTTGTCGAAGACGAGCTAGACGGTTCGGATTCTTCACGTGTTTAGCAAATTCGTTTGCATTCTTGAATCGTTCATCTTCCTTTTTATTGTGCTTCGATTCTTCGTCGGCTTGTTGTTCTATTATTTGACGGTTTGAATCTTGTTCCTTCTGGATCTCGAGTAAGCGTTCTTGTGCCTTTTTTAATGCCTCATCATCCGCTTTTTTTTCTGATGCTGTGGGAGGATGGACTTGATCATACGTTGCGCGTAATGCATTTTGAGCTTGTTCTGGCATTAACGCTAACGCTTCATACCAGACTTTTCTTGCTGTTGTTATATCGGGGGAACTTCCGACATGACCCTGAATACGATCCAGACCGACGAGTTTTGCTGCCGCTACACGGTGTGAGCCATCTTGCACAACATACACCGGACCACGAGGACCTTCATATTCTTTTAGATAAACAGGAAACCCATCACGACTAAAAATATTCGCGTGTTCAAGTTCTTCATCTATTTTTGATTGCTGATTCTTTGGGGTGAGTTTTGGATTGTCTAAAATTTCATTGACGTGAGAAGAAATTTGACGCGCAATCTCAATGACAGCATTTTCCTCTCGTTCCAATGTACCTTCACGTCGAGTTGTGTGGTATGAGTCTCCCCAATTTTTAAAAGACGGTGCACGTATGATAAGACGTGTGTCAACAGACTGATAAGGAGCGTCCGGAGATCGTTCAAAAGTTCTTTCAAGTTGATTTTGTCGTTCGATTTCAAAAAATGCCCTGTCGATATCACCAAATACTTTATGATCAGCTGCCAAGTACGGTTCATTTTTCATCGCGCCTTGTTGTTCCTTCCATTCCGCCGATGACCAATTTTTTGACGCTTCCATTTTTCCTTTTGTATCTGGAGTTTCTTGTTTCTCTATTTTTCCCGCCTTCTGTGGTATCTGTTCTTTTGTTTCAGATATGGATGGATCGAATAAGAATCTTTCGTTCATAGTAAAAATAATTAAGATCTACTTATTTCTCCAATGATTTGCTGAAGATTAATCTTTTCAAAATCCGTAGTATCTATTTCGATAAGTCTACAAGGTAAATCAAGTGGTCGATTTCGTTCGTTATTCACATCAAATACTTGAGTCAGATAACCCGTATCGATCCGTTGCATATCCATGTGTGCTGCATGTCGGGTTGTATTGGAACGCTCTTCGAATCGTTTAGCTAATTCATTTGCACTTGCTTTACAAAAAATCTGAATACATTGCACGTTGGATCGTTCGAATAAATCATGAAGACGTGGTTCTGCGAATTTCGCGTCCCAATATGTTTCAACGACACAATCATTTCCCGATTTCAGAATCGTTTCAATTGTGAGATAAATCAGTTCAAAACTTGCCGCTCCAAGTTTTCTTGACCACGCAACGTTTTGTTCGGATTCGCCAAATGCGTCAAACAAAAGTTCTTTATATGCGTCTCGAGAAAAGAATGGGACATGCAGCGCCTCCGCAATTTGTTTTCCAAGCGTTGTTTTTCCTGTCGCAGGTAAACCCTGAATCAAAATCAATTTCATAAAGTTAAAGTAGCTACTAGATATTCATCTGCGTTGTCACGGGGAGTTTTATTTCAGATTCCAATACTCTTTTAACTGCTGATACTCTTTTTCATATCGCTCCCGTTGTATGTCGTTATTTTTTACGGCGCGGATGAGTAAATTTTTTGGCGTGTGTTTGCTGTCGATGAATTGAACGACGTCCGTTTTGTATCCTTGCGTTCTCAACCAACCGGCGCGCAATGCATCGGTTAGGACGTCTCCTAATCGTTCCTTCAATATTCCGTCTGTAAAAATCAATTCAAACGGCGTAATGGTCTTTAATTGTTTTTGAATGTTATGATGACAACATGGTGCCATCAACAGCATTTTTGCTTGCGCGTGAACGGCTTTTTCCATCGCTCTATCAGACGCGGTATCGCACGCATGCAGAGACAAGGCGATATCAATGGTCGAGGTTGCTTCAAAGTTTTCGATGGAGTCCGCGACAAATTTTACTTCGTTCCATCCTAATTCCGTTGCAATTTTATTATTTCGTTCCATCAACTCTTTATTGAGATCGATTCCAATGAGCTCGATTGGAATGTGAACGATCTCTTTAAAAAAATACGCCGTTGCAAATGTTAAGTATGCGTTTCCACATCCGTAATCAACAATTTTAACGGGTGTGCTGATCTCGGTTGCTTGTTCCCAAATTTCTTTCAAGTTCTTCAGAAATTGATTTATCTGTTCCCATTTATCGCGCATGTCCGCTTTGATGTTTCCATCCTCTGTTTGAATGCCGATCTTGATCAACCACTCGATTTTTTCGTGAACGGGAAGAATATATTTTTTTGTTTTGTCGTGCGCAAGATTCCCAGATTCTTCCATCGCAACAATTTTATATCCTTGCTCGATGAGTTGATTCAATTTTGAAACGGCAACATCAGCATCATAATTTTTTGTAATATCCTTTTTCTCATCAAAATACGAAAACTGCCAAACATTCTTCTCACGAATGACAACGGGCCGAATGACAATTTTTATCCATGCACCTTTCCCACCTTTTAAAACGGTTTTACGATAAGGTGTGGTGAATACTTCGGTTATTTTGAACATATGGTTGCAATGATAGTAGAAAAAGCCTTTCTCCTCAAGAGCACTCAAGTTCCAACTCCCCACTGGGAACAAACAAAAACACTCAGTTCTTGCTGAGTGTTTTTGTGGTGATCCTTGAGGGATTTCATTGGAATTTGTTGGTGGAGGAGTTGAAGGGATGGATGAGGTTTAGGGAGGAGTGTTTGATAAATTTGGTTTATTAATGACACACGGACTTTTACTTTTTCTTATCGAACCATTTTTGTGCATTCGGTCTTCGATGTGGACAACCGGGCCAACAGCATGGACGTCGTTTTCCTTTTCGCAAGTCTATACAAAGTCGCTTGAGATGCTCTCCTCGAGTTTCGTCTTTTTTCACAATCGTTACCCAACAAATCCATTCATTGCGGGCAAGTGGTGTCAGCCCATTCCATTTTTCTAAAACATCCGTATTTGATTGAAGAAGCATTCGTAAGTCTTTGGGGACTGGATGAACAACACCGGTAGCTATAAGTATTTTAGTCATAGTAAAAGGATGTGACAGATCGGATGAAGTGAACTTATGTTGTTTGATCGAAGGTTAATTGATACGTAACATCATTCGAGTTTGGATTCTCGACTTTGTGAAATCCCAATTTTTCATATAACGCTTGTGCAGGAAGATTTTCGTGTTCAGTTTGTGTCATTACACCTTTCAGACCCGCTTTCTTTGCTCGATCAATAACCTCGCGAACCAAACCACTCCCGACTCCTTGACCACTCGATAAAGGACTTACAAAAAGTTCTGCCAAGAATAAGTAATCGGAAAACAGTTTTTCTGATGCGGCAACATATCCAACAAATTCTCCTTTCTCAGATTTTGCAATGGATTGATAGGTATTCGGTTCCTGAAGCATTTGTTTTAATTTTTCCAAATATACGGGAGAAAAATCAAACTTGAGGTTTTCATATGATGATGAATGACCTGCAAGTTGATCGAGTTCTTCTGGTTGCTCAACTGATCTGAAGATGACGGATGGTTTTTGTTTTTCAGGATTGAATGAGTTGTCAGGATTTGAGGTCATATACGAGAAAGAATTTTCAAAAAGTTATCAAATTCGACACATAACAAGAAATTGATTCACATCTGCATCAAAATCTTTTGCGCGTTCAATATACGGAACTGAATTTTCTTCCGCCTTTTTTTTAATACGATTACTGAATTCCACAACAAACTCCCCAACTTGTCGTATAACCGCTTCGTCGCTATCTTTCAGCCAGTTGTGAGGGTTGGTGTTTTTATAAATCCCATTTACAACGAGATCGAGATCAGATGAACCAATAAAAATCGCAACGATGTTTTCTGTCACGTATTTTTCCTTAAGACTACGAACATGACTTGGCAAAAGATGAATCCCTTCCAAAACGATCGTTTCCTGTTTTTGAATTGCATCGCCAATAATTCGATCCAGTTCTGGTTCAAGTGATTTTGCAGAGACTATTTGCAAATCTACACGTTCCTTGGGTTGTATTGTATTATGAGACGCCTCGCCTGAAAAATTTGGCATGGGAAATTGTTGTTTGAGTTGTTCTTCTGATAATCCCGAAATAAATTCTTCACAAACATCGTCGGTCGAAATGAAACGCGATTTTGTTTCCTCTGCTAGTTTCTTTGCCATCAAACTTTTTCCAATACGCGGTGCGCCGCCAATGAGATAGATCATATGATATGAGTATACACCTATCGGATGAGTGGAGTTTCCGGAAGGAATGTTTGGTTTATTGATTTCAGGTGCTAAACTTATATTGCACGATTCATTCAAATACACTATGAATATCGAAGAAGAAGCGATTCAATTTGCCAAACAACATAAGATTGAGATTTCTCGTCGTCTAACCGACCCTGTTTTGTTTCCTTCAAGCGATTCTCCCGTGACGATTTTTATGGCTGGTTCTCCTGGCGCTGGAAAAACAGAATACTCAAAGAACTTGCTTGAACTCGTTTCGAACGATTCACATCATCCTGTACGGATTGACAGTGATGAATTGCGATCTGAAATTCCTGGCTATACAGGAAACAATTCATCTCACGTCCAAGGTGCTGTGTCGATTTTACTGCGAGAGATGTACGAGCGAACGCTCATCAATAAACAAACAGTCATTGTCGACGGTACGCTCTCAAACTATGAAAAAGCAAAAGAGAACATTGCTCGTTCACTCAGTCGTAAACGAACTGTTTTTATTTTTTACATTTATCAAAAACCTGAAGTCGCATGGCAATTCACGTTAGCACGAGAAAAAATCGAAGGGCGCAACATTCCAAAAGATGTCTTTGTTGATCAATTCATTCGCGTCAGAGAAACGATCGATCAGATTCAAAAAGAATTCAAAGGACAGATCTTGATTTACTTGGTCAAAAAAGACTTTCAAACAAATGAAGTCGAATCCGTAAATTTAATTCAGTCAAGCAATCAAGGATTGGACGAGTATCTTCCGGATCGCTATACTAAAGAACAGATTATAGAACTCCTATGAAATTTCCATTTTTCAAACAAAAAGAGAAATCCATTAACGTATCTGACGACTTGTCACATTTTTTGTTGTATGCTTCAGATAAAGAAAAACAACGCGTGTTTACAGAAGCAGCTAGTCGTGCAAACAAGGATCAACGAGATCTTGTGGAACAAAGCAAGCATCCGCAAAGTGCGTAAAGAAAAAATACGAGTTTAACTCGTATTTTTTCTTGGTGACCCCAAGGAGAATCGAACTCCTATTTGCAGGATGAGAACCTGCCGTCCTAACCGCTAGACGATGAGGCCATTGGCGACTTGCAAAAGATTATCATTAAAGGGGGAAACGATCAAGATATGTCGTTCGCGAACGACATATCAAGGAATCAATGAAAAGAAAAAACACATCGCAAGCGATGTGTCAGTTGAGGTTTTCTTTTTCGGCTACGGTTTCAAGCCGATGAGTTTGACCAAACTCGTGACAGCGAATGTGACTTCCGTTTCTTGGAGCGCGGGATCGTTCCCGTATTTTCGCAGGAAACGTGTGAGCTCTTCGATGGTCAACGGTTTTCCGACTTCGTTGCCGAGTTCGCTTGCCAAGATGACCTGGCAGTTCTGAAGCGCTTCATCACGACCGATCTCGATCGCTCGATGCAGCATGGGGCCGTCTCGATTCTCTGAATATTTCACCAGTTCGCGCAGGATGACGATGCATTGTTGCGGACTTCCGCCGTTCGGTTGCGTGTGCCAGTGATGTGCAAGCAGAAGTTTCCAGTGACGTTCCGTGATCGGGATGTTCCAGAGCTTGGCCAGTTCCCGAACGGTGTGTACTTCGCCTCGCTTTGCAGCTGCGTTCAAGCATTGGCGTTTTTCGGTGTCGTTGCAGTGTTCAGTGATTTCGTTGCGTATGAGTTTCATCACGTAAACGGTCGAGCCTTTGACGAACATCTCGACGAGGCCTCTCCGCAAGACGCGGAGTTCCTGTTGCGTGTACTTCAGATAAACGGTCGCGAAGCGTTGCATTTCGGGATCGAACTTCGTGGTTTTCCGATAGAGAAGCGCACTGCATTGCTCGGCGAGATCGATGTTCGTTTCGCGAAGCGCATCGGCGAGGATTTTCTTGACTCCGTTGCGTGATCGGCAGATAGCCCGTTTCGCATCCGCATACGATTCCGTCGCCGTCGCGCTGTCTCGGATGCAATGTCCGATTTCTTGACACGCCTGTCCGTAGATGTGCTTGAAGCATTCGAACGCAATGTCCACGTCACCCTTCGCAAGTGCACGCTCTGCGACCTTTCGAAAATCGTGCCATGTGAGGGTTTCATCGACGAGCGCATTCAGAAAATTGAAACTGCCGATCCTGATTGCGTGGTCGCGTGCGAGATGTGTGTTATATCGTTTGTCGTACGCACGAAGAAACTCGGAAGCGACGTCGTTCATGCGACTCTTTTCCATTTGTTCGGCACAAGAGATGAGAAGCATGCTGATCATGATGGGATCGATTCCCAACTTCGCCCATTCCTCGATCAACTGTTCGGCACCGAATGTATTTCCTTGTGTGAGCGGGTCGAGTGCGATGACACCCATGAGCTGATCTACAGTGAGATTTTTCAACAGAAGGACGTCGTGCATGGGTTTCTCCGACATGTCCGTTTGACGATGTCTTCATAGACTCAGGTTTCTCCGACGGTTTATCGAAGTGAAAGAATAATACTAGAAAAAGGATAAATGTCAAGTAATAATGGATCGCATGGAAATAAAAAAACCGAGTGTTCAAACTCGGGAGGGGATCGCTGGATCGGATTTACATCGTCGGGAATTGGAGATCACCTGCGTCGCCGAGGCCGGGATCGATGAACATCATTTCGTTGAGACAACTGTCGACCGAGATGGTGAAGATCTCTACGTCCGGATGCTCTGATTGCACGCGAGCGAGTCCTTCCGGCGCGCACAAGAGTGTGATCGCTCTGATCTTCTTTGCGCCGGAATTTTTCAGCTTCTGAATGGCAAAACACATGGAATTGCCGGTTGCGAGCATTGGATCGAGGACGTAGTTGACATCGACTGTTTCTGGAATCGTTTCGGGAATTTTGTTTCCGTAATCGATCGTTTCGAAGGTTTTCTCGTCCCGCGCGGCGTTGACGTGCCAGACGAGTGAGTTGGGAAGAAACTGGAGAAACGCGCCGAGGAATCCGTTTCCGGATCGGGTGATCGGGACGAGTGCTTGTCGATATTTCGGACGGGATCCGTCCGCGAGACGAATCGGTGTCTTGACCGTGGCGGGCATCGTCTCGAGATCTTTTGTCGCTTCGATCGCGAGGATGACGCCGACACGATGCAAGTCATTTCGGAAACTTTCGTTGGTGCGCGTGTCGATGTTGCGAAGTTTCAGGAGAAAACTTTGCGCGACAGGATGTTGAAGAACGGTGACAGACATGGGTGACCTCCAGACGAAATGTCTGGCGACAGAGTAACAGGTGAGAGGGAATAGTCAAGGGAAAAGAAATTCACTTTGTTATTTGGAATTTCAGATTTGGTGCTTTGTGTTATAATTCCCCCATGCTACTTGAACATCTTTTTTTTGAAATCGGAATTGTGTTTGTCATCGCCGCGCTTGCTTCGATGATTGTTCATCGTCTGCGGTTGCCGCTCATCATTGCGTACATTATTACGGGTGTGATTGCGGGGCCGAGTTTATTCGCGCTCACCAAAAACTCGGATGTGTTTTCCGTCATGTCGCAAATTGGCGTGGCGTTTTTGTTGTTCACGGTTGGACTCGGATTGAACTGGAGGAATGTGAAAGATGTCGGCGGCGTCTCGTTCGCAACCGGTGTTGGGCAAGTCGTGTTTACGAGTGTTATCGGATTCGGTGTTGCGATGTTGCTCGGATTCACGCCGATCGTTAGTGTATATCTCGCCATTGCGTTTACCTTCGCGTCGACGATCATCGTTGTGAAATTTCTCACAGACAAAGAAGATACGGATGCGCTTTACGGTCGCATCAGTATTGGTTTTCTTCTCGTGCAAGATTTTCTTGCGATGATCATCTTGCTCGGATTGAACGCAATGAAATCGGGAATCGCCCTTGATCAAGTCTTCACAAGTTCGATCGTCAAAGCGATCATTCTCATTCCGTGTCTCTGGATCGTTTCGACGAAGCTGTTGCCGCCGATTTTATCGTACGTCGCGAAGTCGCAAGAATTATTATTTGTTTTCGCGATTGGCTGGTGTTTCTTGATCGCGAATCTTTTATCTTATTTCGGATTCGGGATTGAAATCGGCGCGCTCATCGCCGGCATCACACTCTCGGGTTCGTTCTATCATCGCGAGATCACGGCACGCGTTCGACCTCTCCGCGATTTCTTTCTCATTATTTTCTTCATCGTTCTTGGAACACATTTGAGCTTCGTTGGTCTTTCGACAATGATTGTTCCAATCGTGTGTTTCACATTGTTTATTTTGATTGGCAATCCGCTCATTGTACTTGTGATCATGCGCGCGCTCGGCTATCACCCGCGTACGGGATTTCTCGCCGGTACAACGGTTGCACAAATTTCTGAATTCTCTTTTATTATCATTGCAGCCGGTATTGCTTCGGGCCAAGTTCCCGAATCTATTCTTGGACTCGTAACCGTTGTTGGTTTGTTGACGATTGGTGCGAGTTCGTTCCTCATTGAACACAACGAACGCATTTACGACGCGCTTCATCCGTTCTTTCGATTTTTTGAACCGAAACATGTTCTCGATTCCGAACTTCGCAAAACGCACGAACCTGTTCAAGTACTTCTTCTCGGATTTCATCGCACCGGTTCGGTTCTCTTGAAAGCGATTCAGAAAATGCGAAAGTCTTACACGGTTGTTGATTTCGATCCGCAAGTCACGCGCGAACTTGCCGAGTGCGGGATTCCATCGCTCTACGGCGATGTCGGCGATGAAAATTTTCTTGAAGAAATCCATGCGGACAAATCCAAGCTCATCCTCTCGACGATTCCGGATGCAGCTGTCAGTACCACCCTTCTCGTCTATCTTCGATCGAAACGATTTTCCGGTTCTGTTGTCGTCTCTGTTCACACACACGAAGAAGCAGAACGTTGTTACAATATGGGAGCGACGTACGTGATTGTGCCGAGTTCACTCAGTGGAAAGAAAATTGCGGAGTTGTTGAAAGAAACATCCGTGCGGAAAACGGCATGGCAAAAATTACGAACGGAAGTTGTATGATATTTCGCATCGACTCACAATCCGCCATTGCAAAAACACGCATGCCGAATTTCGGATTGCTTGTCGAATCGTCAAACGGCACGCATGTGCATGCGGCTGATTCGATGATGCATCAATTTCAACACGCGTTCGATGAGTCGTTTGATGTGCGCATGGAAAATTTGAATCGTCGACGCGCATCGCATGTGAACACGGATGTCGCGACCGACGAAGCCATCAAGAGGGGAATAGAGAGTGTCGTGCGACAAGTCGTTATCGCGAATCATCTTTTGTTCGGAATCGAATCACCGCATCGTCTTCCGTTTTCATTTGCGCGCCAAATCGGATCATCTGTTTATTTTGCGAGTACGGGGAGTCATCGATTGTTTATAATCGATGGAGAACAAAGAACAATCTTGGATGTCGATTCCATCGTAAATGGATTGACAAACGACCCGATTTATGATATAAAAAGGAAAGAAGAGGCGATGAGATCCGGAGAGATTCAGGTGCATTGTCTTCCTGTTTGTTCATACAATCGATTGATTCTCTTGAGTGAAGACGCTTCACAGCATCTGTCGATCGAGACCCTTGAACGATTGCTCGAACAAACAGAATCATCAGATTCACTCGAACAAGAAATAGAATTACGTGCAAACATCGCGAGACGAGAGTCCATGAGTTCCGTCGCAAAAGAAATCGCGGCGCTTGTGATGGAGATCGAATAAAATTTAATTTTGAACAATATGGCTGGTGGATATTCACAACGAGACAGCGGGCAAGACCATTCTGCAGATAATGAAGCGTTGGCTGTTGCAAGAAAATTAAGAAGCCGTGACGCAGGAGGTATCAGACTTTCTGAAGCAGATAAATTACGAATAGCCGAAGCATCACTGCAAGCAAGTGAACAGGTTGCTGCAAGAGATCGACGTGATCCTGTTGCAGAAGCGCAAAAAATGGCTCGCATGCAGGAAGTATCAAGACGGGCGGAACAGGTTGCAGATGAAGTTGCTGCACAATCCGCACCGGAAGCCGGACGCAACGCGGACGCATCTCGACGCACGGAACGAACGGGCGGGGAACGAGTCATGATTAAACCCGGATCTGAACAACATACGGAATTGCAAAATATGGTTGCTCTTGGTGGCAATGACAAACCTGCTGCGGATTCTGGTGACTGGACTCAACAATATATGGGAAGACCAGCTGCCGAGACGGTGGCAACTCCGCCTGCTGAAGGAAATTGGTTACAAAGACAGTTAGCCAAATTAAAGCCAAAAAAGGCGGAATAATTTCTTGACAGATTTCATTAGCACTCTATAATACAGAGTGCTAATTTGTTTTATGGAACCACGACAAGCCAATTTATTGTCTCTCATCATTGATGATTACATCAAAACGGCTGAGCCGGTTGGTTCGAAGTACTTGGTTGAGGTCTATCATCTCGATATTTCTCCGGCCACAGTTCGTAATGAAATGAGTTTGCTTGAGGAAGAAGGGTATTTGCGTCACGCACACACATCGTCCGGGCGGATTCCAACGGAGAAGGCGTATCAATATTATTTGAAACATATTGTCGATGCGCCGCAGATCGTTTCGAGTGAACAAACGCTCGGTGAAGAAATGCCACATGAGTCTAACAAAGAAGTTGCGCTTCGTGCGATCGCAAAACGTCTCGTGCAGATTTCCGGTGAGACGGCTCTTCTCGCATTCGATCAAAATTCAAGTCATGTCACCGGTGTTTCCAATTTATTTCTTAAGCCGGAGTTTCAGGATTCCGCCGCCCTCGGCGAACTTGTCGATCAATTCGATACGGTGATGTCCGATCTCTTTGATCGTGCATCGACAAAACCGCAAGTGTTCATTGGCTCGCACAATCCGTTCGGCGATCAGATGACAACCATCATCGTTCGATACGATTTTCCAAATACAGAAGGCGGTATTCTCGGACTCGTGGGACCGATGCGCATGGATTACGCGCGCAACCTCGCGCTCCTCGCAGCCGCACAAAAAATCATTCAAGAATTTAATGAGGAAGAATAATATGAATGAAGAAGAAATTGAAATGACAGAGGAAGAAGTCGAGAAGTCGGGAAGTCAAGAAGAGGGGAAATGTGAGAAGTGTGATGGCTATCTTATTGGATGGCAGAGAGCGCTTGCGGATTATGACAACTTGAAAAAAGATTTGGGGAAAGAAAAAGATTCAATGCGTCGTGCAGTGAAAGAAGATGTTGCAGAATCGATTATCCCGATTCTCGATCACTTTGATCAGGCGTTGAAGTTCAAGCCGCAAGGATTGGATGCAACGGCAGAGAATTGGTTGACTGGCATGATGCATGTTCGCAATCAACTTGAATCCGTATTGCTTGAACTCGGTGTTGAACCGTTCGGAACCGTCGGTGACGCATTCGATCCGCATCTTCACGAATCAGTCGGCGAACGAGAAGATGAATCGCAGGCGGAAAACGCGATCGTGGAAGTCTCGATGCGCGGATGGAAACTCGGAGACCCTTCGACAAGCTCAGGACAGGGAAAAGTCATTCGACCAGCACTTGTTATTCAAAACAAAAATAAAAACTAATAAAATAAGGGTAGATACGGATTACAGATTAATACAGATAAGGATGGACACGCTTCGAAGTCGAAGATCTACATCTGTATTAATCTGTAATCCGTATCTACCCTCGTATACTCATATGTCAAAAATCATTGGAATCGATCTTGGAACGACAAACTCTTGTGTAGCCATCATGGAAGGTGGACAACCGAAAGTTTTGGAGAATAAAGAAGGGGCACGCACAACACCATCTATCGTTGCAACCGCAAAAGGTGGGGAACGTGTCGTTGGACTTCCAGCAAAACGTCAGTCTGTCACAAATCCTGCGAACACATTGTTTTCTATTAAGCGTTTGATCGGACGTCGTTTTGAAGATGCAGAAGTTACCCGCGACAAACAAATGATGCCGTACGCAATCGTCAAACATGGCGATGGTGTTGCGATTAAAATGGGAGACAAGGAATACACCCCAGAAGAAATCTCTGCGATGATTTTGCAAAAGATCAAAGCGGACGTGGAAGAAAAGCTTGGCGAAAAAGTGACAGAAGCCGTTATTACGGTTCCTGCATACTTCGATGACGCACAACGTAACGCAACAAAAGTTGCGGGTGAAATCGCTGGACTTAAAGTTCTTCGTATCATTAACGAGCCAACCGCAGCGGCACTTGCGTATGGATTCGACAAAAAGATCGGCCAACAAATCGCTGTGTACGATCTTGGTGGAGGAACATTCGACGTTTCCATTTTGGATATTTCTTCAGACACCGTTGAAGTTAAATCTACAAATGGTGATACACACCTCGGTGGAGATGATTTCGATCGCGTGATCATCGAATGGATTTTAGCTGAATTTAAAAAACAAGAAGGTGTTGATCTCGCAAAAGATCCTCTCGCTTTGCAACGTATTAAGGATGCGGCAGAACGTGCAAAGATCGAACTTTCCACATCACAACAAACAGAAATCAACCAACCGTTTATTACGTCTGATGCGAATGGTCCAAAACATTTGGTCATCACACTCACACGTTCAAAACTCGAAGAGCTCTGTCATGATCTCGTGCAGAAAACAATTGGACCTGTTCAAGCGGCGTTGAAAGACGCTGGTTTGTCGAAGGGTGATATTCAAGAAATCGTCATGGTTGGCGGAATGACACGCATGCCACTCGTGCAAAAAGTTGTGGAAGAATTTTTCGGAAAGAAACCAAACATCTCTGTAAACCCGGATGAAGTTGTTGCACTTGGTGCAGCGGTTCAAGCAGGAGTTTTGCAAGGAGAAGTTAAAGACGTCTTGTTGCTCGATGTCACACCATTATCTTTCGGAATTGAAACAATGGGCGGTGTGATGACGAAACTCATCGAACGCAACACAACGATTCCAACATCAAAGTCACAAGTATTTTCAACAGCAGCCGATAATCAGACAACGGTTGAGATTCACGTTCTTCAAGGAGAACGTCCGATGGCGGATGGAAACAAAACACTCGGACGCTTCATGCTCTCCGGTTTGCCAATGGCACAACGCGGAGTTCCACAAGTTGAAGTGAAGTTCGATATTGATGCAAACGGAATTTTGAACGTGACGGGAACAGATAAAGCATCCGGAAAGAGCCAACAGATTACGATCCAAGGTTCAACCGGTTTGTCCAAAGAAGAAATCGAACGCATGAAACAAGATGCGGAATTGCACGCGGAAGAAGATGCAAAAGCAAAAGAACGCATTGAGCATCAGAACATCGCAGACACCATGATCTACACTTCAGAAAAAATGTTGAAAGACGCCGGTGACAAAATCACGGATGTTGAACGCAAAGAAGTGGAAGATAAAATCGAAGCATTGAAAGCCGTGAAAGATAAAGACGATCACGAAGCGATTAAGAAAGCAGCGGATGAACTTTCAACCGTCGCGCAGGCAGTGGGGGCGAAGATGTATGAAGCAAAGGGTGCAGAAGGTGCACAAGGAGAAGCCGAGAAGTCGGGAAGCCAAGAAAAAAAGAAGGAAGATGAGCCGATTGATGCGGAGTTTACGGAGAAGGAATAATTAAATCGAACCGGGGCGAGTCTTTGGCTCGCCCCGGTTCGATTGTGTCATCCTGAGCGAGGAGTCATCGACGAGTCGAAGGATCTCGTGTTCAATATGTAATTCGTAATTTAAAACTTATGTCGCCAAAATGTCCCGCATGTAAAACAGATCTTTCTAGTGGTTTTAATATTGGATATGAACACAAAGATGTTAGTTCTTCTATTCCAGAACTTCGTTTTATTGATATCTTTTGTTGTAAAAAATGCGGAACCGTTTTGAATATTAGTAATGTAAGCTAGATTTGAATATGAAATCTCTTCTCGGTTCTCTTTCATTGATTGTTGGCTTGGGTCTGCTTGTTTTATTTTCAAAACTTATTTTACAAGAAGACTATAACTTTTGGTCTATTCTTTTGCCGATTGCTTTAATTCACCAGGGTATCAATGGAATGATTCAAGGTGAATTAGAAGATTTTGAAGAAAAAATCATGGCAAGAATTGATTATCTTAGAGAAGAAGTTGAAACAAGAGTTGGTGATTTGGACGATAACGACTTGGATTTAGAAGAATAATATTATTCAAGTAAAGATAAAATATGTATGTCTAAATCGTTGGAAATAACAATGAATAATACTCTTCAAACTAAAA
>CAYHDY010000015.1:0-23168 GCA_964355525.1 uncultured Gammaproteobacteria bacterium | reverse complement strand
GTCGGCGGACTCGATGAAGCACATCACTTCAAAGGATTGCCGGTCTTGTTCGAATCGTTAAAAGAATTGAAACATCTTTCATGGCGTCTTGTGATTGTTGGAGAAGGAAATTTGCGCGCGACGTATGAGGCGCTTGTACGCATGCATGAAATCGATTTGCATGTGACATTCGCAGGCGGAGTTTCTGACGAGGAACTGCCGCGTTATTTTCGTATGGCGGACATTCATGTATTTCCGTCGACGAAACGCGCAGAGGCGTTCGGACTTGTTGCGCTCGAAGCGGCCGCGAGCGGAATTCCATCGATCGCGTCGGATCTTCCGGGCGTGCGATCGGTCGTGCTCGACGGAGAAACCGGTTTGCGTGTTCCTGTCGAAGATGTGAATGCGCTTAAAGAAGCAATCGAATTATTACTGACAAGAAAAGATGTTCGCGAACAGTTCGGACAATCTGCGCGATCGTATGCGGAAACGACGTTTGCGTGGGAACCCTTGATCACCAATCTCGAAGAAACGTATCGATCCGTTTTGGCACAACAATCGCCGCGCGACTATCAAACGCCTCTATGAAGATCGCGATAGTTTCGAATTATTATCCGCCGAATGCGAAGGGGGGCGCGGAGATTGTGGCGAGTCGAATTGCCGACGAATTATCCGCTCGTGGTCATGAGATTTTTGTGTTGACGCGAAATACCTATCCGCATTTCCCATTTAACATTTCGAACAGCGAACGTCTTCCGTTTTTTTTGAAATTATTTTGGCATGTTTTCGATTTGTTCAATCCGTTTTCGAATCGAATCATTGATCGAGTAATCCTCGAGGAGAAGCCGGATGTGTTTCTTACCCATAACTTGAAGGGGATTGGAGTGAATCTTTCGCGTGCGATTCAACGTCGCGGGATTTTTCAAATTCACACGCTTCACGATTTGCAACTCACCGTTCCAAGCGGACTGCTTATTCGCGGCGAGGAACATTCATTTTTGAATCGATCATTCCTCCGTCGATGGTACGAACGCGCCGCGATGTTCGCGATCGGAAAACCGAACGTGATCATTTCACCTTCGCGGTATTTGATTAATGCGTATCGAGAACGCGGGATGTTTCGCGATGCGGACGTGCGAATGATGCCGAATCCCGCACCGTCGAGGATCCCCCCTCCTTCACAAGGAGGGGGTGAGGGGGTGGTCGTGCAATCAGCGGATCATTCGAGCGAACCATTCCGATTTCTGTTCGCGGGACAACTCGAATCGCACAAGGGAATTTTATTTTTGATGGATGCGATTGAAACAATCAATTCGCAAGCGGGGTCTGGGGATCCCACCCGTAGCAGAATGGTTGAATTACACATCGCCGGGAACGGATCGCTTCGACAAATAATCGAAACACGTTGTGCGAATGATCCGCGAATCATCTATCACGGATTTCTTTCGACCGATGCACTCGCGCAACAGATTGCTGAATCCGACGCGGTGATTGTCCCGTCACTCTGCTACGAGAATTCGCCGACGATTATTTATGACAGTTTCGCCGTCGGCGTTCCGGTCATCGCATCGAACATCGGAGGAATTCCCGAATTGATTATTGAAGGAGAAAACGGATTCTTGTTTGAACCGGGAAATGCAGATTCGTTTATCGAATCACTACGCTGTTTCGAACAAGCGTTATTCGATCGCAACACGATTCGAATCGCTGCAGAAAAATATGCGCTGGAAACGTACGTTGATACGCTTGAAAAATTGTTTCAAGAAAAAACTCGTCCATAGTCGGACGAGTTTTTGAATAAAAAAGCGGAACACAGTGTGTTCCGCGAGTTAACGAATGACGCGCGTGATGAATCGCTCGCCGACCGTGATCGTGACCGTGGAACCCGCGTCCCACGACTGTGCTTTTTCAATGACGCCGTCGGAGAAGAGGTAACCACCTTTGGGCATCTGCGAGTGAACTGTGAGCGGATTGCCGGGCTTGATACGTCCCGTGACGATCGAAGCTCCCGTGTTCGGCGACGGGAACGGTTCCCGGACGACGAAGACGAGTTCTTTGTCCGTCGGTTGCGGCAGGTTCGACAACGCGTGCGGTTGACGTCTACCGTTCAGTCCATCGAGCATGGTCGCGACAGATCGCATCCACCCAGTGGCACCGACTCCCGTTGAGACGATGATGCCGCTTGAGGATTGCGATTCTTTTTTGTTTCCGAAACCGATTTCGTATCGAGCGCTCATGTGGTCCTTACGACCGATGAAAATGTCATTCACACCCCAGAAAATGCGATCGTCATCGGACGAAGCCTTCACGAAGGGGAGTCTCTCCGTGCGCTGTTTGCCTTGCAGCATAAGCGCAATTTGCGATCCGACATCGTGTGGCGAAAAGAGCATGAGCACGCCGGCAATCGTGGACGGATCCGGATTGACGGTGAGAACGAGTTGATCCTTCACGTACTTTGCGAGATTTGCGAACAGTCCGTCCGGTCCGCAGACGATGATCACGTCCGTGTCGCGAAACAGAAAGTTCGGAAGTTTCTCACGCGTGACGTAGGCCGTTTCGATGTCACCTGGAAGTTGCCGATGAATTTCCCGAATGGCCGCTTCGTAATTCTTGTCTTCTCGATGGTACGGGGCGATGGTCTGCCCGCGCGACTCGAGATGGAACGTTGCCGCGTTCATGGTCATGTGTTCGCGGATCAGTTCCTGGAGTCGCGTGAGTTTCGTCACAACGACGATGCGGTTCACTTGCGCCCCGGCTTCGCGGCCCTCGTGTTCGCGTTGACGGCGGTGATGAGATCGGGGCTGATGTTGAGCGTGCCGACGCGTCCGCTGTCCGCGAGCTGCTTGATGGACATGGCGAGCAACTGGCCCGGATCCACTTCCATCATCGGCGCGAGGCGCGTCTTCGTTGCTTCTGCGTCTGCGGCGGCTTCGAGCTGCTTGTTCGCGCTCTGCGCTTCGATGAGTTCCTTGCGTTTTTCCTCGAGCTTCTTCTTCGTTTCCGCTTCGAACGTCTGGACAGCGCGCGTATTTTCCACGCTCTGCATCTGACGCTTGTGAACGGCGGAGTCGGCATCGGTCAACATCAATTGGCGCGCGGTCGCACCGATCGAGTTCGCGACTTCGTCGTCGGTCGCTTCGATCACTTCGATGGAGCACGACTCGACGCGGATGCCGTAGCCCGAAAAGGGATTGTTGGCGTCTGTGAGGGCCGACTTCACCGAATTCATGATTTCCGCATGCGCCGTCACGACGTTCGCGACGTACATGTCCTTCACGCGATCACGCAGCGGGACGAGCACTTGGGCGATCACGCACGCGTGCAGGTCTTGTTCCCATGGCTTCTTGTACGATCCTTGCTTCGGATCCATCGTGAAGTCGAACTTCGACGCGGCCGTTTCCGGATCGAGCACGACCTTGATGTCGCCGACGATGCGGACGGTTTGCTTGTCGCACGTCCGTGCTTCGATCGAGAAGCTTTGGGTCTGCGGGGTGGTGGGCACGACGGCGACCGTGGTCCACGGCGCGATGAACCCGCTCCATGCGAGACCTTTCGATTTCAGTTTCCCGCCCTTTGCGAGAAACACTTGGCCGGTGGCGCCGGCATGACGAAACAGGGTGAAGAACAACATGGCGAATTCCTCCGTTGGCTCAATGGAACAGTACCGCTCTGGTGCTGCTGGCAAAAGGATGACAGAAATGTGGATTTTGTCAAGTATACCCCATGTTTTCTTGATCTTTTGCTCTGTTCATGGGAAGCTCAAATCAGATCGAATGGTTCGATCCTCCCTCGTCCTTTCATAAAAGGTGATGCCATGCAAAACGATGATGATCGTCCCCGTCGTGCGTCGCGACCGAATCTGCCGGCTCTGACTCGATCAACTGGTGAGCTTCTTCTTCGTGAAAAAGTGGTTTCCGTCGAGGTGTTGAGAAACGCGACTGCGGAAGCGCAGCGAACGAATCGGACGATCGAGGCAGTCTTGATCGCGAGTGGTCTTGTCACGTCCGACAATTTGGTCGAACTGCTATCGAGGCAGTTCAATGTCCCGTCGATCGACTTGAACAACGTGGATCTTCAGGAAGATGCCGCGCGTCTCGTGCCGAAAGAATTGTGTGAACGTCATGCGATGGTTCCTGTCGCCATTCATGGCGGCAAAACGCTCGTTGTCGCGATCGCGAATCCAGGGAATCTGCATGCGATCGAAGATTTGAAATTCAGAACGGGCATGATCATCGATCTCGTTGTCGCATCGGAAGAAAACATTGCGCGTGTGCGCGAACAGTTGTATCAGGCAATTGAGCGCGATGAACACCAGACGGCAATGACCAGACAATTGGAAGAAATGACGGAAGGAGCTGAGATCACGGGAGATGAAACTCCCGAAGTGGATCCGAAATCTCTCGCTGCGTCTTCTGAAGAAGCGCCGGTCGTTCATCTCGTCAATATGATTTTGGTGGATGCACTTCAGCGCGGTGCGTCCGACATTCACATCGAGCCGTATAAAAAACACGTTCGCTTGCGCTATCGCATCGACGGGATTTTGTACGAGATGATGCGTCCGCCGCTCAAGTTGCGCGACGCGATCGTGAGTCGCATCAAGATCATGTGCAAGATGGACATCAGTGAACGCCGGTTGCCGCAAGACGGCCGGCTCAAGATGCGGCTCGTCGACGGCAAGGAGTGTGACTTCCGCGTTTCGGTTTTGCCGTTTCAGTACGGCGAGAAAGTCGTGATGCGATTGCTCGACAAAGCGAATCTGCAAACCGACATGACGCGACTCGGATTCGATACAGCTGAACTCAAAAAGTTCGCGTATGCGATTCATCAACCGTTCGGGATGGTGCTTGTGACCGGACCGACCGGTTCGGGAAAGACGACAACGCTCTATTCTGCGCTCGCGGAATTGAACAGGACGTCCGACAACATCTCGACTGCGGAAGATCCGATCGAGTACGATCTCGACGGCATCAATCAATGTCAGATGCACGATGCGATCGGCATGACGTTTGCAAATGCGTTGCGCTCGTTCCTTCGGCAAGATCCGGATATCATCATGGTCGGCGAGATTCGTGATTTTGAAACCGCGGAGATCGCGATCAAGGCCGCACTCACCGGGCACATGGTTCTTTCAACGCTTCACACCAATGACGCGCCATCGACGATCAGTCGGTTGCTCAATATGGGTGTGGAACCGTTCATGGTGACCGCATCGCTCAATTTGATTGCCGCGCAACGTCTCGTGCGTCGCGTGTGCAAACACTGTGCTGTGCCGTTTTCCTATGATCGTGTTGCCTGTCTCGAAGCCGGGCTCACGGAAACGGAATATCAAAACGCCACCTTCTTGAAAGGTGGCGGTTGCGATCAATGTGTGAAAACGGGATATAAGGGTCGAGTGGCTCTTTACGAAATCATGCCCATGTCCGACGTACTTCGCGATGCGGTGTTGCAAGGACATTCCGTGCAGGAACTGAAACACGTTGCAATTCAAGACGGCATGCAGACGCTCCGTCAATCTGCGCTCAAGAAATTTGCAGTCGGTCTCACCACGCTTGAAGAAGTTGTTCGCGTCACGCGCGCGGACTGAACGCTGAATCTCGAAAGGGATTCTTTTTATTTTCCGCCAGAGGCGGATCCGCCTCTGGCGGATGCATCGAATCGAAACACGTACACACTTCCGTCGACACTTTTCCAATCGTCGGCGATTGCTTTTGTTTGTTCGATAATTTGATCTGCTTGCCACCAGTACGTGTCGACAAGGTAAAAAACGGTGTGCACGTTTTCGTCTTTCGGAACAAGTGAGAGAGCATCGTTTACAATGGTTCGTGATGGTGCTTCATTCATCGCCAAAAATTTTTGGTACATCGCGTCGCCGGTCGGGATCGGATAGAAAAAGAGATTTCCGAAATAGCGGAAGCCGAGGTTTTTAATGGCGGCCGCGGACACAGATTGGTTTGCAAGGGCGATGTAGGGCGTGCCTTTTGCCCACTCATCGACGAGGTACACGGCGTCGACATCTGCTTGGCTTACATTGAATCCGTGATTATTCGAATACGCATCGTGTCGCGGATAGGCGAGATAGAACACGCTTGTTGCGATCGCTGTTACGCAGACGATCAATGTTAATTTTAAAATGATCGGACGCGTACGAATATTAATCGAAACATGACCGAGTGCGAGGATGAGAAATGGACTCAAGAAAAATGCCATGAGCGGGAGAAGACGCGTCGCGTAATTTGATCGTTCGTAATCGATGAGGAATGAGAAGTCGATGACGTTCGCGAGCAAAAGATAATTGATGCCGAGAACGAGGATCATTAAAAGCGGAATCGAAAATGTTCGCGACAATTCTTTTTTGTACATCCACCATGCAACCGCACTTATAACAAAAACGATAAGCAGCGCGTTTTGTCCGTAGAGATAAACGAAGTCGAGCAGGGGACTGAATCGGTTTTGAAAAAAAATATCGAGGTTGAGTGAGTGATAGAGTTGTGCCGGGTTGAGATTCGAAAGATTGAGATGCAAGCCTTGTCCGCTTTTGATTGCATTTACAATGAAACTCGCGGGCAACATCACGGCACCTGACGCGAGAAGGATCCAAAAGATTACGCGAGACCCCTCTCCCCGACCCTTTCCCGCGACGGGCCCGGCAGCTGCGCGGGCGGAAGAGGGAGATCGATATGAGTCGAGCGCGAGGAGACAGAGATAGAAAAAAACGGGGATGCCGGAGATTGGGTGAATCAACATCGTCGACATCGTGCCAATCATGAGTGGAACGAATTTTTTTAAATGCGTTCTCTCTCGCCCGTCGCGGGAGAGAGTCGGAGAGAGGGGTCCCACTTCAACAAGCATCGAAATACTTGCGAGAATCACAAGCAACGTCCACAAATTCGCGAGACTCTGCGGAGTCGTGACAACGAATGAATCAAGCGGCAGCAAAAATAATCCGACGAGGGTGAACAGGGCGTGGCGTGGATTTTTTATCATGCGCACCGCGGCGGCATACCATGCAAGCGGAAGGAGAAGTGCTGCGAGGATTGGAACGAGAAACGTATCGACAAGATCGACGGGGAGAGAAAACGCATGCGAGAAAAAAAGGACGAGCGCGTATTGTCCGATGTAGTAAAACGGTTTCGGCGAGATTGTTCCGTATTGTGCGAGGTGGGTTTCGGTCGCTTTGTGAATGAACGAATCGAATCCATATCCGATCGGGAAGACGATTGCGGCGAACGAAAACAATGAGAGCAACAGGATCGAAAAAAGAAAAATCGAAAGGATGCGTTCGCGTCCGCGATAGAGAAATGTAAACGTGAGGATTGTCGCGATCGCAAACAGAACGAGGAGAGAAACGTCGATGCGATCCCACGGAGAACGAACGGCATCTATGATCGGATGCGATTGGACGCGTTCGAATAAAAGGACAAGCGACAACACAGCCATTCCCGACGCAGCCCAAACCGATTTCGAAATACGGCGAATGTTCTCGCGCCATTTTTCGAAATCAAATCTGAAATCGCTCGTAGGGGACGGTCGAGACCGTCCCGCTCGAATGAAACAAAACGGCGTTGCAATTACAATTAGTTGAAACACAATCGCCGGAACGGATGCAACATAATACGCGATCGATCCGAGAATCATCACGATCGAAAGTAATGTCCATACCCCGATCCATTGCGCAGACCACCCCCCGACCCCCTCCTTGTGAAGGCGGGGGAGGAATGTAGTTCCGAACCAAACGAGATAGATGATAAGGAGAATTGTGCCGAGAATGGGTTGTTTGAAGAGGAAGGTATTTGCGGCAAAAAGCGCTATGAAAAGCGCGGAAAGGGTGATAGAGTGGGTTCGTAGAGACGTCATAATGTTCTTAGTTTACCACACCTATGCTTCACCGCGATCCGCATAAGTTGTTCCCGCACGACATCCTCATGCGTTACACCTTTGTTCCGCTGGTTCCAAAATGGATCACACCGAACATGATTACCATTTTTCGGATGGTAACGATTCCGTTTATTTTGGTTTCGTTGTTGATGAATCGTTATGATATCGGTGTTCCACTTTTTTTGTTCTCTGCGTGCACGGATGCACTCGACGGATCGATCGCGCGATTGCGCAATCAGGTGACGGAGTGGGGAACGTTTTATGATCCGCTTGCCGACAAACTTTTAATCGGTTCCGTTATTCTGCTCGTTGTCGTGAAACACACGAATCCGATTCTTGGGTTTTTGATTTTGTTTGTCGATGGACTTATTTTGCTCGGCGGTTATTATCGCAAGAAGAGAGGTTTGCCGATGGGATCAAACATTTTTGGAAAAACAAAAATGTTTTTCCAAGTACTCGGCGTCAGTTTGCTGTTAATCGCTCTTTGGGCCGGTTACGATTTCTTCATTCCGTTTTCGACAGGCACCTTCGCCCTCGCGATCGTCCTTGCCGTCATCAGTCTGTTCACCTATGGCATCTAATTTGAAATGGAACTTCTCCTCCCTTGCAAAGGGGAGGTCGGGAGGGGTCCTGCTCTTCTGTGCCCTGATTTTTTTGTTGGGAACGATTTTCATCGCGCGTCACACAGACATTTTTATTTCTCCTGATGAAACCGCCACACAATTTTTTACGCGTGCATTTTCCACGACTGGATCATATCGTGTTCTTGATCGTGTAAACGAAACATTCGGCGGATTATTGCATCCGCGCAGTGTTGTCACAGACGGAATATTTCTGCTGCCCGGAGGATTTCTCGGCTTGTCGACGATCTATTCTTTTTTTGTGTTCTTTTTCGGTGCATGGGTTTTGACATTTTTAACGCCGATGATCGCGATTGCTGCCGTGTTTGCATGGATGAAATTACTCGAACAATGGTTTTCAAAACGTGTAGCGATTGTTTCCGCAATCGTGTTATTGTTTCATCCCGCGTTTTGGTATTACGCAAGCCGAGGACTCATGCCGAATGTCTTGTTTGCTTCGCTTCTAATTTTCGGTGCATTCTTCATGACGCGATCTCCCTCTCCTTTCGAAGGAGAGGGACGGGGAGAGGTCTCGTGCAATGTTCTTTCGGGTCTTTGTTTCGGTCTCGCTCTCTTCGTTCGTCTCGCCGAAGTGTACTGGGTTCTGCCACTCATCATTTTTCTTTTGTTCACGATGCGATCTCCCTCTCCCTTTGAGGGAGAGGGTCGGGGAGAGTGGTTGCATTCTGTGCGTGATCTCATTTTATTTTTCGTTTCTTTTTCGATCCCTCTATTATTGATGTTTTTTTTGAACGCACAAACATACGGTCATCCATTCGCGTTCGGATACACATTCGTTTCTTCAAGCCAGAATGTAATTGCTGTCGCGACGCAAGATGATACGATCCCGGATCGTTTGAGTTGGCTCTTTCCATTCGGTTTCCATCCTCGCGCAATTTTTTGGCACACACTCGATTATCTTTTGCTTTTGTTTTGGTGGCTCACGATTCCGACATTTGCCGCATTGCCGATGGTATTTCGAAACAAGAAACAAAAAGGGTATGTGATTGTTACTGTTCTCATGGCGATTTGGCTCTGCATTTGGTACGGCAGTTGGCGATTGAATGATAATCCGGATCCAACGCAAATCACGATTGCAAATTCGTATGTGCGTTACTGGTTACCGTTGTTTGTCTTGTCGACACCGTTCATCGCTTCATCGTTCGTCTGGATTTCAGAACGCGTACAGTCGCTCTCCTCCCCAGTAAAGGGGAGGCTGGGAGGGGTCTCGCTTTGCTTGTTGCTTTTGATCATGGGTATTTTGAATGTTCGAATCGTTTTCTTCGCGGGTCAAGATGCACTTATTCGTGTTGAACAAACGTTACAAGATTCCAAATGGATTCGCGCGCAGGTTTTCGATCTTACTCCATCTGACGCGATCATCATCGTCGATCGTGCAGACAAATTATTTTTTCCGTTTCGTCATGTCATCTATCCGCTTCGATCTGAAACAACGTACGCGGCGATGCCGGATCTCGTCGACCGCGCGCCGTTGTATTATTATGGAGTGACACTGCCGCAAAAAGATCTGGATTTTTTGAATCAAACAAAATTAAGTCCTCTCAGAATGCGCATAGATTTTATTCATCCCTTCGGCGTTGAATCGCTGTATCGTTTGACACGTTCATGAAATATCTCACTCGACTCATTCAAAGTTTTTTCATCGCGATACCTGTTGTGGTGTTCGCATGGCTTTGCAATCAGAATTTTGTGCCGAGCGGAGAATTTGTTGTTCGACATTCTGTACATGATTCCTCTCCGTTTATCGACGGACTTCTCACAAACGAACGTGTCCGTCCACCGGTCAAAGACGCGCAAGGGAATTGGGTGCAAGAACTGATTGCAGATCCGGTTTTTTTCTTTGTTCATCCGCACATCGCCTTTCGATCGATTGATGCAACGGTTACATTCAAAAATACGAATACGCCGATCGTCGAACTCGGAGCGCTCGCAGCGAAAGACCCGGAACGATACGCCTTTCAGCCGCTGCAAAATTTGTTGATCGATCAATCGACATGGCCGCGCATTGTCGAGGGAGACAAAATTTTGTTGCAACGAACGCCGACATACAAAACCATTTCTGATTTTCTTGCACATCCACCGGCACTGAATGAGATCAGTACCTATCACACGAATATCCAAACACCGTTTCGTCTCTCGAATTATGCTCCTTCGAGCGCTTCACAGTCGATCCAAGCGTCTCTGCGCGGCGCGTTCCAATTCAAGACGTACATCAAAAATGAAACACTGAATTTTACGTTTGCCTACACAGATTTGAATCGCAACGAAGGATCGGATCCGGTTGTTGTTTCCGTTTTTGATGACCATAATCGTTCTTTGGCGTCCGTCCGCGCAGACGATGATAAAAACACGTCGACGAATGCTCGATTGTCAAACATGCAAACCTTGAACGTTTCTGTTCCGTCGCTGCCGGAGGGTGTTTATAAAATCGATGTGCGTGTCGATCGTGACATCGCCGTTCGAACCATTACAACGACGCAACAAAAAATGATTTTTTTGAATACCGTTTATCTCAGCGATGAAGATGGATATCATGCGACGTTTGCGCCGGTGAAATTGTTTACGGAAGCGAAACGTCTTTCCGCACAAACGCGTCATGCGGCGGGAATTCAATCTGTCAAAATCGGTTCGCAAACTCTCGCTGTGACAACACCGTTTCAATTGGTGACACATCTCGTTTCTGATTCAGGTCTCGTGCCGGTCACGGTTCAAAAAGGAGATTTAGAATTGATCATGGATGCTCCGGTCGCGTTTTCTTCCTCACACTATTTTCGTCCGGATCCCGTTCGATTATTTCCTCACACAGATCTTGATCGGCTCGGTGTCAATTACATCATCGCCGAATACACACCGCCCGAAGAAAAAGACGGTTGGAACGTTGCGACGATTCATTTGAACGCTGCGGATATTTTACTCGACAAAGGAAGTTGGAAGTTTTCTTTTTCCACACCCGAGATTGCCGAATTGAAATCATCGATGTTTGTGAAAGAGATCGATTTGAAATTCAAGAAATAATATGACGCATCATGAACCCATCGCTCGAACCGGCTTTCTTGTCAGTCTCGCATCGTACCTCTTTTTCTGGTTGCTCGATGTTGCTCATCCCGGATTTGTTGCGCGTTATTTTTCCGTGCATATTTTTTTGCTCGGAGTCATTCTGTTCGGTATTTGGTGGGCCGTTGTTGTGGAAGAATATGTTGATCATCATCAAATCCAGTTCGCGTTCGCGGTTGTTTTCGGAATTCTCGTGTCTGTGCTAGTCTGGAATATCGGAAGTTCGTTCGGAGTTGCCCGTGGAATCGTGAGTTTGCTCGCGTTACTCGTTCCGGTACTTGTGTTAAGACTTGTAAGATATAAATAAAAATAAACGATGTAAAACCCTCCCCTTTTTTAAGGGGAGGGCAGGGTGGGGTCGATGCGTATGGGTTTATTTCGAAATCAACAATGTCAAAATGAAGATCGAAGACGTCTTCGAAATGGGGCAACACCCGCGGAAGTTCGATTGTGGCATTGTTTAAAGAGTCAAAATCTTGGATTCAAATTTCGGCGTCAACACGGCATTGGTCCGTACATTCTTGATTTCTATTGTCCGAAACTTCGGTTAGCTATCGAACTTGATGGAATCACTCATACGACAGAAGAAGAAAAAGCCCATGACAAACATCGCGACGAATTCATGTCTCGTCTTGGAATAACGACATTGCGATTTTCTAACGAAGAAGTTTTTAACACACTCGATTTCATGATGAAAAAACTTCAGGATCAAATAAACATTCAACGTGTGAAGTACGAAATAGAATAATTCCTTCTAAGGTTGAATCGATTAACGGACGACCACCCCCTACCCCCTCCTCAAAGGAGGAGGGGGTTTACGAAAAAATTATGGAAACCATTTTTGATAAAATTATTCGACATGAGATTCCGGCGGAGATTATTTACGAGGACGATTTCGTTATCGCCTTTCTTGATATCTATCCGACAAATCTCGGTCATGTATTGATTGTGCCAAAAGAAGCATCTGTAAATATGTTGGAAAATTCCGATGAGGTGCTTACACGTGTGATGTCTGTCGTAAAAAAAATTGCACCGGCGATTTTGTCTTCGGTCGGAGCAACGGATTTTAATTTCAACTCAAACAACGGTTCGATGGCGGGACAAATCATCATGCATACACACTTTCATTTCATTCCACGATTTGAAAATGATGGTCACAAAATGTGGGGACATCGCGATGCCGTGCCGGAAGAACTAGCCGAACTCGGAAAGAAAATTAAAGAACGATTACATTAATTCGCAAGAAGATCCTTCGGCTTCGGTCGAACCTTCGCTCAGGATGACGCAGAAATATGACGATACTTCTTATTGGCGGTTCCGGTCTGCTCGGATCCGCGATTCAACGTCTGTGGAAACAACAGGTGATTCTCGCTCCCGAACACGATGCTTTGGATCTTTTTGATGATGTTGCGTTGAATCGATTCATCGAAACGAACAAACCGGATTGGGTGGTGAATTGTGTCGCGTACAATAATGTGGATGGTGCAGAAGGTACGGATCGTGATTTGGCGTTTCGCATCAATGCCGAACTTCCGGGGCGATTGGCACACGTGGCATCTTCGAATGCTATTCCGTTTTTGCATTTTTCTTCGGATTACGTTTTCGAAGGAACAAAACGCGAAGGATATGTTGAAGAGGACGAAGCACATCCGATGAGTGTGTATGGGCAATCGAAGCGTCTCGGCGAAGAAAACGTTTTGCGTGAATCGTCGAATGCTTACATCGTTCGCACTTCGAGATTGTATGGACCGAAAGCAAACTCCGTGAATGCAAAACGCAGTTTTCCGGAATTGATTTTTGAAGATGCACGAAAAGGTGCACATGTGCTCGTGAATAACAGCGAAGTTTCTTCACCGACGTTTGTGGATGATCTCACACGTCATGTTCTCGAACACATTGTCGAAGCAAAACCGGAACCGGGAATTTATCACATTGCAAACGCAGGAGGAGCGACATGGTTTGAATGGGCGTCTGAAGTCGGTCACGATTTGGAATTACCTGTAACATTCGGTCCGCGCGATCCCGCTTCATTGAAACGTCCCGCACCGCGGCCTGCATTTTCGATGTTGCGATCAACAAAACTTCCATCGATGCGTTCGTGGCAAGAAGCCCTACGTGAATTTCTCGCAACGCAACCATGGAAGTTCGAACCGCTTTGGATCGCGACGGGAATCGATGGAGCGACGGTTGAACCGCAACCTCGCATCGGTGAACAAGATGGTGCTGTTTTGCACATGCTTCCGGGCGGAACAAAAAATCCGTTCGGGTTTGGTCCCGACATTCTCGATTTGTATGCATCGACCGCACGCGGAAAACATACGTTTCGCGGAGGACATTATCATCCGAAACTCGACGAACTTTTTTTCCAAACGTCCGGCACCGCACTCTGGCTTCTTTCTGATTTTCGAAATGATTCGAAGACATTCGGTAAAACAACAGCGATCATTGTTGGAATCGATCGCGATGATTCGATTCTTCCCGAAGGCGTTCCTTCCTATTTTTTGTCGGACGGAACATTTTCGCGTTTGCGCATTCCGCACGGCGTCTATCACGCGTTTTGTCCGTTGACCGACGAACGTGTCACAACGATCGGTGTCGGATCGACACCGTATGATAAAGAAGATTATCGGTATCCGACATTGGAAGAGATTCCGGGAGCGAAAAAGATTTTAAGTGATTTCGGAATCGTTGTGTAAAAAAGAAATGGGAATATGGAACAGAAATCCACCGATCAACTTGTCCAAGAAATTTGGAATTACCATCTCATGCATCATGTCCTCGAAAAAGCGGAAGTCATGCTTGTTCTTGGAAGTCATGATTTGCGTGTTCCCGAATATGCAGCGGAGTTGTATGTAAAAGGACTTGCGCCGTTTGTTGTCATTTCGGGCGGAATTGCTCACACAAACGATTTGCTGAATACGGGTTGGAAAGAAAGTGAGGCGGAAAAATTTGCCGAAGTAATGATCGCTCATGGAGTTCCGTCCGATAATATAATTCTCGAAAAGAATGCGACGAACACGGGACAAAATTTTTCTTTGAGCAAACCGATCATCGAAAAAAAGATTGGAACGATTCGAAACGCGCTGGTTGTGACAAAACCGTACATGGAACGTCGCGCGTATGCGACGGGTCGTTTGCAATGGCCTGATGCGATGCTCATTGTGACGTCGCCCCAGATGTCTTTCGAAGAATATGTACGTGGAGAAATTCCAAAAGATGATGTCATTAATTTGCTTGTTGGAGATGTTCAACGCATGGATGTTTACGGAACGCGAGGCCTGCAAGTTCCACAAGATATTTCTGAGTCTGTGCAAGAAGCTTTCGAGGAATTAAAAAAACGCGGATACACAAAACATTTGATTCGAGATGTCTAAAAAATAAAAAATCCCGAGATGTAAATCGGGATCAGAATTGTTTGCGGAACCACCGTTCGATAATTTCTTTCAATGTTCGAGTGTAGATTGCATCGATCTCTTCGAGTTTTTGTCCGTCAACGGAAAGTTTGGAAACAACGCGCATGATTTCTTCCACACTCGCCGGCGGAATGTGAAGTTGTTCGAAGTGTTCTGCGTATCGATCGATTGTGAAACTTCCTTCTCGATAGATGACGGCGTGCGTGCGATAGTGATTGCACAATACTTCGCGCGATTCACAGTTCGGTGTTTCCCAGACCGTTACCTTTGCAAGCAAAGACCTGTTATTTCCGAGTGTGATCACGGAGTACCAATCTTCAATGACCTTGATCGCGGTGAAGTACGCCCATGCAAGATCGGGAATTTGCGAAAGAACCATACCTTTTGGCATCAATGCTTTTTGCATGTCACCGGAGATCTCGTCGTAGAGTAAGTGGACTGCCCAACCTTTTTCAAAGTCGGTCGCTGTCGGATGATGTGGGTTGTGCGGGCATTGCGATCCATGTGTTTGCTCACGCAAGATGCCAGTGAGATATCGCGAATCCGGATAGAGTGTTCCAGAATAGTACGCATCGAAATTTTTGATCTCGATGTAGGGCACGAGTGCTTGCGCAATGCGAAAGTGTGTTGCTTGCAGAGCCATCTGTTCCTCCTGTGAAAAATCATCGAGATCATTCGATGATGGAAAAAGATATCACGTTTTGTCGGATGCGTCAATCGATCGATTTGATAACTCTGCAATAAACTGTTATACTCAAACCAATATGGCATCTCTCGCAATCAAAGTTCGTCGTCGATCACCTCGCACGATCAACATGCAAGTGGATCGTAACGCCTTCGAGCGTCTTGCGGATCTGCTCGATTTTTTTCGTCCTGAATTTTTACAAAGCATTGATCGGGCTGAGGCGGATATAAAAAAAGGTCGTGTCAAAAAATTACGTTCTTTAAAAGATTTGCGAAATTAAACGTGTGAGCGTTACGATTTTGTACGCGGAGGAATTCGAAACGTGTTACCGGGCGCTTCCGACAATGATTCAAAGATCGCAATACTGTTTACTTTCTCGCCGTCGGCCCGCATCACTGGATTTATCGCGCAATCTAAAACACTCTCGAACACGTCGAGAGTGTTTTGATTTCCGATTACCATCTCATCAAAAAATAAATCACGTTCCACATCGCGGTCAAAACAGGATTTGCGATGTTGGACATCACGAAACCTCCCGCGTCTTTTTTGATTCCTTCGGCACCGTCGCCTTCGAGGCCGCTTTCTTGAAATAAAATTTTACTCGTCGCCCATTTGAAAAATTCACGATCGCTGATGACACGTTCTGTTTGGATTCGACGACGACGTGCGAGGATCCATTTCCATGACGATGGTCGAAAGAAGAACGCCCACGATCGCATTTTCTCGCGCCACCATCCGCTTCGGATTGCGAACAGAATCGAGACGCCCTCGACACAGAAGAACGGAATCGCGATCAAGATTAATGTCGGGAGTTTGTAATAGGTCAGGTTCACGATCACGCGATTGCGCTCCATCCAGAAGAATTTTTTGATGCTGCGCGAAAATTCGTAATAGTGAAACACCATGCTCGACGGTTCGATGACGGTTTTCCATCCGTGCACACGTGCATTGAATGTTGCGTCGACATCCTCGTGGTACATGTAAAACGGTGTGTCAAACAATCCGATTTTTTTTGCCATGGCGACGCGAACGAGAACGGCAGCACCAGTGAAATAGGGAACAATCAAATCCGGATTCGTCTTGCGTTCGTCTTCGAGAAATGCGAGTGCACGATCTTTTGACCACCCATATCCGCCTGCGTATCCGTGTCCGAGAAAATGATATCGGTTTCCTAGCGAGTTCACGCGATTTTTGTCCTGACCGAGAAGCAACATCGATTGTACGAACATGATGTCTTTATCCGACTCTGCGCGATCCACAACCGCCTTCAAAAAATTTGGATCCGTGTCGGAATCCTGGTTCAACAAAAAAACATAATCGCATCCGTGCTCGATCGCAATCTCGAGTCCGACATTGTTCGCACCCGAGTAACCGATGTCAACGGGATTATATCGTGTTGTTATTTTCGGGAAGTCAACGCCGACGCGAGGGAACCATTCTTTTTCGATGAACGGAATACTCGCTCCGTGTTTCGACGGATTCTCAACGCAAATGATTTCAACGCACTCGCGCGGATAGTTCATCTTCGTAAGCGTTTCGAAACAGCGTGTGATGTCGCGGTACGATTCTGGGCCGTTGTAGGTTGGATAAATGATACCGACACGAGGAGACATAGAGGTGGAGTGATTAATTTTTGATTTCCCGTTTCGCGTGCCACTTTATCATATACTTGATCCAACTGATGATGTGTCCGCGCGCTTCTTTTTTCTTGAGGAGATTCATGAGCATGTTTGAGTATGTTGCGGATTCTTTTCCGTGCGCGTGCTGAAGGGTCGTTTGTGGATCATAGATAATCTGTTTTCCCGCGAGGTGAACGCGTCGACACAGATCCGTATCCTCGAAATAGAGCCAGTAGCGATCATCGAATCCGTCGAGTGTTCGCCAGAGATCGCCGCAGACGAACATTGCGGAACCTTGCACCCAATCCACGTCACGTTTCGTTTCATGATCGTAATCGCGCATGGCGAATTGATGCATGTATTTTTTTCCGAACGCCGTTTGTTCGATTCGCGTTCGAGTCACGAACGGAACGTACCATGCGGGAAATCTTCGGCAGGTTTCTTGCAATCGTCCGTCGAGATAATAAATTTTCGGCGCCACGATTCCAACTTGCGGATTCGCTTCCATGAACGCGTGAAATTTTTCGAACAGGTCGAGATCGGTGAGGACGGTGTCTGGATTCAAAATGAAATAATCTTTCGCATAAAGTTCGCGTGCAGCGCGATTGCACGATCGTCCGTATCCGTGATCTTCGTGACGAAGCAACACAATCGCATCCGGAACAATCGCTTGAACGAATTCATTTGCTGCGTACTTATTCGAATTGTTGTCGGCGACAACGAGTTTTATGTTGAGCGATGTTCGAGCGCGTGCATCGACAAACGATTGCAGACACGCCTGAGATAAATCATTATGCGAAACCATAACGACAACGATGTCGGCATCGAAATGGTTCCTTGTAATAGGTGGGGTCCCTTGACCTTTTTGTGTCAGACCCCGCTTTGTTCGTTGTGCGGTCGCATCGTGCACAACACGATCAAACTGTCGCTTGCGCATGAGATTTTTCCATTGTTGTTTCGTTTCGCGAAACGTCATCGAAAGATTATTCGGTTTTCGAATCAGCCAATACGCGACCTTCAAACATTCGTACGGCAAAAGTAAACAACGATTCGAAAACAGTTCGGACGCGTGTGTGTGCATGAGATGTGTCCAAAGATGATTGCGATACGATTGATATTTTGTCTCACTCGAAACGGGTCGTTTCACGCCGCGGCCCATCGATCGGCGATGATACGCAATCGCATCCGGAATCGTCGCGGCTTTATATCCTGCCGCGTGCAATCGAAACGCGAGTTCGACATCTTCTTTGTAAATCACAAACGATGAATCGAAGAGTGTTCCCTCGAGACTGACTTGATCGAGCGCAGAAACGCGATAGCACGGTAAACATCCGGAAACGCCAAACACGAATTCGAATTTCGAACCACCGCTCGAAATCCCCCCTCCTTCTTTAAGGAGGGGGCAGGGGGTGGTCGTTTCGTTTGCATTGCCTGCGTCGATATCCGAAACAGCTCCCGTCATCGAAACAAACAATCCTCGTGTATCAATAATATTCGTTTTGCCTTTCGAAGGTTCATCGCGCTTGTCGAAATCCCATCGATACACGATTCCCGACACTGACGCGAGTTCAGGATTCGTTTCGAGTGCATCAATAAGTTTTTCAAGATACGTCGGTTCGAGAATCGCATCGTCGTTTAACAACGCGACGAAATCACTTTCGGTTTTATGTTTCTCAAAAAGAAAATTATGTGCGCCCGCGAATCCGATATTTTTTTCTACGCGAAAAAGTTCGATGGGGAACCCCGCGTTTGAAACGGCTTTGCGAATCGCATCACGTTCTTCGCTCGTCGAAGCATTATCGAGCACAATGATTCGCCAATCGCGAAGCGTTTGCGTTCGAAGCGATGCAAAAAGAAAAGGTAAGTATCGCGCTCCGTTGTAGCAGGAAAGTTGCAGGGTTAATTTCATACGCGTCTACTGCGTCATCCTGAGCTTGCCGAAGGATCTTTCCGCGAATTCGATTCGATCGAAGATCCTTCGGCTACGGCTATGACCGATCACTAGCCTTCGCTCAGGATGACGCAAGATTAAAATTATTTTTTCACAACATCCGCCGCAAACGACAACACCAAACCAATCGGACGTGCGAGGATCAGTAATATCGACTGCCACCACGGATGCCATTTTTTGAAATAGCGAATCATGCTTGCGGAAAAAATGAGCTGCTTCTCGAGATGTTTCATTTGTGCCATTCCGCGACCGACGTAATCCCGCGCGCTCACACTCGCTTCATACCAAATGCGAAATCCTGCGGCCTTCGCGCGTCGGCAATAATCCACTTCTTCGAACCAGATGTGAAAACCGGCATCGAGGTATCCGACTGTGTCGAGTAACTCGCGACGAAATGCAAAGAAGGATCCGCGCACTTGATCCACTTCTTGCGATTTTGCATAATCGAAATCGCGATACAAATAGTGATTCATGATTTTTGGAAATACATGACTCAATTTCAGCAAGATGAAAAGTTGCGAAATAATATCGGGAAACCGTCGAACGTTTTCAATCGGTTGACCCGACTCTTTGTTCAGTCGAATTCCGAGTACGCCGATCGATTTGTCATTCATTAATTTTTCGTACGTCACATCGATTGCTCCTTCTTCGACCAACATGTCTGGATTCAACAATAAAAGCACTTCACCCTTTGCGAGTCGAAGCGCTTGGTTGTTTGGTCCCGCGAATCCCGCGTCCCAATCGTTTTGGATGAGATGGACTTGCGGAAATTGTTCGCGAACGAGTCGTGCGCTCCCATCGTGCGATCCGTTATCGACGACAAAAACTTCGAATGGATATTTGCAGGGAAGGGAAAACAATCGCGTGAGATTCGCTTCGAGAAGGTTCCGGACATTCCAGCTCACGATCACGATGCTGATCTTTGGAATTACTTGATTTTGTTCAGGATTTTGTGTTGACATAGGCGGAATGCTTGTATACTATACAGCACAAATAGGGCATTTGCACGAATAATCTTTGCTTGACGGTCATCTTATGAATACACAAACCGAAAGTCAATCCATGCCGGTCGTCATTATGTGCGGCGGCAAGGGCACACGACTCCGCGAAGAGACGGAATACAAACCAAAGCCGATGGTGGAGATCGGCGGACGTCCCATCCTTTGGCACATCATGAAAATTTACGCGCATTACGGTTACACGAATTTTATTTTGTGTCTCGGGTATCGCGGTACGGCGATCAAAGAATATTTTTTGAATCATCGTTTATACGCGCAAGATTTTCATTTGGACCTTTCAAAAAATACGCACACCATCATGAATCCCGACGGGATCGATAACTTTTCGATTACCTTCGCAGACACGGGTGAAGATTCGCTCACGGGAGAACGTTTGCTTCGCGTGGAAAAATATCTGACTGGAAACGAGTTTATGCTCACGTACGGCGATGGGGTTTCTGATGTCGATTTGCATGCCTTGCACGCCTATCATCAACAACGAAAAGCCGTGCTCGGAACGGTTGGAACCATCACCGGCATTCACCCGAAATCAAAATACGGACTCGTGGAAACAAATGAATACGGACTGATCACCAAGTTTCAAGAGAAACCGCAGTTGCGCGATTACACAAACGGCGGCTTCATGATTCTCTCGCGCGATTTTCTGCCTTATTGCAAACCGGGTGAGATGGTTGAGCAAGCGCTCACAAAAGCGAGTCAGGAAGGAAAGATTGCCTTGTACGCGCATGAAGGATTCTGGCACTGCATGGATACGTATAAAGATAAGGAAGATTTGGAGCATCTGTGGAACACAGATCCGCGATGGAAAATTTGGGACAAAATTTAAATTTTTTTATGGAAACATTTTTGACGCCGGAGAGAAAAGCGTTTTGGAAAGATCGTCGTGTGTTCATCACTGGCGGATTCGGTTTGCTCGGCTCGGCACTTGTCGAAACATTGCACGCCGCCGGCGCACACCTCGTTGTATTGCAACGCGATCTTGTTCCTTCAAGTCGTTTGTTCGAACTCGAGGCCGTGCATGACATCACTATCGTTCGTGGAGATTTTGAAGATTACGATACGGTTTATCGATCGTTGCATGAATATGAGATCGATTCGATTTTTCACGTCGGCGCGCAACCGATCGCTCCGGTCGCAAACAAAGCTCCGCTTCCAACGTTGCGTGCGAACATCATGGGAACCGTGAATGTACTCGAAGCGGCTCGCTTAACGCCAAGTGTGAAACGTGTGCTTGTCGCATCGTCTGATAAGGCGTATGGACCACAACCGGTTTTGCCGTACACGGAAGACGCTCCACTTCGTGGAAATCATCCGTACGATGTTTCAAAATCGTGTACAGACTTGATTTCCCTCATGTATCACAATACATACGGTTTGCCGGTATGTGTGACGCGATGCGGAAATTTGTACGGTCCCGGTGATTTGAATTTTTCACGCATTATTCCAGATACAATTGTTCGCGCGCTCACAGGACGTTCCGTCGAGATTCGTTCTGATGGTTTGTTCATCCGCGATTACTTCTTCGTGAAAGATGCGGCGATGGCGTATATCACACTTGCGGAAAACATGGATCGTCCGGAAATCGTCGGACAGGCATTTAACTTCAGCACGGGAAATTGTTTGAACGTGTTGCAAGTCGTCGATAAAATTCTCGAAGCCTGCGGACGACCGGATTTGAAACCGATCGTACTCAATCAAGCCAAAGCAGAAATTCATGATCAAACACTCTCGAGTGAAAAGGCGAATCGCCTTCTCGGTTGGAAGACGCGTTACACGCTCGAAGAAGGTATGAAAGAAACGGTTGCGTGGTATAAAAATTATTTGAGTAAAAAAAATCAGGCATAATTATATGTCCGACATCATCGAAGGAGTATATCTCGCTCCGCGTCGCGTTATACCGAGCGGACAAGGAGAGGTTCGTCACGTGTTGAAAAATACGGATCCCGAATTTTCGCTCGATGCGTTGCCGTTCGGTGAAGCCTACATCTCGATTCTGTTTCCGGATTTGCGAAAAGATTGGAAACTGCACATGGGATCCGTTAGTCGCCTTGCTGTTTTCATGGGAACAATTGAATTCGTGATGCATGACATGCGAGAGGCATCGCCGACATTCGGTCAATTTCAGAGAGTAACAGTTGGAGATCAATCATACGGATTGCTTATCATTCCGGCCGGTGTCGCCGCAACATGGCGAAATGTTTCGGAAGGCAACACAATGATTCTCAACATTGCGACAATGCCACATGATCCGAATGAATCGAAAATCATTCCGTTCGAAGAAATTCCATTTACGTGGTAATCAAAAACGCAACGCGTAATAGGCGGGGTCCCCAGACCCCGCTTTTGTTTTTCGAATGCAAATAAAAAAGCGATCGTGAGGACGATCGCTGAGGTTTAACCGTTCAGTCGCGTGAATTCGAGGGAGAACATCGGATCAGCGACCGCGGCTTCGAGCGGGGTCACGTCCATGATGAACGTCTTCGAGGCTTCACCGTACATTTCCTCGCCGATGCGTTCGACGAGTTCCTGACCGCGCCGTTTCTTCGGGAACAGGCGGAGCCGTTCCTCGTCCGTGTCGAGCGGACCGAAGGCGTCCATCGCCGAAGTCATGCCATCGAGATCCGTCATCGCATCCCATCCGCCTTCGCGCGCGATCGGAACGACGAGGATCTTCATTGCCGCGAGCCGCTTCGCGTAGTTCGCGCGGAACACGGGTTCGAGCGTCCGGAGGCCCTTGTGAATCGTCAGTGCAAACCGCGCGACGTGTTCATTCGGACCGAGGAAGACGACGAGTTCCGACGCGGAGCCCATGATGCAACCCGCGACGACCCATGCCTGATCGCCGGTGTTCTTGCTGAGGTTCTCGCATGTGACGCGCTCGGTCGGGAAGTAACCGTTGTACCAGCTCGACGTTTCGCGCAAGTACGCGTCC
>CAYHDY010000014.1:0-23559 GCA_964355525.1 uncultured Gammaproteobacteria bacterium | reverse complement strand
GGATGAAATTTTTCGAGATCAACGCCGAACGGATGAATTTCCACGCGATCCATGATTCCTGGAATATCTTTCAGTGCGGACGTGTCCGCGTATTCTCGCGAGCTCACCAAAATGCGATCCGCACGATTTGCAATCCACGGAAACATCAAACGTTTATGTGCTTCGAAAATTGCACCGCGAATTCCGCCAGCGATCGCGTCCATGTGATACGTCATGACGAGTCCTTGATTCGGCTTGAGTGCTTTGCGAACAATCACGGGTTCGGCGCCGCCGTAAAACGGGTAATGCAAATGTACAAGATCGAATCCGGACAAACGTTGAAATAGTGACGGCAACACACTCGCATTTCCAACCGACAAAATCGCCGGCACACGATGCACGTAATCCGGATCCACTTCGTTCTCCTCCCCTTTACAAGGGGAGGTAGGGAGGGGTCTGTCCTCTCGCGAAGTAAACACGTGCACATTGTATCCTCGTGCGCGCAATCGCTCCGTGTACTCAAACGCAACACGACCCATCCCGCCATGATACGGAGGATAGGTGCAGACGACATGAGCGATTTTTATTTGAGGCATAGTCGTAACTATTTTTTTTCTTCCAAAGAATCGACAGCAAGTTTTCGAACCAGTTTTGTGATTTCCCGCTCGACTTCTTCGATACGAACAACCAATCGAAACACGGCGTAAAAAAGCGCGAGGATGGAAACATACATGATCGCATCCACTCCGCGGCCGACACCAACAAAATGCGCGAGCGTGTTTGTTGTCTGCGGCATAACGACAACAACACCGACAGCCACCCAAAAAAGAATCCAGGTAAACAAAAACACGAGAGTGAGTTTTCCCCGACGAAATTGTCGGAACGTGCGTGCGATCGCGAAGAGCGAAAAGAGGATGATGAAAATTTGAATCAATGTCATATGTTGTTTCGTATGCGTCATCCTGAGCTTGCCGAAGGATCTCTCGCGGGTCGAAGATCCCTCAGCTTCGGTCGAACCTTCGTTCGGGATGACGCAGTGAAGTGATTACATCGTTATTCGTCGAAGCACGAGTTTCAACAGTGTTTTGATTCCGACAAAAAAACTTTGTCCTTTCGAGAGAGAATAATCCGTATAGATCGCCTTGATCGGGACTTCGACAATCTTGAACCCGTGCGCTTTTGCTTCTGCGATCAACTCGGAAGAAACTTCCATGCGGTTCGTTTTGATTTCGATTTTCGACAACGCGTTTTTTGTGAACGCACGAAATCCGGATTGACTGTCGGTGACGTAGGCGCCGAACAAAACGAGCGTTGAAAGATTACCGAGAAGGTTCGCTGCTTGGCGATACCATGGCATCCCGTGAAACACCTCACCCCTACCCTCTCCTTCGAAAGGAGAGGGAGGACGCAACATGCGGGATCCGATGACGACGTCTGCACCGTTTTTGATGGCTTCGATAAATTTTGGAATCTCAGACGGATCATGTTGTCCGTCGGCGTCGAGTGTAATCACTACATCTGCTCCGCGTTTCTGTGCGGTCAAAAATCCGGTTCCGATCGCCGCACCAAGTCCGCGATTAATCACATGAGAGACAACAATCGCTCCGTTCTTCGATGCAACTTCGGCAGTCGCATCCGGCGAACCGTCATTTACAACAATCATTTCATCCACAAAAGACCGCGTACGTGTCAGAACGTCCGCGATCGTTGTTTCTTCTTTATATGCCGGAATCACGGCGACGATTTTCATACATTATACAGAGGTCAACAAAATTTTATTTGCTTTTAGATATTCAACCGTGCGACGCAACCCGTCCTCAAGTCGCACAAGAGGAAACCATCCGAGTTCTTTTGCGCGATTGATGTTCGGAAGAGCAAGCTCGGAAAGAAAAGCGAAACTTTCGCCCTCGACCATCACCGATGTCGAATTCGTCATTTCAATAATCCTTTTTGCCACATCTTCAAGGGACAAGTCAACATCACTGCCGAGATTGACGGGGCCCGGATATTCTTTTGCCTTCATCACACGTACAAGTCCGTCCACTAAATCCGTGACATAGCAAAGCGAAGATCGAAATCCTTTTCCGCCGTTCATTACAAGCGGTTTTTCATCAAGCGCACTTAAAATAAAATCCGGAATGAGCTGTCCATCAAAGAGCGGCATGCGCGGACCATAGGTTCGGAAAATACGTGCGATGCGAATATCGATTCCGTGCACCTGACGATACGTTTCAAACATCGTCTCCGCAAATCGTTTGCCTTCGTCGTAACATCCGCGCGGAGAAAGATGATCCATGGTTCCCTGTTCCGTTTCTGCGACAGATGTTTCGTGACTCTGACGCGCTCCATAAACTACCGAGCTCGACGTCAATAAAATTTTCGCGCGAAACTTTTTTGCAAGTTCAAGCACGTAATAATTTCCAATCGAGTTTGACAGCAACGTTTGAATTTTGAATTGATCGAATGCTTTGATCGATGTCGGACACGCGAGATGATAAATTTCTTGAATCCCCTGAAACGGTAATTTAAATTCCGCGAGTTCCGGCATGCGTTCAAGATCGAACGGTTGATTCACGTCCAATCGAATGAATCGAAAGTTCGGATTCTGCAAAAGCGTTTCGATGTTTTGCACCTGACTCGTCGCAAAATTATCAATGCAAATCACATGATGACCGTCGCGCAACAACGATTCGCACAAAAACGATCCGATGAATCCGGCTCCTCCGGTCACGAGAACATTCTTTTTTTCAAAGGTAAGAGCTTGAGGCATATGGTGACAGTATAACAGAACCAAAACATCGCATGTAGGGGTGCCTCTTGTGGGTACCCTCGCGCAATGAAACATTAAAAATTTCCATCCAACCCATTTACGGATGCGATCGATGTTTGAACATTGTAATCGTTCACGGTTTGAATTTTTTCTCCGAACGTATAGTTGCTGAAAAACACATCGCTGATGTCATCGACATTTTTATTCCAAGTCGATCCGTACAACATCGCCGCAACCTCTTCCGAAACGATCGGTCGCAACACACCTTTCGATTGAACGGCGAACACCGTCGGAACGGTTTGAAATTTTACCAACTTTGTTCCGGGATGATATGTGACATTTTTCCCAAGAGGAAGAGAGGAGAGAAAACTTGTAGACACTTCTTTGACACTCGAAAAATCTTTATACCAACTGAAGAACACGCGATCATTCGTAAACGCATGTCGCATCTTATCCGACGCGTAAAAATAAACTGCTTTGCAAGGATCGTTTACATCCGCCGACTTCGAACACGCGAGTTTCACAAGCGAGCCGACGATCGCTTCCGGAGGATACAATTGATCCGCGAGCAAAACCGCGTTTGCGATATTCAATCGTCCCGCTCCCATTTTTCCCGCTGCGATACCTGTTTCATACACAGGATCGACAGACAATCGCAAAATATTTTTCACTTGCGCGGGTGTGAGGGTTGGATGTTTTGATTCGACGAGTGCCGCTGCGCCTGCAACCATCGGTGCGGCCATGGAAGTTCCCGACCATCCTTTTTGATAATACCCTTTTGCAAACGGCGCCCATGCATCATTCTGATACACCGCACCCAAAATATCTTGACCCGGCGCGGAAAGATCCGTACACGTCGCTCCGAAATTTGAAAACGTCGATTTCGCATCGTTACTGTCCGTTGCGGCAACACCAATGATCCCGTTTGTCGCGAGACCGTGCCCGTCGCATGCGGGATAAATCGGTTTTTCGTCCACGTTCAATCCCCCGCCTTCCGTATTTCCAACCGCAGCAACAATAAGAACACCTGCGTCGTTTGCCGCTTTGATCGCAATCTCGAGTCTTGGATCGTCATCGAATCCCGTAAAACTTAAATTGATGATCTTCGCTCCATTCTTAACGGCATACTCGATTCCTTCACGCGCCGTTCCGGAATTTCCAACCCCCATGTTGTCCAAAATCCGAATATCCATCAACCTCACATGCCAGTTGATACCCGCGATTCCCGTTGCATTATTCGTGACAGCACCGATGATTCCGGCAATCACCGTACCGTGCGAAACAGCCCCTTCATCATATGGTTGATTCACGTCCGGTTCGGGTGATCCGTCATAATTCACAAAATCAAATCCGTTCACATCATCCGCGAATCCATTTCCATCATTGTCAATTCCATCACCGACGATTTCATTTTTATTCACCCACAACTGATTCAGAAGATCCGGATGTGTCAAATCAAAACCCGTATCAAGCACCGCCACAATAATATCATTCGAACCTGTTGTGATGTCCCAAGCATTCGGCACCTGAATTTTTTGCAAATACCATTGCTCGTTGAAGAGAGTGTCGTCTGGCGTGAGGGCGAATGCGGGGGTGACGAAAAGGGTGGAGAGGATTGAGATGACGGAGAGGGCGGAGAGGTTTAACCGAATTTTCTTTTTCATATATTTTTATTTTGTCTTTTTTCAATCCCCTTCCATCCCCTCAATCCTCTCCATCCTCTCCGCCCCACCCCCTATGGATTCCAAATAGCAATGGATAATCCTGCGCGACTCTTTGCATCAAACGGAAAGAAACCGCCAACAGGATCGGTAAACGAATTGAAAATGCGGACGTGCGGACCACCGTTTGAAATCGGCGTCGTGTAAATTTCTCCTGTGGAATTATTATCAATATCACCTGCGGCAAGATCAACCCCGCCGCGATAATTTATCGGGTAAACCAATGCCGAATAAAGTGATTCTCCGAGAGCGGTATATTCACCCATCCACGGAGCAGATCCCTTTTCTGCGCTTACAACAATGGCATCTGTTTTTTCTCCGCGACGATGCGTCGTCGTTACGCGCAATCCGGTCTGTAAAAACGGAAGTGCCTTAAACTCGCGAACGTAACGTCCATTCGCGTCAAAAATTCTTACGCGATGTTCTTTATCTTTTCCTCCAAGCGTCGCGACAATCTCACGTTCCAGATCATCGTCCATATTTCCAACGGCAACATGCACAGGCAGTGCGATACGGCCGAACGGATAAAACGATCCTTGCATTTCTCCGCGTTGATTGAAAATCCGAACCTGTCCGTTTCCATCTGTTTCCTGCGTAACCAAAATTTCATCAATTCCATCGCGATTAACATCCCCCGTTGTCACAAAAATTCCATGACGATCCGATGGATCCAGCGCGAAAAATTGTTTTAACAATTTTCCGTTGATATCAAAGACACGAACATGCGGCCCTCCGCCAAGTCCTGCTCCTGTTACGATCTCCTCCTTTCCATCTCCATTCACATCCCCCATTGCAAGATGAATTCCTCCACGGAAATTTTTGTCATAAGCCAAAAATGATCCGAGTTCTTTGCCTTGCTGATTCAATCGTTTTACAAGCGGAGGTGTGCCGGGACCTTGCGCAACAATGAGTGATGCGGAAGTTTTAAATGTTGCATCGCGTTGTGTCGTTCCTCCGACGGCAAATACGGCAGCAACCTCGAGTGCTCGTGTGATATTCAAAATTCCCGCACCAAGTCGTTGCTTCGCTGCGACAGTTGTCTCATTCGAAGGATCCGCGGACAACATGAGTGACAATCGAATCTGATTCGGTGTGAGCGTCGGATAGACACTTCGCAAAGTCGCAACTGCGGCTGCAACCATCGGAGCGGCCATGGATGTTCCTTCGTACGGACCTCCATAGGAAGTCGAATACAATAATTGAGATGAATCGTGATACAGAAGTCCGAAGATATCCACGCCGGAAGCGCTGATGTCAACGCAATTCGTTCCATCATTTGAAAATTCCGCTTTCTTTCCGTTTCGATCCGTTGCTGCAACACCAATCACGATATCTTTTCCGATACGGGTATCAAAACACGCTGGATACGTTGGTGTTTTGTCCGTGTCGAGCCCGTCATTCCCGATCGCTGCGACAACAACAACCCCTTGATCTACCGCCCACTCGATGGTTTTTTGTAAAAGTAAATCCGGCTTGGTCGACGTCACACTCAAATTAATCACATCTGCTCCATTCTTTACCGCATATTCGATGGCATCCCGCTGATCAAGAGAATTTCCTTTGCCGTGCGAATCAAGAATACGAAGCGCCATGATTTTTGTTTTTGGAACAATGCCCGCGATTCCTCTTCCGTTGTTTGCTGCCGCCGCAATAATTCCCGCAAGTAATGTTCCGTGCGAAACAATCGTATCATCCGCATTCGGATCTGAAACATCCGGACTCGGATCCGAATCACTGTCGATAAAATCCCATCCATGCACGTCATCTTCGTATCCGTTGTGATCATTGTCTTTATGATCCCCCGCAATTTCAATCGCATTCGTCCAATATTGATTCTGAAGATCCTCATGACTCAGATCAAATCCCGCATCTAAAATTGCAACGACCGCTTCTTTTCCTTCAACAGAAGGAGTGAACGGAACATGAATCGCATTCCAATACCACAGTTCATTCATGTACGGATCTTTGTACGGAAACGAGGCTGCAAAGAGATTTGTAGGGCAAAGCAAAGAAAACGCGACCGTAAGCGCGATAATTGGCTGAATTTTTCGAAAAAATAAAACCGCCATAAGCGGAATTATTGTAACAAAACTGGATGATTTATGATAGATCAAATTAAAAATTCTCACTCAAACCACCGACCCAGACTTTGTTTGCGATCACATCATAATCTGACGCTAAATTGATCGGTTCACCGATGGTGTAATTATTCCAGAAGACATCCGATATATCATCGATCTGTTTATTCCAATCCGATCCATAAAGTGTTTCGGCAATTTTTTCTGTTTTAATCGCACGCAAAACACCACCTTTTGCAACCGCATAAACCGTCGGTGACGTTTGGAACTTCACCATTTTCACACCGGGACGATACGTAACATTTTTTCCCAGTGTCAGAGATGACAAAAATGTAGCATTCACTTCTTTTACCGTTGAAAAATCCGTGAACCAAGAAAAATAAACTTTGTCGTTCGAAAACGCATGACGCTTACCATCCGTCGCGTAAAAATACACAGTGCGACAAGGATCATCAGACTTCGATAATGCGTTACAAGATAATTTAATCAACGCACCAGGAGATGGATCATTTGATGGTGCGACATCCGGAAGCGGAATCGATGCCTCATTTGCAAAAGACAAGTGATAAAGCAAGGATGATGCATCGTAATCTGAACCAACAGCTAAGACATCCGATGCATTTGTAAATGCAGCATCGTAAAATGTTTTAGAGGTTCCGTTAATCGCTTTTACATTCCATGTTGTTCCCGAATCATCAGAAGTGATGAGTAATTGATCTCCAACAATGACCACATGTGCGTCAGAAGATGCTATCGCATACAGCGTCTGATTTGTTACACCTGAAATTGATATAGCACCCCATGATGTTCCACCGTTCGTTGTTTTTAAAATGACACCGTTTGTCCCAACAATAAATCCAACGGTTGAAGAAATAAAATGAACGGCGCGCAATGTTTCATTCGTATTGGAAAGAACGGTTGCCTGAGACAATCCTTTTTGGGTGAGTTTCATTATTTTACCCTCCGCACCAACAATCCACGCCGTATCGTTATTCCCAATATCTTCTACGCCAAAAAAATCTAATGTCGCGTCGAGAGGAACAACTGTCCATGCTGCGTTACTCAATCGTATCAATGTCCCATTCGCTCCGACGATATAACTCGTTGTTCCCCGTGAGGAAATCGCCGACAAATTTTGTGAAACCCCAAGTCCGACCGATGACCATGTTACTCCATGATCCAAAGATTTCATGCCGACACCACTGTCACCGACGGCAAAAAGTGTCCCGTCTGAAATATCTTTTACAGAATAAAACCAACCGGAAAAAGATTTTGCGCTTTGCGTCCATGTGATTCCATCATCCGATGAATAAAAAATTCCCCCACTGTTTCCGACAGCAACAAGATTTTTTCCACTCATGGTAATGGAACGCAGTGTTTGTGCCTGCGGACCTTTTAGCACATTCCAATCCGCTGCTTGAACAGGATTTGAAAAAATAACAAGAGCACAAAAAATAAAGGAAGAAAAAAGTATTTTCATATTATGGGTATTATACGATTCTTTTTTCAAAAAAACAAAACACCCTCGACCGAAATCGAGGGTGTTTGCTCCTCAGGATCCCATGCTCGGTGCGGCTAAGACGTTCAGCGTCAGCCAAACATCGAATTGCCGCGTGAACAATGTGGATGGATGAAGAAATTTTATGGGATCAACCACATCGCTCGAGAGCGATGTAGTGATTTATTCCCAAAGGATTTACACCAGCCGAAGCTGAGAAAAACCTATTGTTGATAACGACCTGTTCGTTATTACTTAGACCATGTCTCACCTGGAAGATCAAGGCTCAAGACCAAGTATCCGTTTGCCCAGTCGTTTGAAGACAAGAGGTCATCATCTGACACATGTCCGCCTGCGGATGATGTACCAGACTCATCAGACCAAATGAAGTTGAATGCTGTAGCACTTGCACCAGAGCCAGCTACTGTAGCGTCTGTTGAAAGCTTCCAGATCTTTAATCCAGCGCTTGTTTCATTCAAGTAAGTCTTTGTGGAGTTGTCTGTTGTACCGTCACCTGCAAGATACAAAGTGAAAGTATTGTCATTCAATGTTGTACCGGAATCGTTTGTTCCAAATCCTGCTGGAGTTCCACGAACCGTGTATGTCACTGTTTGACCGGATGTAATGACATCTTCTGAATCCCATGTGACATACAACGCTGTCGATGCTGCCGCTGGGTTCAAATCATGCAATGTGTTTGTTGATTCCACTGTAAGTCCGTCTTGGTCCAGCATATTGACCAAAGAGGTCACTTCAGAAGTACCACGGTAGAACTTAAAGCTTCCGACTGCGAGAGAATCGTCACCAGGTGCGTCTTCAAAGGCGATTGGGAATACCAATTGCTTGAGAGCAACATCACCTCCAACGGCTGTAACAGTGAACTTGTAAAGGTCCATTGCTTGACCGTTTACCAAAGTAGCGTTTGTCAAATCTAAGTGACTTGCAACCGGGTAAGATTTCGTTACGTTCACTTCATAACCGGCTCCTACTGAAACCGTTGTTGGACCAGCAACACCCTGACTGTCTTTCGTTGTAAAAGAAGCCAACGTAACAGCAGAGTCCTTCTGTGAAGGAGCACCTCCCACAGACGCAATAGCGTTAAGTGTGAGTTTTGCTGTCAAGATCTTGGATGATCCTGCTGCGACAGGGAACTTAAGATCGTTGAAGGTTGCTTGATCGCCAGCCGATGAAGCTGTTCCGTCAAAGATTGCTGTTGCAACTGGAGTAACGTCGTCGTAAAGCGAGATGCTTGAAGCGACACCGATAGCTCCTGTTGGAATAGTAAATACCATTGTGTCGAGTGTGTAGGCTTCATTTGTTGCGGTAAAGCGGTATTTAGCCGCTGTCACTGTTTGGTTCCCTGCGTAAAGCGCAGCAATTGGGGAAGAACCGTCACGTGTACCAACGAATGAACCTGTTGTCCATGTAGATGTCTGTCCTGATACAGCTGTTCCAGGTGAGGCTGTTCCGTTTTGATAGATGGAACCACCAGATTTTGCAGCTGTTGCACTGACAAGCAACTTTGGAATAGCTGTATCTGCTGTACCTGCATCTGTAATAGTTGAGGCAACATCAGCAAATACGTTAACTGTCATTGTCTTTCCTGCATCGAGAACGGAGTCAATAGACCAGTCGCTTGATGCGGTAGGAGCTGTTTTAATTGTAGATGTCTTCATGTTTCCTACAACTCCGTATTCAAGATACAAATTGGTCAAGTCACCGATGGCTGCAGCATCTGCAAATGTCCATGTGACGTTGAGGTTGTTCAAGTTAAGAGCTTCTGTTGTAGAAGTACTGACTGTGAACGAACCGAGTTTGTAAGCTGTTTTTGGAGGAACGGAAGTTTGACTTGCATAGGCTGTGTTCTTTGCAACAACCATTGTTCCGATTTTTACAGACAAGACGTTTCCTAATACGTCTGCTGCCGTAGGGCGGGAGATATAACTTCCGGATGTTTTGCGAAGAACGTTATCAGTAGGAGACGAATCAATCGCGAGTTGGATTGTGTCGTCTGCAAGAATACTGTTATTTCCGACGTTGTCGTAAATATCAGCACGGATTTCTAACACAACCGGAGTTCCTGGATAAACAACAAAGGAAGATCCAAAATTGTATGTTGTGTAAGAAGCTCCAGATCCAGCAACGCTTGTACAAGCAGAAGCTGTTTCTGTTTCCCAGCTACAAAGAGCTGTTGTGTTTCCGATCTGAACACCATCTGCAAAGACGGCACCGTTTCGGAGAGTAAAAGCTGTATCAGAATCATCATGCATGAAGTTGAAGTTCAAAGATTCAATCTTCATTGCTTCACCAGATGCCTTTGCATCAAAGCGAGCGAGAACAGCATTTGAAGCTGTGTTCACGATGTTGCCTGATGGGGAGTCTGAACGCTTTGTGAAGGTAAGTTCACCTGTTGCAACAGTTTGAGCTGCAGCAGAGCGTGAAGAGAAGGTTGTGTTGTTTGCTTTAACCAAAACTGGTTGCTTGTAATCATCTTCCAAGAGCACTGCATCTGCAGCACTTCGCAAACTAACAGAGATGGTGCGTGTTGAACCACCAATGATGTCTGCAATCACTTTAAATGTGTGTGTTCCTGTGTTCAATTTCTTTGGAGCAGCGGAAAGATCAAAAGTGATGTATCCGTTAGCATCCTGTTTGGCAACTGCGGATCCTGTTGCAACACCTGCAACATACAAACGCCAGTTTCCAACGTCTTCTGCAGCGATTGAACCGATATTACGGAAACGAATAACATTAAGCCATGCTTCGTTATTTGAAACCGTTACATCATTTTGCCACAATGCTGTATCGACAGCAGGGGCTGGTGCACCGTCTCCAGATGGAGTTGTAGCTGTTGCGAAACTAACTGTTCCGAAACCGTCTGGCAATGAAGCAACTGTACTGAGTGCACCTGCAAGTGGAAATGTTCCAGCTGCGGCAAATGCGCCGACAAAGGTAATATCGCTTGCAGCATTCAAAGAAACACCAAGTGTTTGTCCTTGTGTGCTTGCAGCAACGTCAGAGCGAACGTTCACTGTCACTTTTCCACCTGCTGGAATCGTGAAGAGACCGCCTGCATCGTTGAAAGAAACAACACCGCTTGAAACGGATGCTGCGTCTGTCAAACGTGTGTAACCGCTAAAGAGGTATACGTTTGAAAGAGTTGAATCGCTTGAAACACCAGCACGGTGAAGAGCGAGAGTCTTTACGGATACAGCAGCGGATGTTGAGTTTGTGAAATCATACGCAACGAGGTTGGCAAGAGCTTGTCCTGCAACAACTGTTGAAGCGGATGGTGAGCTTGCGGAAAGTGCGACAGATACGTTCTGTGAAACAGCGTACGTAGGTGTTGTTACTTTCTGTGCAGCATCGGTCAAGTTTGCCATAGCGACTGTAATATCAGCCCCTGCTGTCAAACCGGACTTTGTGAATCCTGTTCCCATGAGAACAGATCCAGCTTTGTACATGTTAGCTGCGAAACCAGCGTCTGTTACTTTTTGGTACTTTGTTCCGGCAACAAGGTATTTGCTTGTTCCGTCAGACCAAAGCATTCCGTCGTAACCAGCTGCTGGGGATGACAATGAATCACCGACAGAGTAGTTCGTGAAGAATACGTCTGGAACATCATCGATGTGAGTATTCCAAGCGTCTCCGCCGAGTCCTTTTGCGGTTGCTTCATTTTCAATCCAACGGACTTTTCCGTTTGTTGAAACAGCGTAAACTTTTGCATCTGATGTGATCTTGACCCATCGTGTTCCTGGGCGGTAAACGATGTTTCCTGCGAGGGTAATCGCAGCGAGTTCAGAATCAGAGATTGTTTTTACAGCTGAGAAATCATTGTACCAGCTAAAGTATGTCTTTTCGTTTGGAAAAGAATAACGTTGACCGTCTGATCCGTAATAATAAACAGTTGAAAGAGTTGTTCCTTTGATGACGTCACCAAAGACTGCAGCAGAAGCTGCTGTTGGCAAGAAAGCTGAAAGACCGACAGACCAAAGAATGGTTGTTGCGGCTACAGCAACGGAGAAGGCTTTCTTCGCCACTTGAAGAGAATTAGTCATAATGTATTTATCGTTTGTCCCTTTTCGGGAGATTAGAGTTATGTGTGAACGCAAGCCTTGCGGCCTCGACCTTGAGTAGGTTCACGAATGGACTTTATGACCCGTCAACATATAGATGTTCACGAGTGATAGACCACGTCGTTCGGAAACGACGTGGCGGATCAATTTATTCTTCTGCAACAACGATCACATGCGCCAATTCAATTTCTTTCAAAACCTGGAATGCACGGCGATACACTCCTTGCGTTTTCAGATCCGTTGCCTGTTTTAATTTTAGTTGTTCCTCCTTTGTTGCGATGGATTGCGCGTGAACGAATGCTTTTTCAAACGTCACTTCAAGCTCGTGTGTATTATCCACTGTTTGCACTTGTTCATGTGCTGTAATCATGACATCAACCGCTTGATCTTTTGTTGCACGAATAATTTCCTTCACCTCTTTCACTTTTTTCTGAACGTCTTTTGAAAGTGACGGCGCGCTCGATGTCACCGTACTTGTGTAAACGTCTGCTTTACGTCCAACCGCTTTTGCAAGCTCTGTGACTTGTGCGGATGAGCTTTGGTCTGCGGAGAGTTCATTTTTAATGTCTGTCACATCTTGCTTTGCGCGATCAAGCGCTTGCGCGAGTTGTGAGGTGTCTGTTTGATTTGAAGCGGCGGCGAGAGCAACCATTTCATTGAGACGACGACTGGTAAATTCTGTTTTTAATTGTGCGCGCTCCGAACCGGAAGTTGCAATCGCAAGTTGTAATTTTTCCATTCCCGTTTTAACGGAGTAGAGCTGATCACCCGGAAGTGAACCAAGCGATGCGTTCACGATTCCGATCCATCCTCCAACAAAGAGGAAAACAAACACAGCCATGCCAGCGATCGGTTTCATCATCTGATGAGAAAACTCCCAGATGTAAAACTCGAGCCAGTCACGCCACGTGTGCGTAAGCACGGATGTATCTTTTGGAAATCCGCAATAATCTGCGACTTGATTCCAACTTTCTTTTGCATCAAAAACTCCGCCAAAAGCCGGATCGTTTTTCATGGATGTGAGAAGTTGTTCCAATTCCGGATCAAAATCGTTTTTCATATTATTTCTTTTCGATAATCTCTCGCAGTTTTTTCAAGGCTCGATGCAACATTACAGATGAAGCATTTTCTGTTTTTTCAAATCGTTCTCCAATTTCTTTCATTGAATATCCTTCAAAGTATCGCAAGGTGATTATTTCACAATCATCCTCGTCCAATTCTTGCATAGCCTTTTTCATCAATTCCCCATCAACCCATTCTGTGATTTTCTGTCCGGAATGTTTTGATTCGACTGGAATGGTATATTCATCTGTCTCAATTGGAACTTCGAAGGCTTTTCTGCTGCGTGTCCGATAAAATTCAGCAATGCAACTTCTGGCAATCGAACTCATTAATCCGGAAAAATGATCAACTTGATTGCGCGTCGCGTAATCCCACGTTCGAAGACAAACAGTTGAATAAGCATCTTCCGCATCTTGTCTCGAAGGAAATTTTGTGCAAAGAAACCGTCGAATTCTCTCCCCTTTATCATTATCCTTCAGCAAAATTTCAAAAGATTTTTGATCCTTAAAGACACGAACTCGAAATAGGTGAAATTGTTCTTTTACAGATTGTGACTCCATAGGTTGCAGTTAATCCAAAACTCTTACAGGTTCTAACAGATTGAAACGATGATACGCTCAATTGAGCTAAAAATCAAGGGTTTGACCCTCTAAAGTTGACAAATGACTGTTTTTTGCTACACTGTTGTTGACAAATACATCTATCCACAGCCCGTATGCAACCAACCATCCGTCTTTCCGTGTCCGAGGCTTCCAAACTCTTTGGAGTCTGCCAACGAACCATTCGCCGAGCAATCACCCTTCAGGAGGTGACCTATATTGTGGTTCAGGGACGCTACAAGATCAATTTCGAATCCCTTCTGCGATGGTCCCAACGAACAACAACCGTCCGTAACAAACGAGACAAAGTCGGGATGGGACAGTATGTCGATCAATGGAAAGTCCGCAACAAACTTTTTTCTCCGAATCCGCAAACGATCGAACATGACACGTAAGGTACGGTCGCGACCGCCCTTTGTAGACGAATCATATGTTTCAAAAACAAATCATCAATCCTCCAAAACCTCAAAACCTTTTGTATCACTTTTTGGGTTTGGGGGTTCTTTGCATTAACAAACTTCGATACGCCGTTCGCGGATATCGTGAACCCCGTCCGTTTGCTCCAACAGAAATCGAACGGACGATTACCTATGACAAGCAAGTCGTTATAAACTGGCTGGATGCTCTGCATGATTATACAGGTGAAACCGTCGATCAGAAAGTCGTTCTCGAACTCGGGCCCGGTGCCGATCTCGGTCCGGCACTTTTGTTGCTCGACCACGGAGCGAGTCGATATGTAACGCTCGATGCGAATCGACTCATCGATAAAACCCCATCGGTTTTTTACGACAAACTTCTTGAGCCGATGAAACACGCATTCGAATTGAAACAGGAACTTAAAAAAACGCTCGCACAAAAAGATGATCGCATTCAATATCTTGTTGATCCCTTGTTCGACATCTCCTCGACCATTGAAAAAGAATCGATCGATGTGGTTGTAAGCCAAGCGGCGTTCGAACATTTTTCGGATGTGAACCGAACAATCAAGCAACTCGGATCCGCGGTGAAAAAAGGTGGAGTTCTTATCGCAGAAGTAGATTTGATGACACACACAGGAGCTGTTCGCTCAAAAGATCCGTTGAACATTTATCGGTTTTCAAATGTTGTTTATCGAGTGCTTCACTATTCCGGCATTCCCAATCGACTTCGTCCGATTGATTATAAAACCGTTCTCGAACAAAACGGATGGAGCCGTGTCGAGATCATTCCATTGCAACAACTTTCGAATGAATACACAAAATCGATTCAACGTTCGCTTGCAAAAAGATTTCGTCGAGACGATGCGGACATGAACGTCCTTACGATTTTGATTCGCGCGACAAAAACATAACATGAAACGTCTTTTATTCATCATCCTGTTTGTCACGACACTTTCATCGAGTTTCCCACTCGACGTTTTTGCAAAGACAAACAAAGACGAATTTGTCCGAACCGCCAACATTTTTTTACAAGGCGGTCCGCTTTTAGATTCTCACATCGAAGAACTTTCTAAATTCGACATCCTCGTCTTGCCGGAAGAAGATCAAGTCTATAACAAACCGTTTTTCGCAAAAATTCGAAAACTCAACCCAAACATCATCTTGCTTGCTTATGTCGCGACCGTCAGTTGGAATGATAAATTCTGGACAGATCCCCTTCACCAAGCCATGTATCTGAACATCAAACCGGAATGGTGGCTGAAAGACGCAAGCGGAAATCAACGTTCCGTTTGGCCAAATACGCGTGCACTCAATCTCAACACCGGATGGACCGATTATCTCGCGGAACACGTTCAGAATGACGTGCTCTCAACCGGACTTTGGGATGGAGTCTATTATGATGAAGTGCAAGACTCCATCAGTTGGGTCGGCCCCACGGATGTGAATCAAGATGGAATCAATGACACTGCATCGCAAGCCGATGCGTTATGGGCGCAAAATTATAAACGACTCTTTCAAATAACACGTGCGTTGATTGGAAACGATTCGATCATGGTTACAAACGGAAGTTCAAATCCGGATTTTGCTCCGTACGTCAACGGAAGAATGTTCGAAACATTCCCCTCTTCAAAAGATACGATCGCGGAATGGAAAAACATGATGCAAGAGTATCTCAAAGTAGAATCGCAAGTCGGATATCCCGCAATCGATATCATCAACGTGAACACACATAACACCGGAACGCAAAACGATTATCAAAGCATGCGTTTCGGACTTACGACAACATTACTCGGCAACGGGTATTTTGGATTTGATTACGGATCAAACGATCACGGTCAGTTGTGGACCTATGACGAATACAACGCGTCGCTTGGAAAAGCAAAAGGTTCATCTTCGAATTCGCAAGCGGGGTCTGGGGACCCCACCCACAACAAAGAGATATGGCAACGCGAATTTGAACGCGGTCAGGTTGTTGTAAATGGAACGAACAATTCACAAACAATTTCTCTTAATGGAGATTATGAAAAGCTGCACGGAACACAAGATCCAAATGTAAATGACGGATCGATTGTCTCCGAAGTCACTGTTGCCGGTCGTGATGGAATCATTCTTCTTCGTCCAATCGACGGAATCGCAAATGCAACCTTTCGAAACGGAGCGTTCGCACGTGTTTTCGACCGTGACGGAAAAACCAAACGAAACGGTTTTTTTGCATACGACAGTGCATTTCGAGGAGGGATCCAGATTATTCACACGGATTACAATCACGACGGAAAACTGGACACGATCACCGCAGATAAAACGTTCGTGCGTGTTTTTGATGCAAGCGGAAGTTTACACGCATCTTTTGCTCCGTATGGAGAAACATACACAAAAAATGTAAACATTGCGGCGGGAGATTTGAACAACGACGGATCCCTCGAAATCGTCACAGGAACACAGAATGGTGCGAGTCCCCTCGTAAAGATTTTCGACACAAGCGGAAACGTGATCAACACAGGATTTCTCGCATATGATAAAAAATTCCGCGGCGGAGCACACATCGCGATTGGAGACGTAGATGGCGACGGAAAAAAAGAAATCATCACTTCTCCCGCAGCACTCGGCACGGCACACATCCGTATCTTCAATACAGCCGGAAAACCGATCACTCCCGGATTTTTTGCCTATGAGCAAAAATTCCGCGGCGGAGCGTACATCGCAAGTGCAGATTTAAACGGAGATGGAACAGATGAGATCATCACCGGAAAAGGACTCGGTGGAGCACCAAACGTGCGCGTCTTCGATCGAAACGGTAAAATGAAATCAGATTTTTATGCCGGGGATCGCAAACAAAAGAATGGAGTAAAAATCGCTGCGAGCGATTTGGATGGCGATGGAACCGCCGAAATTATTGCTCTCACAACGGATGTATTTACATTAAGCGTGTTTAGATAGAAAAATATGTCGATCGAAAACAACCTATCAAACTCCGCCAGAAAACATTCCATCAAACCAGAATCGCTTCATCGTCCGCATTCGATTTTGGCGCGTGCTGTTATTTTTTCCTTGCATCCGGGTCGCATGATTCTTTTTCCGTTTCAAGAATGGTATCACCGTCGTTACAAAGGAAAATACAGATACGAACGCGCCGTTTTTTCATTTGATTTGATTTTAGTGGGCATCATCATCACGCTTGCAACCATAACCCTTACGTTTTTTCTTTTTCCGTTCAATCACTTCGAAGACCGAATATCTTTCACGGCAACCGTCGCTCCCCGAACCATTGTCACTGGGGCACCTTCAACACTCGTGATCGAATATCGCAACGGAACAAAAGAACCGCTCCGAAACGCGAAACTACATTTGAAATTTCCGGATCACTTTCTTTTACAAGGCGTCACAGCAAACAACAAAGATATTTCTGAAAACAACATTAATCTCGGCGATGTCGCGGTCGGCGGTACAGGCGATGTTCATGTAAAAGGCGTTATGTTCGGCGATGTTGGCGGCGAACAAACATTTCAAAGTTCGATGACGTTTGTTCACGGAATAAAAGATGATGTTGCGGGAACAAAAAATTCATCGTACACATTCTCGCCAGAGCATTCGACATTGCAATTATCATTATCCCTTCCTGATCGTGCAATCGTGAGCCAATCGATGGAAGGAACCATTACTTACAAAAATACGGGATCGATTGATTTTCCGGAAATCGGCATTTATCCGGAATGGCCGAACGGATTCCATTTTGAAAAAGCGTCAACACATCTTGAGGATGGAACATTCGTTCTTCCGAAAATCCGTGCAGGCGAAAGCGGAACGATGACATTCTCCGGATATCTCGGCGATGCGAAAGATCACGCGGTTTTCTTATTCCATCCGTCGTTTGCCTTCGGATCGGATCACTATCAACAAGAAACACTTACACAATCAATTCCCGTTCTCCCAGCGCAAATCGAATTGAGCGCCGCATACGCAAACAGTCTTCAACCCGGTACCGATGCGACATACACCATTCATTATAAAAACGTCGGAACCGAACGACTTCATAATATTGAACTGATTCTCTCGTCCGAAAGTCCTTTCGTTGCAACGAAAGAAAAAATCGTGACAAGCAAAGAATTCCCTTCCTTAGAATTACTGAAACCAGGTGATGAAGCAGATGTCGCAATCGTTATTCCGATCCAGTCATCCGTTTCACCAAGTTCCCTTTCGAATTTTCAACAACTGCAAATTCCGATTCATGTGATCGCGCGCTACGCGCTCGAAAGCAATCTCACACAACGTCTTGCCACAAACAGTCTCGACATCACTTCGAATCTCACAACACCAATTCACTTCGAATCGTTTGCGCGTTATGTCGCGCCAAGCGGAGATCAAATCGGTCGAGGCCCTCTACCCCCTCGCGTCGGACAAAAAACGAGTTACTGGATTTTCTGGAACGTGGATGGAACAACGAATGCGATCGATCATGTTGGGATCGAAGGAACGCTTCCGGATAACGTAACATTCACCGGACATCAAACATCTTCGGAATCCAACGGAGTATCGTTTGATCCGGACACTCGCAAAATACAGTGGAACGTTTCAAGTATTCCTCCGACGCTTGATCCCGCAAGTAAATTATTCAGCGTCGCATTCGAGGTCGTTGTGATCCCAACAACAACACAAATCGGAACCTCACCGATTCTTGTAAAGGAAATCCATCTCACCGGAACCGACGCATTTACAGGCGAATTTGTAAGCGCGACCGGTTCAATCATTACGACAAAAGTGCCGAATGATGCGATGGCTGGGAAGAAAGGAATCGTTCAAAAATAATACGACCACCCCCCACCCCTCCTTGCCCGCGCAGCTGCCGGGCTTATAAAGGAGGGGATCGCGAAAAAGCCCTGTAATCAGGGCTTTTTCGATTGCCCAACCTTGACAAATTCCCCTATTTATGGCACAATTCCCCGTTATGAAAATCGCCATGATCGGACAAAAAGGCATTCCGGCAAAGGCCGGAGGCATCGAGCGACACGTCGAGGAACTCTCGGCGGAGCTTGCAGCACGAGGACATGAAGTCCTTGTGTATTGTCGTTCCTGGTATGCATGGCCTGTGCGAAATCATCGAGGTGTTCGATGTATCAAAACCAAGACCATTCCAACAAAGCACCTCGATGCGATCGTAAACACGTTCACGTCTATCTTTGCCGCCGCTCGCGAAAACGTCGATGTCTTTCACATCCACGGTGTCGGACCGGCCTTGCTCGCATGGTTGCCGAAATTGCTTCGTCCACGTGCGAAGGTGATTGTCACGTTTCACTGCATCGATCGTCATCACCAAAAATGGAACTGGTTTGCGCGTATGATGCTTGCGTTCGGTGAACAAATCGCCTGTCACGCACCGGATGCGACGATCGCCGTTTCAAAAACGCTCGAAGCATATTGCCGCATGAATTACAGCGTCAACACAAAATACATTCCAAACGGAACGCAAGTTCCCATGACCGAATCGGATCTGTCGCTTTTGAAACCGTTTGGACTTGAACCGAAAAAATATCTCATGCTTTGTTCACGCCTTGTGAAACACAAAGGCGTGCACGTGTTCATCGACGCATGGAAAAAAGTAAAAACACTCCGACCCGATCTTGCGGAAAATATGAAAATCGCGATCGTTGGTGGAAGTGCGTTTACAGATGACTACGTGAAATCCCTTCACGAACGCGCCGCGGACGAATCAAGTATCGTTCTCACCGACACACAAATCGGTGAAACACTCCACGCGCTGTTTTCAAACTGTTACGCGATTGTGCACCCGTCCGAATCGGAAGGACTTCCAATCGCTGTGCTCGAAGCGATGAGTTACGGAAAATGCGTGCTCTCAAGCGACATTCCAGAAAACATGGAATTGACGAAGGATCACGGCATGACGTTCGGCGTCGGAGATGTAAACGATCTCGCGCAAAAAATCATCATGCTTCTCGAAGCCCCAGAACTTGTCGCTGCCGTCGGTAGTGAAGCACGCACCCATGTGGCGAAACACTACGATTGGAAAGACATCGCGGAGACGACCGAGTATTTGTATGAACTCGTGTGTCTCGATCCGGTTGTGACGGAAGCGAAAATTTAATCGATTCAAAAAAACAAACTCCGCCCGTTTATGCGAAAGCAACGGGCGGAGTTTTGATTTAAGGTTCGCGCTTCGCTGTGATAAACTGATTGCGATATGCTCGATGCTTCACGAAGCGGATATGTTCCGCAAGAACGACAACCGAAAAAAAATGAACCCGTCGTTGTAAAACCTCCGGAAGAAAATACGATGGCAGTTATGATCATGGACGACGGAACTACCGCCGAGCTTTGGGATTTCAAACATCATGTGATGGACGAAATGCGCGAGCCGGGCATGGATGATTCGACGCTGGCGAAAAAAATTATTGAAGCGGGATATTTCTACGAGTTCACAACAGAGATGAGACGATTCCATAATCTTGATGAATCTGTTGCTCGCACTTTAATTTCAAAAGTCACAGCAAATGACGTTCGTCAGGCCGCGCGTGATATCGAAAAAAATATCGCGCAATTCGATCCGATGGACCATAAAAAAATTGCTCTCGATTTTCTTGAAATGGGTGTCGGGGATATTTTACTTAACTTGAATTCAGATTTTACAGGATTGGATGAAGAAATCTTCTCCCTCATCGTCGAAAAAACACACGAGAGATATTCTTCCGCCATCTTCACACCGACACGTTTAGTTCGATATGGTGTTAATGCAAATACGGCCGTGGAAAAAATGTTCAAACACAATCGGAATATTCCGATTGAAAATGTCACAGGACTGAATCAAGACACGGCGACGTTGCTTCTTAGAAAACCAAATATCTATGTTGTAAAAATTCTGCAACATCCGGAAAGTTTTGAAGTCCCTCCTGCAGATCTTGATAAAATCATTTCCTCCTCGATCAATGACATTACGCAAAGTCCCGCTCAACTCGCCATTCTTGCAAATCCGGATACACGTGCACGATTCCCGTTGACAACGAGAGAAATCGTTGGGTGCGGTCTTGAAGTCCTTGCACACGCGAAAGACGTTCAAATGATCACGAAACTTATCGGACTCTTGCGAGCCGTCAAAACATTCGACCAACCCATTCATCCGATAGAAGAATCATTGCAACAACTCGAGAAACTGCAAGCGCATGCGACGAAAAGAGAATATGATCCATGGTTCACGGACTTGGAACCGCTTGTTGCGTTTCTTGTAAAAAATGAAGTGATGCGTTTGGACAGCTCTCAAGACGGACAACTTCTAGTCGAATATGTGAAACGATTCGGGATGAGCAACACTCCAACCATTGCTGGAATCTTTTTTGGAATCAACAAAGATGGCATTCATTACGAATTTGCCAAACCTCTCGGGGAATTTTTAGGAAAGAAAATTGAAGCGAAAACAAAAGACAAAGCTCTTTTGAACGAACTCGAACAAAAACAACGATGGCTTTTGAAAGAATTGTTAGCGGATGAAATTCCAAAAGGAATTGAGACGGTGATCGGACTGGAAGCTTTGAATCTCATCAAAGGATCAACCTATTGGAAACAAGCGGACACTCCAGAAGGATTAATTACGACATGGAAACAAACAGCTGAAAAAAAACCGGAACTCGCAAAACTGCCGGAGCATTATGTGGAGTACCAAATCGAAGTTCCTGTTTTTGAACGAAAAATAAAAACAGAAGCGGAGGAAAAAGAATTGGAAGTGAAACAGGCGGAAGTTCTTGCTCTGCAAACGGTTAACAAGGATGGAGAAGACGTGCCGACAGATTTAGGAGTCCTCATGACAAAAATCTACGAAGCAAACAAATCTTACGCTTCTCTCCTTGAAGATCCTTCCAAATGGTGGCAAGAGCAACAAACACGATTTTCAAAAATACTTGCATTTGACTTGGAGAAAAAATTATCAGAACGACGTCAGGTATTAATCGAAAAAGGATTATCCGGAGAAAAACTTGAAAGTAGTTTACGAGGAGCGCGAAAGGCTCTTGAAGATCAAGCGGCTCGATTCAATGCCACTCTAAAAGGAATCTTGGAAATAAACATTCCTGCTTCTTTAAAAGAAGAACAAGCGGACGGGAGCATTCGTTCTTCCTCTGCATACACCGAACCTCAACGTGACATTGTCGCGTTCATGGAACAGTTGGTACAAACACTTCCCAAATCAAAAGAAACGGATGAAATCCTTCTTGCTGTATCGTTCAAACATTTCGATCTGATGAACATGGAGTACGGATGGGAAGATGCCATTGGCAAAATGCAAACGCAAGCAGGGCTGGCACAAGAAAAAAAGAATCTGCTCATGAAACATTTTGAGAATATCTCTTCCCTTTTTCGTGATTATATTTCTGAACACTATCTCCAACCGCAACAAAGGGAATCCCACACAGGACATACCCCATTTTCACCAGAACTTCTAAAAGCACTCGAGTCTGTATGGAGTCGCACGCAAAAAGAACATCTATTCACAAAACTTCGCAATAAACTCGAAGTACTTGAAAAAGGAGAGCAGGTGGAAACAAAAAAACAAAAAAAGATTTCACTTGTTCCCGCAAAAGGAGTGATGCGTATCTTCGCAGGTGATACAGGGGATGCTTGTTACACATCACAACACGAAGAACTCGCAAGAGGAGAATATCCCGGCATCACGGTGTATTCGTTTGTAACGAATCGCGGAACATCGAGCGAACGAGTTCAGGGTTCTGTGTTGTTTATTGAAACGACAACGAAGGAAAAAATCACGGATGATTTCGGAACTGTTCAAGATGTCGAGAAAAAAGTTTTACTTGTTCGCGCAAATAACCCGCGAACGAATCTTCTTTCACAGGTCGATGCAGACAAACTGGTCGAAGAAACATTGAACGTTGCGATTGATCTTGCGATACAACGTGGGCTCGATCTCGTTGCGGTTCCGCGAGACAACGCATCAGAATCATCTTCGAACCGCCCGGATGTTTCTGCCTATTACAAAAACCATTTTGCGAAAGCGAAAAAAATCGCCTTGAATGATATTCCGGAAACAAATTTCAACGAATATGATTCATGGAACGCGCAAGGAAACCACGCCGTCGTACCCGTTTGGAACAAAGAACGCATGGAATAATGATCGAAAAAAAACCGTCGTTTCATACGACGGTTTTTTTAAATCATTCTTTATCTCGTCATTGGAACAAATGAGATGCGAAAATCCGTTAAGCGATCTTCCAATCCGCCTTTGGTAATCATCTTGGCATTAATGCCTCGAATATCTTGTTTTACTTCCGTCATGTCTTCTTTCAATTCTGCAACATCTTGCTTGAGAACCGAAACGTCTTGTTTGAGAACCGAAACGTCTTG
>CAYHDY010000013.1:0-24009 GCA_964355525.1 uncultured Gammaproteobacteria bacterium | reverse complement strand
CGAGATGATGCGAGCAATATCTTCGCCGCCGATGATGGTTTGTCCGACAGATCCGCTTTTGTCGAAGTTCTGGAGCAGGAGGGAACTCTGTTCATTGCGAAGAAGATCCTCGGTCGCTTTCAAATCGACGGCATCAAGAAAACGTTCTTCCATGACGGCCTGTCGTTTCTCCGCTTGAATCTCCTCAATTTTTTTCTGGATTGTTTTCTGTTTTTGCGCGGGGCCGGGTTCTGTACGATGCAATCTCACACGAGCCGCGGCTTGATCAAGAAGGTCGATCGCTTTATCCGGCAATCGACGATCGGTAAGATAACGTGCAGAAAGTTTAACAGCATGTTCGATCGCTTCCGCGGAAATGCGCACATCGTGAAAGGATTCGTAATAGGGAGCGATGCCGCCTAAAATTTCCATAGCCGCTTCCTCAGACGGTTCTTCCACGCGTACCGTTTGGAATCGTCGTTCAAGCGCACTGTCGGATTCGATATGTTTTTTGAATTCGTTTTCCGTGGTCGCACCGATACAATGAATATCACCGCGGGCAAGTGCAGGTTTCAAAATGTTTGCGGCGTCCATGGTTCCGGACGCAGCACCGGCTCCGACGATGGTGTGTAATTCATCAATAAATAAAATCACTTCATCGGATTTCGATGCTTCCTCGATAATCTGTCGCAATCGTCCTTCGAATTCTCCGCGATACATGGTTCCAGCGACAACGAGCGCAAGATCGAGTGCAAACACACGCTTGTGTTGCAGAACAGTCGGAACGGTTCCTTCAAAAATATGTTTTGCGAGTCCTTCGACCACGGCGGTTTTTCCTACGCCCGGTTCGCCGACGAGCAATGGATTATTTTTTGTGCGGCGGCACAGAATTTCCATGACACGTTCAATTTCCGCTTCGCGTCCAATGACCGGATCAATTTTCTTTTGTAATTCCGCAGACGTCAGTTCGCGCGCAAAATAATTGAGTGCCTGCAATTTTGGTGACTGCACCTCTTCGCCATGGGCGGGGTCCCCAGACCCCGCTGCGATGTGCGACTCATCCGTCTTCATGATGGTTGTCATGTCCGGAAATTTGGAAGTGTTTTTGAGAACGAGAGCGATTTGTTCCTTGAGATTTTTCAAATCGGTTTGTTGTGCGACAAAAAAACGATTCAATGATTCGGTTTCAATCTGCACGATCCCGGAAAGTAAATGTTCCGTACCGATGTAGCGATGGTTATACGTGTTTGCGGTCAGCACGGCTTTCTCCACGATGCGTTTCGCCTCATCAGATAAATGCAACATCATCGGATCTGCGTTCTGCATCATCGGTTCTTTGACGACAATCGATCCTAACAATTTTTTCAGATCCGCGGATTTCAATCCGATCTTTTTCAAAATCTCCGCACCGATGCATCCTTTTTGCGTCCCGAGCGCCCAAAGCAAATGCTCCGGCAAAATAATTTGCTCGTTTGTTTCGACAGCAAGACAAAGCGCTCGCGTGAGAACCGTTTTGAGGTTTGTTGAGAATTTGTCGATGATATCCATAGCTTAGAGGCCAGCTTGTTTTAATCTCGCAATTCGTTCCTCAATCGGCGGGTGAGTCGAGAACAACTGCTCGAACTTCTTCGTCACATGCGGATCAAAGGGATTCGCGAGGAACATGTGAGCTGTTGCGTGATTCGCTTTTGCCATCGGTTGGTCTTGCGCGGAAATTTTCTCGAGCGCACGCACGAGTCCGTCCGGGTAACGCGTGAGCATACAGCCGGACGCATCCGCGAGATATTCGCGTTGTCGCGAAACGGCGAGCTTGATAAGTTGCGCGAAGATGGGGGAGAGAATTGCGAGGACAATGCCGATCACGAGGAAGAGACCAGCTGAATTATTGTTGTCATCGCTATCTCGTCGACCGCGTCCAAAAAAGATTGAACGCGTCATCATATCGGATAAAAGCAGAATGACTCCGACGAGGACGACGACGATGGTCATGACGCGAATATCATAATTGCCGATGTGCGAGAGTTCGTGGGCAAGCACTCCTTCGAGTTCCGTTTTATCGAGTGCATGCAATGCGCCAGACGTAACGGCGATCGATGCGTGTTTCGGATCGCGACCGGTTGCGAAGGCGTTGATCGCCGTATCCGACATGATGTAAATCTTCGGCGTCGGCAATCCGGCCGCAATCGCGAGATTCTCGACAAGTCGATAAAGCTCAGGGTTATCTTGTTTCTCGATCATCTGCGCGCCCGACGTTGCGAGCGCAACCGCATCGCCCTGAAAATATCCGATCATCGACATAATGACGGAAATCATGACCGCAAGAAAAATTCCAAACTCCGCACTGCCTGACCACGAACCAAACGCCCAGCCGAGCAAAACAATCAGGACGCTGAAAAGAGAGATCAACATCCACGTTTTATTTTTGTTCGCGGAGATTTGTTCGTAGAGCATAATTAAAATTTCACTTCCGGTGTTGCCTTTTCACTCTCTGCCATTTCAAAAAAATCTTTTTTTACAAATCCGAACATTCCAGCCATCATGTTTGTCGGAAATGTTTGTAGACCTGTGTTGTAGTTGCGTGTGTTGCCGTTGTAGAATCGGCGGGCGGCTTGGATCTTGTCTTCTGCATCGGTTAATTCGTGTTGCAACTCGAGAAAGTTTTGTGAGGCTTGCAGTGCAGGATAACTTTCTGCAACGGCGAAAAGCGTTTTGAGCGTTCCCGTTAATGCGTTTTCCGCTTGCGCTTGTTCACCCATTGTATGTGCACCCATCGCCGCCGCACGCGCTTTCGTCACATTTTCGAAGACAGACGATTCATGTGTTGCATATCCTTTAACAGTATTCACCAGATTCGGAATCAAATCATACCGACGTTTCAACTGAACATTGATGTCCGACCATGCCTCTTCCACACGGTTTCGAAGCGTGATGAGTCCGTTATATGATAGAATAAGCCACAGTCCGATGAGAATGATGATGCCGATGAGGATCCAAAGTGGTTGCATAGGGGTTTTGATTAGTTCGTAGGGGAGGGTCGAGACCCTTCCGTTTAAATGATTTCAAATAAATAATACGAAATTTAGAGGCTTTCGTCAAAGAATATGGAGTTTTCAAAACATATTTTCCGAGCGTATGACATTCGCGGTTTACTCGCGGAAGTGACCCCCGAGATCGCTCGATCTGTCGGGCAGGCACTTGTTTCGAAAACGGGCGCAAAAACGGTGATTGTCGGGCGTGATATGCGTGAGACGAGCCCCGAACTCGAGCAAGCCGCGATCGAAGGAGTCATTTCGATGGGAGCAAATGTCATTGATATCGGTCTTTGCAGTACATCGATGTTCAATTTTGCTGTATCGAGTCAACCGAACGTCGATGCCGGACTCATGGTGACAGCTTCACATAATCCGCCGGAGTTCAACGGAATCAAAATGGCGCACGCAAACGGTCTGCCTATTTCCGGAACGGAAATTCTTGAATCAATGTCGAAAACCCCCTCCTCCTTTGAGGAGGGGGCAGGGGGAGGTCGATCTCACGGATCAGTCGTTGAACAAAACATTCTACCTGCATACATCGACAAATGTATCGCTGTCGCAAATCCACCGGATCTTTTGGGAACAAAAATCGTTGTCGATTATGGAAACGGGATGGGAGCGATGGCTGTTCGCGAGTTGTGCAAACGATTGAATGTTGAACTGATCGAATTGTATCCGGAGCAAGATGCACATTTTCCAAATCACGAAGCGAATCCGGCGAAGGAAGAAACACTCGCAGATGTAAAAGCAGCAGTGATTCGTGAACGTGCGGATTTTGGCGTCGCACTCGACGGGGATGCGGATCGTGTTGCGTTTATCGATAATGAAGGAAACAGTTTGCGCGGAGATCTTACACTCGCACTGCTTGCGACGGACGTGCTTTCGAAAAATTCTGGCGCGAAGATCGTTGTTGCACCAAATCAAAGTTGGACAACGGTTGAAACGATTGTGTCGAACAGTGGCGTGCCGCACGAATGTCGCATCGGTCGCAAGTTCGCGGTCGAAGCGGTTCAATCGGAAGGAGCCGTGCTCGGCGGAGAAGTCTCGAGTCATTTCTTTTTTAAAGAATTCAGCGGACTCGAAGCGGTCGATCATGCGATCGTTCGTGTTCTGTCTGTATGGAAACGATCGAATCAAACGTTTGCCGATCTTGTTCGTGACTTGCGAACGTATTCGAACAGCGGCGAGGTGAACATTGAAGTGTATGATAAACAATCGGTTCTCGACAGGCTCGAACAATATGCGATGAATGCATCGAAGGTGAACAAGCTTGATGGTATCCGCTGTGAGTTCGATCACGATTGGTGGTTCATCGTTCGGCCATCGAACACGGAACCGTTGTTACGACTGATTGTCGAGGCGACGAGTCGTGAGTTGATGGAACAGAAACGCGATGAACTGGTTGCATTCATCGAATCAACGAAGTAATCTGAAACATATGTCTATCAATATTGATGAAAATGCGATTCAGAATTTGCTTACGCGCGGGGTGGAAAATATCTATCCGTCGTTTGATTTTCTCGAAGCACGCTTGAAAGATGGCAAACAACTCACACTTTATCTTGGAATCGATCCAACGGGTCCGGATTTACATTTGGGTCATGCAATTCCACTCCGTAAAATGGCTGAGTTTCAAAAGCTCGGGCACAAATTAATTTTGCTTATCGGTGATTTCACGGGAATGATCGGTGATCCGACCGATAAGTCCGCAACACGCGTCCGATTGACTCGCGAACAAGTTTTGGCGAATGCAGAAAAATATAAAGCGCAAGCAAGTAAAATCATTTCTTTCGAAGGAGAAAATGCAGCGGAATTAAAATACAACAGTGAATGGCTCGCGAAACTTGGATTTTCTGAAATTGTCGAACTCGCTTCAAACTTTACGGTTCAACAAATGTTGGAGCGCGACATGTTCGATAAGCGCATCGCTGAAGGAAAGCCGGTTCATCTTCACGAGTTTTTGTATCCGCTCATGCAGGCGTATGATTCTGTTGCAATGAATGTGGATGGAGAGATTGGCGGAAATGATCAAACATTCAACATGCTTGCGGGTCGAGATTTGATGAAAGCGGTTCAACACAAAGAAAAATTTGTCATCACGTCAAAATTACTTGTCGATCCAACCGGAAAGAAAATGGGAAAGAGTGAAGGGAACATGATTACGCTTTCCGATTCTCCGGATGACATGTTTGGAAAAGTGATGAGTTGGACGGATGGAATGATCATTCCCGGATTTGAAATTCTGACGGATCTTCCAAACGGAGAAATCAAAGAAATGAAAATCGCGATGGGTGACGGTGTGAATCCTCGTGATTTCAAAGTCGCTTTAGCAAAAGCGGTTGTCTCAGAATATTTCGATCGTGAAGAAGCTGTTGCTGCCACAGATCGTTTCAATAATTTATTTCAAGATCACGGCGTGCCAGAGGATGTTCCAGAAGTGAAACTTGAAAATGCGATGTCAATCGTCGATGCACTCGTCGCGACAAAACTCGCACAATCAAAAGGAGACGCACGACGATTAATGGATGGTGGCGGAGTGAAAGTGAATGAGGAAGTTGTCAGTGATTATGAATTCGTTGTTGATCCTGCGATGAAACCGTTGTTGCAAAAAGGGAAACGATATTTCGTAAAGATTGTCTAAAAAGAAAAAGAGCCAATCGGCTCTTTTTTATGTATCAACACACACCTTGCCTCATCTCCCGAAAAAAGAGAGAATGGCACGCGTATGGCGAAGAAGACGACGAAAACAAAATTGGATTTGAACCCGGAATTTTTGCGCGCCGTCGAGATGATGGAAAGCGACGTTCCGTTTTTGTTTATCACGGGTCGTGCGGGAACAGGGAAGTCCACGCTTCTTTCGCATTTTCGATTGCATACAAAAAAACGCTGCGCGTATTTGGCGCCGACGGGTGTCGCGGCACTGAACGTGAACGGAGAAACGATTCATTCATTCTTTCGATTCACTCCTGGAATTTCGCTTACGGATGCGCGACGCATGGCGGCGAAAGCGGATAAAGATCTTTTCAAAAAAATCGATTCACTTGTGATCGATGAAATTTCGATGGTGCGTGCGGACTTGCTCGATTGCGTGGACGTCTTTTTGCGTCGCATCATGAACACAAGCGAACCGTTCGGTGGAAAGCAGATCATCGCGATCGGAGATCTGTATCAGTTGCCGCCGGTCGTGACCTCGTGGGAATCGGATGCATTCTCGGAGCGTTATGAGACGCCGTACTTTTTTTCATCGGACGCCGTTCGAGAACTCGCGGACGCGCATCAGATTCAATTCATCGAACTTGAGAAGGTGTATCGTCAATCGGACACGTCATTTGTCGAGCTGTTAAACGGCGTGCGCAATCGATCGATCACGGATGAACAACTCGCGGCGTTGAACAAACGTGTTGTTTCGAAAATCGCGACAAAGGAAAAACGTCCGGAAGGATTTATTTATCTCACGCCGACAAACGCGGCCGCGGACGAGATCAATCAGATCAATCTTGCAACGCTCTCGACGAAGTTCATGACGTACACGGGAATCGTGAATGATAATTTTCCGGATAAAGATTTACCGACTGATAAAGAATTTACCGTCGCGGTAAACGCTCGCGTCATGTTCGTTAAAAACGATCAAGACGGGCGATGGGTGAACGGCACACTTGGCAAAGTGATTCGCGTACGCAATCTCGATCTCGATGTGTTGATCGACGGAGAAGATGAACCGATTACGGTTGAAGCATCGACGTGGACGTTGTATCGCAGCGTGTACGATTCCGAAACGCACGGACTCTCGCAAGAACGTCTCGGGAGTTTCGTTCAGATTCCACTTCGTCTTGCATGGGCGACAACGATTCACAAAAGTCAGGGAAAATCTTTCGATCGCGTCGTCGTCGATCTCGGTCGCGGCGCATTCGCCGCCGGACAAGTGTATGTCGCCTTAAGTCGATGTCGCACATTCGAAGGACTCGTGTTGACGAAGCCTGTCACGAAACCACAACTTCGATTGGATTATCGCGTCATCAAATTCATCACCCAAATTCAATACACCATCTCGCAAGAACTATTTTCGACAAACGATAAAATCGCCCAGCTGAATGATGCGATTAAAAACAAGACTTCGCTCAAGATTATTTACTTGAAAGCACAAGACGAAAAGACACGCCGAACGATTACGCCGGTACGTGTCTACGATTCAGAAGCGCAAGGAATTCCGTTCATCGCTCTCGATGCCTATTGTCATCTGCGAGGAGCTGATCGGATTTTTAACGTGGAACGGATCCTGAGTTTGGAAGAAACTGAATAGTGTCATCCTGAGTAAAGTGAAGGATCTCTCGATCGATCATAAGACACATGCGGATTTATCCACATGTGTCTTTCTTTTTATGAACGGGAGGAAGAAGATGGAACTGAATTAAAATAAAATCCTATGGAAAAAAAAGCAAAACGCATTGCGCTTTTCGACGATCAACCCGTTCGTCGTATTTGGGATGAGAAAGAGGAAAAATGGTATTTTAGCGTTGTTGATATTATTCGTGTGTTAACGGATCAAGCTGACTTCCAAACTGCTAGAAAATATTGGAATAAGCTTAAAGAACGTCTAACGCAAGAGGGAAATGAGTCGGTGACAAATTGTCACCAACTGAAAATGGAAGCCTCCGACGGAAAGAAATATCTCACAGACGTATTAGATGTCGAAGGAATTTTACGTCTTGTTCAGTCTGTGCCTTCACCCAAAGCAGAGCCATTCAAGATCTGGCTCGCAAAAGTCGGGTATGAGCGTATGCAAGAAACGGTTGATCCGGAACAGGCTCTTGTGCGTGCACGGACAAATTGGCAAAAGCTTGGGCGGAGCGAGAAATGGATCGGGCAGAGAATGCTTGGAGTTGAAACAAGAAATAAACTGACAGATTATTGGGCGGATCATAATGTGAAAAAGGGTGATGAGTACGCAAAGCTTACGAACATTATCCATGAGGAGTGGAGCGGATTGACGATTAAGGGGCACAAGAACCTGAAAAATTTAAAATCACAAAACCTACGTGATCACATGAGCGAGGCAGAACTGATTTTCACCGCTCTTGCAGAGTTGTCGACTCGACAGATCGCGGAATCGGATCAAGCGGATGGATTTCATAAAAACAAAGAAGCCGCACAAAAAGGCGGGAAGATTTCGGGAAATGCGAGAAAGGAACTGGAGGAACGAACAGGAAAACGTGTTGTCAGCAAGCAGAATTACTTGAAACCAAACAATAAGAAACGATTAACCTAAAAAACCGCCTTATCTGCGTATCCCTTGATTTTTCACGGGGAATAAGGCAGAATGCAGGAAATTCATTAATGATTCACATATGTCATTACGTTTAGACGAAATTCGCGTGCTTTCAGAAGATGCTTCAAAAGAGTCCATTGTTGCGCTCATCGGGCTCATGAATGATGAAACTCTTTCTCCGGAGGAGTTCGATGCCGCGGAAGAAGCGTTTGAAGAAGTTTCTTTCCTTTATGCCTTCCCGCAAACAGAGGAAGAAGAACGTGATTTGAAGATTTGCGAGCTCATTGCTCAGCGTTTGCACCAACTTCAAGACCTCGCTTATGATTTTCATGAGGAAGAGGAACACTTGATCGAAGCAAAATTGGAAGTTGAAGTTGCAACACGATTGCTTGAGCGCGCAGAAGATGTAGACAAAGCAGATCGCCAAACAGAATTGGAAATGTGTGGTGTGATGTTGAAACAAGCCACAGATGAATGCGTGTTGATCGAAGAAGAAATGGAACAAGTCAATGACTGGATGGATTGCGCACATGAAATGTTAACAACAGAAAAATATCAAGAGTTGCCGGAAGAATGTTTGGAAGTCTTGTTCCCGGAGGAATGTGAAGAAGATGATTGTGAGGAAGGGGATGAATGTGAAGAAGATAATGAGGACGGAGAAGATGATGTAATGGAAGAAGAAGGATGTGAACGAGAAGGCGGATGTTGCGGTGGTGGGGGATGTAAGTAGAATTTGTGAGCCGGGCATATGATGTGCTCGGCTTTTGATTTAGAAAAATCTTTATTACGTCGCTCGCGAGCGACGTAATTTATCCACATCAACCTTGTTATTTATTTGACGGTAAAGGAAGATAAAGGAAATTGTAAAGATAAGAGAAAATGTATGAAAAAAATACCGGATAATCAAATCGCCTTTTACCAATCACCGGATGGGTCGGTGAATATTGAGGTTTTGTATGCAGAGGAGAATATGTGGCTCACACAAAAAAAGATGAGCGAGCTTTTTGATTGTTCTACCGATAACATATCATTGCATTTGAAGAATCTCTATAAAGAAAGAGAAATCGACGAAAATTCAACTACCGAGGAATTCTCGGTAGTTCAAAACGAGGGAGGACGAGATATTGAAAGAAGTGTAAAAATGTATGCTTTAGAAGCGATTATCACTGTCGGATATCGCGTAAGTTCTGAAAGAGGTACCCAGTTTCGACAATGGGCCACGGGGATTCTCAAGAGTTATATCCACAAAGGATACGCACTCGATAGTGATCGCATGAAATACGGATCCCGCTTTAGCACTCGCTATTTTGAAGATTTGTACGAAGAAATTAAAGATATCCGTACAAGCGAGCGAAGGATCTATCAAAAAATTACAGACATTTACGCGACAGCGATTGATTATTCGCCAACAGTACACGAAAGCAAAGAATTTTTTGCGACGGTTCAAAATAAACTTCACTTTGCGATAACGGGTAAAACAGCGGCTGAAATTATTACAGATCGTGTAAACAGTACAAAAGAAAAAATGGGTTTAACAACTTGGAAACGATCTCCAAACGGCAAGATTATGCCAAGCGACATTGTAATTGCTAAAAATTATTTGGATAAAAAAGAGCTGGAGCATTTAAATCGCATCGGGAACATGTATCTTGATTATGCGGAGATGCAAGCGGCTCGCGGTAAAGTAATGACCATGAAAGATTGGATAGAGAAAATGAATACCTTTCTTAAATTCAGTGAATATGAAATTTTGACAAATTCTGGAAAAATAAGCCACGAGGTTGCGCAATCGCTTGCATTGAACGAGTTCGAAAAATATCGCGTTGAGCAAGACAAAAATTATATTTCTGATTTCGATCGTGAGGTGAAGAAGATTTTGGAGAGAGAGAATGGGGCAACGGATGATGTGTAGGAAGAACTGGATTAAGAAGCAGGATGGGTTTTTTGGTTTTGAATGATAAGGAGGTTTTAGGGGATGCGGGAGGTATGTCACGGAAGGAAACGGAGGAGAATACAAATTAAAAGAAGATGGAAATGAACCCGTGACAAAATGTCACGGGTTGAAAATGAGAACTCCCGATGGAAAAATGCGTCTAACAGATATCGTGTATGAAGGTGGAAGCGTCGCGGGGAATGCGAGACGTGAGATTGAATCGAAGACGGGTGAGAAGGCTGTGGTGGGGAGAAGAGGGGGGAAGAAATTGAGATGATGGAAGTTGTGGTGAATGAGTTGTGTAAGAATGTGCGTTGATCGAAGAAGAAATCGACCAAATCAACGAATGGATGAACTGCGCGCATGAAATGTTAACAACAGAAAAATATCAAGAATTACCAGAAGAATGTTTGGAAGTCTTGTTTTCGGAGGAATGTGATGATGAGTTTGAAGGTGAGGATGAAGAATGTGAAGCAGAAGAAGGCGGATGCTGCGGCGGTGGGGGATGTAAGTAGAATTTAGTGAGCCGGATCCCCGTGGGGTCCGGTTTTTGATTTATTGAGTCACTGTGGATAGAGAGCATCTTTGATTTTTATCAATATTTAGAGGAGAATGCGTGGGAGTTCAATAAAATATTGTTATGGCAAAACAAACAAAATCAATTACTTTGGGATCAACCTATCAAATTGCTCAAATTGAAGAAGTGTTATGGGCAGCTGCGGATAAAATGCGCAATAACATGGATTCTGGGGAATACAAACATGTTGTTCTTGGTTTGATTTTCTTGAAATATATTTCAGATTCATTTGAAGAAGTTTTCCGTGCGATTAAAGCTGATCCAGAATATTATGACGGATTAGAAGAAGATCGAGATGCTTATATCTCCGAAGGCGTGTTTTGGGTTCCAAAAGAAGCACGATGGGAATTTATTAAGGCAAACGCAAAGAAACCCGAGATTGGAAAGATGATTGATGACGCGATGATTGCGATTGAAAAAGACAATGCGAGTCTCAGAGGAGTATTGGCTAAAAATTATGCACGGCCTGACTTAGATAAAACACGTCTTGGAGAATTGATTGATTTGATCAGTACGATCGGGCTTGGAGATAGAGAGAATCGCGGGAAAGACATTCTTGGTCGCATTTACGAATATTTTCTTGGACGATTTGCTTCTGCCGAAGGAAAAGGTGGGGGAGAATTTTTTACACCGCAATCTGTAGTGAAACTTTTGGTGCAAATGATCGAACCGTACAAAGGACGTGTTTACGATCCTTGTTGTGGTTCTGGTGGAATGTTTGTACAGAGTGAAAAATTTATTGAATCCCATGGAGGAAACAAAAATGATCTTTCTGTTTTTGGACAAGAGATGAATCCGACAACCTGGAAACTTTGTAAGATGAACCTCGCCATTCGTGGAATCGAAGGAAACATTGGATCGCAGTGGGGTGACACGTTCCAGAATGATCTTCATAAAGATCTGAAAGCAGATTTTATTTTGGCGAACCCACCATTCAACATTAGCGATTGGGGAGGAGAACGATTACGAGATGATGTACGTTGGAAGTATGGAGTACCACCAGCAGGAAATGCAAACTATGCATGGATTCAACACATGATCCATCACCTTTCCCCAACAGGAATCGCTGGGTTTGTTTTAGCGAATGGATCTTTATCTTCGAATACTTCCGGGGAAGGAGAGATCAGAAAGAAATTGATCGAAGCGGGTTTGGTTGATTGTATCGTTGCGTTGCCACCACAGCTTTTTTATACAACACAAATTCCAGCAGCATTATGGTTTGTGTCACGCGATAGACATGATCACAAGTTCCGTGACAGACATGACGAGATTCTTTTTATTGATGCGCGAAAGATGGGAACAATGGTTACACGCAAGAATCGTGATTTGACGGATGAAGATTTGCAGAAGATTACAGATACCTATCATGAATGGAGAACAGTTGATGGGAAGTTCGAAGATATAAAAGGTTTTTGTAAATCCGCCAAGATTACGGAAGTAGAAAAGAATGGATTTGTTTTGACACCGGGGCGATATGTTGGAAGTGATTACGTTGAGGAAGATGATGAGGTGTTTGAGGAAAAGATGAATAGACTCACCAAAGAATTGGCGGGGCAGTTTGAGAAGTCAAAAGAGATGGAGGAGAGGATTAAGAAGAATTTAAAGGGGATTGGATTTGAGATTTGAATATGTGGTACCTCTATTTAGATGAAAGTGGCGATTTGGGTTTTGACTTCGTGAATAAAAAACCATCGAAGTTTTTTACGATTACCATTTTGGCAATAGGTTCACAAAATGCGAACCGTCAGATGATTAATGCCGTCAAAAAGACATTAAGACGTAAATTGAATCAACCAAAAAACCATAAGCGCATGATTCCTGAGTTGAAAGGAACGGGAACAACATTGGAAGTAAAGAAATATTTTTTTGATCAGGTGAAAGATATTAAATTTGGCATTTATTCGATTACCCTGAATAAGAAAAAAGTTTTTGAGCGTCTCGCCAGAAATAAGTCTCGTGTTTACAATTATGTTGCTCGTCAGGTTTTAGATCAGATTCCATTTGAAAAGAATGACAGCGAACGTATTGAATTGATTTTGGATAAATCCATGGCAAAGCCTGAGATTGCTGAATTTAATACATATATTCGCAGACAACTTGAGGGACGATTTCCGCCGAGTATTCCACTTGATATTTATCACTGGCTTTCACATGAAAATTACGGACTGCAAGCAACGGATTTGTTTTGCTGGGGACTTTTTCAAAAATACGAGCGGCAAAATTTAGATTGGTTGAATGTATTTGCTGAAAAGGTAAGATTCGATAGTCAATTCTTGTAAACAAAAAAGCCCCTTTCGGGGAAGCTGCCTTATAGATTTGTGACGCCTGAGCTATAGCCAACCGATGGATGGGAACACTCAGAACAATCTATAAAGGACTTATGCTTATCTAGAATATATCCTGGAAAATAGGTTTTGTCAATGGTTATCCACAGAGGTTTATTTTCAAATTTATGACAACTATCGAGAAAATCAATTTGTGGCAAACAATTTTTACCGGATTCTCGTTTGCCGCTGTTGTGGTTGCTGCCTATTTAGCTTTTCGAATTGGGAAAAAACAGAATGAAATAAATGCTCAAGCATTAGCAATTACAAATTTTGTCGAGATTTTCCTGATGCCGTCTCAGACAATTGTTTCCAATATCACAAATCCAGATCAACGCGACATTAAATGGAGTATCCTAATTAAGAATGTGAGTTCGTATCCGATCTATTTAAATGATTTTACATTGAATGGAATTAAACATGACATTGGAAATAGTGCGATTCCAAATAATTCGGATAGTTGGTATGGCGTTCCTCTTTCTGATGAAGTTTTGAAACGCGGAGAGTTTTCGATTCTTGTCACGTTCGAAGATTATCTTGGAAAAAGATATCAGGCAGAAGGCTTCGGGGTTTTTGACGGTACGATTTGGCAGATCAAATCAAAGAAACGTGTTGAATTATGAAAACTCAAGAAACGAAATTCAAAGAAGAATTGGCGGGGCAGTTTGAGAAGACAAAGGAGGACTCAGTTAGTTGATATTATGAAAAAATTCTCAAAAAAAATTAAGCAAATTTTATCATTTTATGCTTATGGATTCCCAAAGATACTTATCTGGATTGGGTTGGTTGGTTTAATGTTTAAAACCATTTTTGTCTATTTTGAAAGTACTGATTTTTCAAGTGTGGCAAATTTTTATCTTTTCATCCTCGCATCAATTTTGGCGCTCTCCTCGGTTGTATTTAGCTATGCAGGGGTTCTGAATATCAATGAAAGGAAGAATGAGATAATAGAAATTGGCGAAAATTTGTTATATGTTTCTGTAAGCATGTTATCAGCATTGGTATTGGCATGGCTTGGTTTTGAGCTGAAGAAAATATTCGATTTAAAGATCCATAGTCCTTTGTGGAATAACGCTGTTTCAATTTTTGTTTTGAGCTGGTCATATTTATATTTATCTTATGTCGCAAATGGTTTGTACTCTACTTATGTTGATTTAGAAAAAATTTTGTGGTTTAAGGTTAGAAATAGAATTGATTAATATATGAATCAGTCGAAGATCAAATTCAATGAAACTGAAATTGGACCTATTCCAGAGGAGTGGGGTTTTGATGTTTTAAAAAATAATTGTAAAAACATTCAATACGGCTTTACACAATCAGCTTCATTAGATGAGGTTGGTCCAAAGTTTCTACGCATTACCGATATTCAAGATAAAATTATTGATTGGAAAAATGTTCCCTTTTGTGAAATTTCAGAATCAGATCATAAAAAATACAAACTAGTGCCAGGGGATATTATTATTGCGCGCACAGGTGCGTCAACTGGAACAAATACAATTTTTAAAGAAGGAATGTCAGATTCAGTTTTTGCTTCTTACTTAATTAAAGTCCAGACGAATGAGAAACTAGACCCATTTTTTGTTCATCATTATTTGCAAAGCGGTTTTTATAAAGAATATGTTGCCGGTATCTTGGGTGGATCCGCACAGCCGAATGCAAACGCACAGCAATTAACCGAAGTTGAGATTCCAATTCCATCTATTGCTGAACAAACCCGTATCGCCGAAATCCTCTCCTCCCTCGACGACAAAATTGAACTCAACCGCCAGATCAATGCCAACCTAGAAAAAATCGCGAGCGCGTTGTTTAAGCGATGGTTTGTTGATTTTGAATTTCCTGATGAGAATGGGAAGCCATATAAATCGAGTGGAGGAAAAATGGTTGAGTTAGAGTTGGGAGAGATTCCGAGGGGGTGGAAGGTGGGGGTAACTGCAGACATCATGACAATTAAAGGTGGTTCGACTCCAAGCACGTCAGAAAATAAGTACTGGGAAAATGGTTTGATAAATTGGGCTACTCCAAAGGATCTTTCCGGTCTTAAATCGATTGTGTTATTGGATACAGAAAAGAGAATTACAGAAGCAGGACTGAAAAAAATAAGTTCAGGATTATTGCCTGTGGGAACATTGTTATTATCTTCTCGTGCGCCGATAGGCTACATTACTATGGCGGCTATTCCAGTTGCAATCAATCAGGGGTTCATTGCAATAAATTGTACAGATGAACATTCCGAATTTATTCTTTTTTGGTTGAAAGCAAATGTAGATCTGATAAAGAGTAAGGCTAATGGAAGTACTTTTTTAGAAATTAATAAAGCGACATTTAGACAAATTGGTATCTGTATTCCCCAGGCAAATATTTTGGAGGCTTTTCATGAAGTCGTGTTTGGTATTGTTAATAATCTAAAAAATAGCGAACTGGAAATTCAAAAACTTATTGCGATTAGAGATTCCCTTTTGCCTCGGTTAATGAATGGAAAAATAAGGGTTATTTAATAAAATACTTGTATTATGAACAATAAAATTTTATACAACACAAAAAATCAATCCGGTGATAATTTCACTAATGTTGATGGGAAGCAAACGATTAAAAAACAAATTAATATTTTGAAGTACAGGTCTGAAGGATTTATCTTGGGTGTTATAGCGAGTTTGGTGGCGAATTTCATTTGGGAAAATTTAATCAGATTTTTTAATTTATGAATAATCATATTAATTTCAATACTAATTATCAGACTGGTGATAATAATGTAAATATTTTTCAAAATCAAAGAAGAGAATTGACACAAGAAGTCGGAAAGCAATTAGAAGGTTTATTGGACAAAAATAAAACAATTCATATTGTTTCTTTAATGGGTGACAGTGAAGCTCATGGTTTTGCATCGCAAATTCAAAACTATTTAAACCAAAATGGATACAAGACCGATGGTATCAATCAAGCAATTTTCGATAGACCTGTATTAGGTCAGAATGTTCGAAAAACTGAAAATGGTGATTATGAAGTTATTATAGGATCCAAATAAAGCTTATGTCTTCTAATACTTACATCGAATCCGACCTAGAAGAAGCAATCCTCGAATGGTTCAAGGATGAGCTCAATTATTCCGTTTTATACGGACCTGAGATTGCTTACGACGGAACAAATCCAGAACGTACATCCTATAAGGATGTTGTTTTGGTTAACCGACTCCGCCAAGCAATTGGTCGAATCAATCCAACTATTCCAGTAGAAGCTTTGGATGACGCTATTGAAAAACTTGTTGGAGTTCCTTGGGTGAAACCTGGATTAATGGAGGTGAATCAGTTGTTTCACAAGTATTTGATTGAAGGTGTCCCTGTTGCGTTTAAAGATCAGGGTGGATTATTGAGAAATGATTCCGTCATGTTTTTTGATTTGCTGAATCCATCGAACAATGACTTCACTGCCGTAAATCAATTCACTATCATTGAAAACAATCACAACCGTCGTCCGGATATTTTGATCTTCGTAAACGGATTACCAATCGCCATCTTCGAATTAAAAAATCCTGCTGATGAAAACGCGACACTCAGAAGTGCGTTTAATCAAATCCAAACTTACAAAGACGAGATTCCGTCTCTGTTCGCATATAATGAAATTTGTATTCTTGTTGATCATGTAAAGAATGCGGTTGCTGGAACCATTTCTGCTGACCTTGAACGTTTTCTTGGTTGGAAGAGTATTGATGGGGAAGTGATCCAGAAGACAAATGATTTACAAACACTTATCAAGGGAATGTTTGCAAAGGATCGTTTGCTCGACATCATGAAAAATTTTGTCGTGTTTGAAACGGAAAAAGATTCTCGCAACAATGTTTCAAAGACAATTAAGAAAATGGCGGCGTATCATCAATACTTTGCCGTGAATAAAGCAGTTACTCGAACGGTTGCCGCATCGAAGGGTGATCATCGTGCTGGGGTTGTTTGGCACACACAAGGATCCGGAAAATCTCTTTCCATGGTTTTTTATGCTGGAAAATTGATTCAGGCTTTGGATAATCCAACGCTCGTGATGCTGACCGATCGTAACGATCTCGATGGGCAATTGTTCCACGTGTTCTCCATGTGCGAAGAATTGATTCGCCAACATCCGCAGCAAGCATCAGATAGAAAAGACTTAAAAAAACTTTTGGCTGTTGCTTCTGGTGGTGTTGTGTTCACGACTATTCAAAAGTTTGTACCAGACGCAAAAGGAGAAAAGCATCCGATGTTATCCGATCGAAACAATATTGTTGTGATTGCGGACGAAGCACATAGAAGCCAATATGACTTTATTGATGGCTTCGCACGTCATATGCACGATGCACTTCCGAATGCTTCGTTTATTGGATTTACTGGAACACCGATCGAACATTCTGATAAGAATACGCAAGCGGTCTTTGGTGACTATATCGATGTTTATGATATTGCTCGCGCAGTGGAGGATCATGCAACGGTACCGATTTATTATGAAGCGCGCCTTGCGAAGATTGGTTTGTCGAAAGAACTTGTTCCAACAATCGATCGAGAGTTTGAGGAATTAACGGAAGGAGAAGAAGTAGAGAAAAAAGAAAAGTTGAAAAGTCGTTGGGCAAAGTTGGAAGCAATGGTTGGTTCTGAGAAACGTGTTGAGTTGATTGCGAAAGATGTTGTTGATCACTTTGAAGCGCGTTTATCAGCCATGGATGGAAAAGGAATGTTTGTTTCTATGAGTCGTCGCATTGCCGTCGAACTTTATGATGCGATTATTAAGCTCCGACCAAATTGGCACAGTAATGATTTGAATAAAGGATTCATCAAAGTTGTGATGACTGGATCTGCGAGTGATCCTTCTAATTTTCAGAAACATATTCACTCAAAGGAAGAACGCGATTTGCTTGCGGATCGAATGAAAGATCCAAAAGATGAATTAAAGCTCGTGATTGTTCGTGACATGTGGCTCACTGGTTTTGATGCACCTTCGATGCACACAATGTATATCGACAAACCCATGCAAGAACATGGGCTTATGCAGGCGATTGCACGTGTGAATCGTGTTTATAAAAACAAACCGGGTGGACTTATTGTTGATTATCTTGGAATTGCACCTTCTCTTAAAGAAGCGTTGTCTTATTACACACAATCCGGAAAAGAAGAACCTGTTCTCGATCAGGAAAAAGCAATTGATGTCATGTTAGAAAAATATGAAACTGCGAAAGCGATGTTTCATGGGTTTGATTATTCGAACTATGCGAATGGTACACAGAAAGATCGTGCAGATATTCTCGGACGAGCCATGGATTTTATTCTGGGATTGAAAGATGGAAAAAAGCGCTTTGCTCAAGTTGTTGTTGAGCTGTCTCAAGCATTTGCATTATCCGTTCCAAGTTTAGAAGCTGTACAAATTCGAGATGATGTTGGATTCTTTCAAACAATTCGCGCATTCATTTCAAAGTTTGAATCTGGTGGAGGATTGGGTGGACCAACAATGGAAGATTATGATCAAGCCATTAAACAAATTATTTCTGATGCGGTTGTCTCTGACAAAGTGATAAATATTTTTGATGCAGCTGGATTAAAGAATCCTGACATTGCGATTTTATCTGATGAATTTTTGGCCGAGGTTCAAGGATTGGAACGTAAAAATATTGCTCTCGAAGTTTTGCAAAAACTTTTGAACAATGAGATTCGAACCATGCAAAAGAAGTTTCTTGTGAAGTCTCGTTCATTTGCGAGCATGCTTGAAGAGACAATTTTGCGTTATCAAAATAAAACTATCGAAGCTGCACAAGTCATTGCTGAACTTGTTGAACTTGCAAAAAAGATTCGAGCAGAAAAAGAACGTGGAGCTGATTTGGGTTTGGCTGAAGATGAAGTTGCATTTTATGACGCGCTTTGCGTGAGTGAGAATGCTGTTATGGAACTTGGAGATGAAACTTTAAAAAAGATTTCAAAAGAACTTGTCGATTTATTACGAAAAAATACAACAATTGACTGGACGTTAAAACAACAAGTGCAAGCGAAACTGCGAGTTCTTGTAAAAAAGCTTTTGAACAAATATCAATATCCGCCGGATAAACAAGAGATCGCAACGAAAACAGTTTTGGAACAAGCAGAAGTTCTGTGTCGAGATTGGGGAAATGCTGAAAGTAAATAAACACAAATTTCTATGCCCCTTCACTCCATCGCCCTCAACCTCGTCCAAACCCGCATCACCGGCACTCGCAAAGGCACCTCAATCCCAACCTACACCCACTCCCAAAACGTCTACGAAACCCTCTCAAAATACAATCTCCCCGAAGATGTCACACTCGCCGGTCTCCTCCACGACATCGTCGAAGACAGCAACACAACTCTCGATGAACTCACACAACTCGGCTTCTCTCCTCGCACCATCGCCCTCGTCTCACTTTGCACGCACGACATCACCATGCCAGAAGGTGATGCGCGCTGGGTCAAAATGATTGCGCGATTGATTGATGCAAATGATACGGATGCATGGCTCATCAAACTTGCGGACCTGCTCGACAATGCAAGATCGTGTCACACCATGAGTCCGGATCGTGAACGATTCAATAAGCAGACGAAGGTTCCTCTTTTGTTGTCCGTAACAAAATCTCTTGTCGGCAATCATGGAATTTGGAAAGAGTTGGAGGAATTTTATTTGAAGAGTCAGGGGTAGTTTTTTATCACGTTGCTCGCGAGCGACGTGATTTATCCACATCATTCTTGTTATTTGTCAGGGGGACAAGGGAAGATAATGCGAGATTTAATTATGGTGAATTCGCCTCAATTAAAAACCCTTATGAAAAAACTAAACACCCAAGGTTTGCAAATCTATACGTTTCAACAGAATGAAGGTGATTTTATTTCGCTGACGGATATGGCGAGATATAAGAATGTGGACGATCCAAGATACGTTATCCAAAACTGGATGAAAACAAGATTTACTGTTGAATTTATCGGACTTTGGGAACAATTTCATAATGAGAATTTTAACCGTGTCGAATTCGACACCTTTAAAAAAGAGGTTGGAAGTAACTCTTTCGTCCTTACACCTCAAAAATGGATAGACAAAACGAATGCGATTGGAATCATTTCGAAATCAGGTCGTTATGGTGGAGGAACGTTTGCGCATAAAGATATTGCTTTTGAGTTTGCTTCTTGGATTTCACCGGAATTCAAGTTATACATGATTAAGGAGTTTCAGAGACTTAAGATTGAAGAAAATGAAAGACTTGTTTTGGGCTGGGATGCAAAAAGAGCTTTGTCAAAAATTAATTACAGAATTCATACAGATTCTATAAAACAAAATATCGTTCTTCCGCAACAGCTTTCACAAACAGATGCAAATACTGTTTATGCAAGTGAAGCAGACGTTTTAAACAAAGCACTGTTTGGCATGACGGCAATTGAATGGAAACGCGCGAATAAGAACAAGACAGGTAATGTGCGAGATTACTCCGATGTGTATCAACTCATCTGTCTTGCGAATCTAGAGAGTCTCAATGCGGAATTTATCAGAATGGGTCTGTCTCAAAAAGAACGATTGCTGAAATTGAATGAAACGGCCATTATTCAAATGAAATCTCTTTTGATGAATACGAGTGTAAAGAAACTGTTGAAATAATTATGTCTCCTCAAATCTCCAAAACCGATTATCTCGAATACACGTACTGTCGCAAAAACTTGTGGCTCAGAAAGCATAAGCCTGAGCTTTTTGTGAATGTGGAGCTTTCGGAATTTGATAAGAAAATTATCGAGGAGGGGAACATTGCGGACTCGGAGGCTCGGCGGTTGTTTCCGGGTGGAATGCTTGTGGAGCTCGTTGGGGCGAATGCCGTTCCGATTACACAGCGTTTTTTGGCGACGCATCCTAAAACGCTTTTTCAGGGAGCGTTTCTTTGGGACACCTTTTTTGTGCAAGCGGATATTTTACATTGGAATGATCTTTTGGACGGTTGGGAATTGTATGAGGTGAAAGCGACGACGGATGTGAGTCGGACGATCCCTCATCATCATGTGCATGATTTGGCATTCCAGAAAACCGTCATCGAACAATCGCTCGGTGACCATCCCGTTCGTATCGTAAAATCAGGCGTCATTCATTTGAACGGTGCGTATAAAAAATCGGGCGCGATCAATTACAAAGAATTATTTTTCATTGCCGATCTGACGGATGAAGTGCTTGCGGCGCAAGAGATGGTGTGGGAGCAAATGGCGGATGTGAAAGCTTATCTGCAAGATCCGGAAGAACACGGTTGCGAATGTTTACATCGCGGGCACAATGCACAATGTTCTACGTTTCGGTATTCGAATCCTGAGGTGCCCGAGTATTCGGTACATGATATTGCGCGTATTGGCGGAAGCAAGAAATTGTTGTTTGATTGGATCGATCGCGGGATTTATGCGATTGAGGATATCGATCATCCGGAAGTTTTGAAGGGATCGAAGAAAGCGCAATACGATGCGTACATGTCCGGGAAACCGCTTATTGATCGAGAGGGGATTAAGGAAGCGCTTGCTTCACTTGCGTTTCCTCTGCAGTTTTTTGATTATGAAGGCTATTCAAGTGCGATCCCGAAGTTCGATCGGTTTGCCGCATACGAGCAGGTGCCGTTTCAATATTCGTTGCACATCTTGCATGAAGATGGAGAGCTCGAGCATCGGGAGTTTTTGATCACGGAACCTGTCGGTGATTTAACATTGCCATTGATTGAACGAATGAAACTCGATATTGATCCGAATGGAACCGTGATCGCATGGTACAAGTCGTACGAGTCACAGCGAAACAATAAGCTTGCGGAACTGCATCCGGATCACGCGCCGTTTCTTGAGACGATCAACGATCGCATGTTTGATCTCATGGAAATTTTTTCAAAGAATCTGTATGTCGATGCAGCGTTCAAAGGAAGTGCAAGCATCAAAAAAGTTTTACCTGTGTTGATTCCATCTCTCACGTACAAAACATTGAACGTGCAAAAAGGAGATCAGGCGATTGAACGCTGGGAGAAGTTGATTGCGTCCGAGACATCGCAAGAAGAGAAAGATCAGATCGCAAAAGATTTGCTCGAGTATTGTAAGATGGATACGTTCGCGATGGTGGAGATTTATCGGTTTTTGAAAAAACTTGTCTAAACATTTTTATGAAATTGAATAATTTCCTCAAACTCCCAATTTCGATTCTCGTTGCACTCCTCGTTGGCGCACTCGGTTCTCTTTTCACGACCTCATCCATCCAAAATTGGTACGCAACACTCGCAAAACCATCGTTCAATCCGCCGGCGTGGCTCTTCGCTCCGGTGTGGACGATTCTGTATGTGCTCATGGGTATTTCGTTTTGGATGATCTGGACGAGTCGATCAAAAGAAAAGAATCGGGCGATGGGGTTGTTTGTCGTTCAACTCGTCTTGAACGGAATTTGGTCGCCGGTCTTTTTCGGCGCACATTCGATCGGCGGTGCACTCGCACTCATCGTGTTGCTGTGGGCGGCGATCGTGCTTACGATTCTTATCTTTAAGAAAATTTCCAAACCAGCCGCGTGGCTTCTTGTGCCGTACATTCTCTGGGTCAGTTTCGCAATGTTGTTGAATTTTGCCATTTGGAGATTGAATTAATCGATGAAGAAGATGAAACGCGAGAGATCCTTCGGCTTCACTTCGTTTCGCTCAGGATGACGCAATTATATGTACCACCTCTACATTCTTCAATGTGCAGACCAAACCTTCTATACCGGTATCACCACAGATCTTGATCGACGCATTCGCGAACACAACACATCGCCTCGCGCCGCCAAGTACACACGTTCGAGAAGACCTGTCGCACTTGTGTATTCGAAGACGTATCGTGATCGATCGACGGCTTCGATTGCGGAAGCTCGGATAAAGAAATTATCACGAGCGGAAAAATATGATATGATTGTCACTGTAAAATAATTATTTATTGCGTTCTGCAAAAAACATATGGCAAAGGGAAACAATTCGCAGCAGAAGAATGTAAAGAAACCAAAAAAAGATAAAAAGAAGTAATGCAACGTTTTCTTGAGATCAATGGACAGTCGATCGAGTATACGCTCAAGGCGAGCGATCGATCGCGACGCATGCGACTCGCCGTTTATCGCGGCGGTCGTTTTGTTGTCAGTGTGCCGACGCGGATGAATGAACGATTGATTGAAAAATTCCTTCTCGAAAAAGCGGATTGGATCGTTTCGAAGATTGAATCAATGGAAAAATTTGAATCCGTCGAGTTAAAACCGATTTCGAAACTGGAACTGTCGCGATTGAAAGTGGTTGCGCTTGAACGCATTCATCGTCGACTTGAGTATTTCAATCAGTATTATCAATTCACTTACAACAAAGTCACGATTCGTCGTCAGAAAACGCGGTGGGGAAGTTGTTCGCGTGCGGGAAACATTAACTTCAATTACAAACTTGCTTTGCTTCCGCCGCATCTTGCAGATTATGTGATCGTGCACGAGTTGTGCCATCTTCGAGAAATGAATCACTCAAAGCAGTTTTGGGATCTTGTCGCGAAAACAGTTCCGACACATAAAGTCATGCGACGTGAATTGCGAAAAGAAAATTTAGCCCTTTGATCTTTAGCACATCGCTTGCGAGCGATGTGTCTTGACACAATCGACGATCTTTGGTTAGATCACCCCGTTCTGAACGTGGAATGCGATGTAACTCCGCAACTGTCTCTGAGCAACGGTATAGCCCGATCTTCCTTCAGTGACCCCAAAAAAACGGATCTCAGAGTCCGTTTTTTTATTTTCGTCGGTCGGTGTCATTCTGCGATTGCAGAAATACGTTGTTGTAAAATGAAAAGAAACGGCACGTGCCGTTTCTTTTTTGATTGCGAGATTAACGTCCGCCTCCGCCTCCGCCTCCGCCTCCGCCTCCGCCTCCGCCTCCGCCTCCGCCT
>CAYHDY010000012.1:0-24633 GCA_964355525.1 uncultured Gammaproteobacteria bacterium | reverse complement strand
GCAAGTCCGCGATGTTGAATCCTTCACCGATGTTTGTTCCAAGGGCGATGACGAGTGATTTGATTTCGTTGTTGCTCAACATTTTGTCGAGACGTGCACGCTCCACGTTCAGAATTTTTCCTTTGAGCGGAAGAATCGCCTGTGTCTCGCGATTGCGTCCTTGCTTTGCGCTTCCACCAGCGGAATCTCCCTCAACGATGAAGATTTCAGATTCCGATGGATCTTTGCTTGAGCAGTCGGCAAGTTTTCCCGGAAGGGTTAATCCTTCCATGACACCTTTTCGCAAAACGGTCTCGCGTGCTGCGCGTGCCGCGCGTCGTGCTTGTGCGGCGAGCAAACATTTGCCGATCATTCCTTCTGCATCGCGTGGATGTTCCTCGAGAAAAATTTTAAACGCTTCGCCAAAGACCGATTCAACGGCCGTACGTGCTTCTGGGTTTCCGAGTTTTGCTTTTGTTTGTCCTTCAAACTGAGGATCTTTGATTTTGACGGAGATGATCGCGGTCAATCCTTCTCGCACATCTTCTCCCGTTAAGTTTTGATCTTTTTCTTTTAAGTAATTTTTATTGCGCGCATACGTGTTCAGCTCACGCGTGAGAACGGTTCGGAATCCGACAAGGTGTGTTCCTCCTTCCGGGTTGGTAATGTTGTTTGCGAAACAATGAACGGATTCGTAGTACTCTTCCGTGTATTGCAGTGCGACTTCCACGTCCATGTCCGCTTCATCGTTATGCTTCGAAACATAAAAGACATTTGCATTCTTCACTTCCTTACCGCGATTGATGTGGCGAACATAGGAAGCGACTCCGCCTTCGAAATAAAATCCGTAACGTTTTGAAACGGTCGAATCGCGATCATCGCGAAGGGTGAGTTTGATTCCTTTTGTGAGATACGCTTGTCGGCGCAAGTGTTCAATGATGGTATCAAAATCAAAATCGATGGTTTCAAAAATGGTTTTGTCCGGTTGAAAGGTGATGGTTGTTCCGGTTCCGCTTGCTTTTCCCATCGCCTTTACCTTTCCTTGTGGAATCCCTCGCTTAAATTCTTCCATCCATAATTGTCCTTCTCGCTTGACTTCCGCTTTCAAATAATCGGAAAGAGCATTCACAACAGATGCACCGACTCCGTGTAATCCGCCCGATACTTTATAACCGCCTCCGCCGAATTTTCCTCCGGCGTGGAGTTTTGTGAGAACAAGTTCAAGTGTGGAGATTTTGTATTGCGGATGCGGATCAACCGGAATTCCGCGTCCGTGATCGGCAACGGATACCATGTTGTTCGGGAGTAATTGCAAATCGATTTCTGTTCCGAATCCGGCCATGGCCTCGTCAAACGAGTTGTCCATGATTTCCCAAATCAAATGATGCAGTCCGGTCGGACCTGTTGAACCGATATACATTCCCGGACGTTTGCGAACCGGCTCCAATCCTTCCAAAACTTGGATTTGCCCGGCGCCGTATTCGTCTTTCTTTTTTTTGTCGTCTTTTGGTGCCATAAAAAACAGGGTTCAACAGGTGAATTGTACGGGAAGAGTATAACACAGGGCGCCAGAGTGAAAAAGTGAAAGAGTGGAAGGGGGTTGGAATGAGAAGTCGTTTCATTGTCGAAAATAAAAAGAAACACATACACTCTTTCACTTTTCTGTTACACTGTCATCACTATGACCGACATTCTTTTGGAGGAAGAAAAAGAAGGGGCGAAGAGATATCGTCTTTCACTTTGGTGGGTTGAACATCGTGCGGGACTGAAGACGTTGGGGATTCGTTCGTTTATGGTCTTCGATGCATTGATTCTTTTATTTGTATTTTGGAATTTGATTGATGCGTTTGCTCTTCGTTACGACGCGGAGCAGCAAGTTGTTTCTCTCATGGCTGTCACAAATCAAGAAGATTTGCATGCCTATACTGCTTCCCGTGTAGCGAATCCGTTATCTGTCACGGATGCACAAGTTTTTTCGACCGGGAACGGACAATATGATTTGTTTACGGAAGTGGAAAATACAAACGGCGATTGGTGGGCGGAATTTCAATATACATTTACGTATGAAGGAGGGGAAACAAAAGAGACAACCGGATTTATTTTGCCGAATCAGAAAAAACCGATTGCAGAATTAGCGGTTCATTCGGATACGGGAATTGGAAGCACACAATTTGAGCTTTCTTCCATGTCTTGGCATCGCGTCGATCATCATTTGATATCAAATTATAAAAAATGGTCGGAGGATCGAATGAGTCTTGAGATTAAAGCCCCCATGTTCACACAAGACATTCAGATCGATAAGACGATTATTTCTCGAACGACCTTCACTGTATTTAATCACACAGCGTTCAGTTATAATCATCCGACATTTTTTGTTCTATTAAAGCGGGGAAATACGGTGATCGGAGTGAATCGAACAACGTTGCAGTCGCTCGAGTCCGGGACGGCGCAAGATGTTGTTCTGAATTGGTTTGGAGATGTACCGGTTTCAGGAACCGTTGAGATTATTCCCGATATCAATCTGTTTGATTTAAATGTCTATAAAGCACTTGTCGGAACTCCATCGATTGATACACGCACAAATCAAACACCATAAAAATTTCCCCCGATGTTATGTTGGGGGTTGTTTTTTTTTACATCTGCTCTACCATGCGAACAGTTATGTTATTTTCCATTCAAAAAATTTCAACCATCTTTTCCCGATTAAGATCCATGGATTGGATCTTAACGTTTTCCGTATTGACGTTGGTGTGTTTGGGGATGGCTGCCATTTATTCCGTCGATCTTTCGCGGGGCGGAACGGATCTTACGGACGTTAAAAAGCAATTGATCGCTCTTACGATTGCTTTTGTCATTGCAAGTGTTGTTTTATTTTCCAATTACAAATTTTTTGAACATTATCATTCTGTCTTTTACGTTCTCGGAATCCTTCTTCTTGTTGGAGTTCTTTTTCTTGGTCATACGATTCGCGGCGCTCGTGGTTGGTATGTGTTCGGCTCCGTAAGTTTTCAACCGGTGGAATTCATGAAGGCGGCGCTTATTGTTGCTCTTGCAGCATATTTTGGAAAACGTGCGCGCATATATTTCGGATGGAAAGAATTTTTAGAGAGTTTTATTCTTGCGATTGTGCCGGCAGCGATCACGCTTCTTCAACCGGATTTTGGTTCCGCGGTCATCTTGATGGGAATCTGGTTTGTTATGGCGATGTTTGCCGGCATGCCGATGAAGCAACTTGGTGTACTCATCTTAGGAGCGTTGGCTGTTTTTGCGATCGGTTGGTTTCTGTTATTTGCTCCGTATCAAAAAGCGCGCATCTCAACATTTCTGAATCCAACGGCGGACCCGCTCGGTCAAGGATACAATGTAGCTCAGGCTGTGATTGCGATCGGAGCCGGTGGGTGGTTTGGTCGCGGGCTTGGATTTGGAACACAGAGCCAATTGAAGTTTTTGCCGGAGAGTCACACAGATTTTATTTTCGCCGTCATCGCAGAGGAATTGGGTTTCTTTGGAATGATTTTGTTGCTTGGCGCATTTGCTTTGTTGATCGCACGATTATTTCATCTCACCTATCACGTGCGCGATAACTTCACCGCGTTTTTGCTTCTTGGCTCCATTGCCGTGATCTTTTTACAAATTCTTGTGAACATTGGAATGAACCTCGGCGTGTTTCCCGTCACGGGAATCGGATTGCCGTTTGTAAGCTACGGAGGAAGCTCTCTCATCTTTTTTCTGTTTTTGTTCGGCATTGCACAAAGTATTGCTGTTCGTACGGTGCATGTGGTGTCGTAGGTCAACACATGGTATTCTTTAAATGATCTATGCCAAACGCATCTCCACAAACAAACAGTCTTCGTCTCGTTTCCTATTGCCCCGTGTGCGAAACTCGCTCAAATCCGATGCATGCACGCACGCTCGGACAAGAGGGGGAGACACATCTGCTTCATATTCAATGTCATAAATGTCAGAACGCGTTTCTCGCGCTTGTTCTTATTGATCAAGTCGGCGCCACATCCGTTGGACTTCTTACAGATCTTGCGTTCGAAGATGTTGTCCGTTTTCAGAAAGAACGTTCGATCAGCATTAATGATGTCATCTCTATCCATGAAGTTTTGGAAAAAGGAAATTTCACTTCGCAACTAATCACACATCCAAAGATCGCGGTCAAAACACAAAAGAAACAAGTAAAACGAAACGTCCGGATATAGATGAGGTTGTAGTTCGTAGTTGGTAGTTCGAAGTTAGGGTTTTGAAAATAAAAAGTCCCCGCGGAAACATTTATCCTGTGGGGATTTTTGTTTCAGCAGGGATGAGAGGTCGATACATTATCGCAATCGTTCCGCGAGGCAACAGTTGAGGAAACTGGTTTCGATCTGTGTCGTCTTCGGGACTTGAGTTGCCCGACAGAAGTAGTGTCTCCCGTCGCTTTCCATGTGCGCAAACAACTTGTCGTGATCGGTGAAGTGGTTGAGAAGTGACATGCGATCGCCGATTTCGAACTTCGCCGTCATGTACCCTTCGCACGTGTACCCATCGTGATCGACTCGTCCGTGAGGTGCGTCGGCGACGGGGGGTTCCGCCCTTGGTCGCAGCTCGAGTCCAATCTCAGCGACATCCTCGGCCGGTGTTTTCTTTGCAGGATTCAGTCGCTCGTCCGCGGTCGCGTTCGGTTGCGCGTGGCAGCAGGTTACGACTACATCGTCCTCGGAATCCATGGTGCAGAAGTAATGCTGCTGTTCTGTACCCTTCGAGATGATGTGCCGCAACACCCTGCTGCTTTTGTCCCGGACGTAGCCGACTACGGAGTTTTTTCTGATCTGGTGAGAATCCGTGAACGATCTCGGGCTGTACTGATCGCAGAAGTAGCCGTGGTTCTTGATCGGGCGGGTCAGGTTGATGTCACCGTTCGGTGTCAGATCACCGCTGCCTTTTGCTGTCATCGAACCGCAGCCGAAGCACAGAGCCATGACGAGACCGAGGAAAATCGAGCGGATCATTGGGAACCTCCAAGTTGTCATTGAGATACGACGCTGCATCGACACCTTGTCGATTTGCGTCGAATCAATTACGTCAGATTAAACGTTCAGATCATTTGCCGTCTTTGGTTTTCCAATAGACGGTTATGTTGCGTTTACGTTTTTCTCCAGCGTCTGTGAACGTCAGCGTTTCAGTGATGATGACGTCATCTTTCGAAAGCCCGTGTTTATCGAGCAGACGACAAACGTCTTCAGGTGTGAAACATTCTTGAGATTTCCACATGTTAAACTCCTGTGATGCAGTGCTTTGTCGAGACCACCTCGACGGACATATCACCATCCTCGCAGATTTGGCGAGTGTTTTGCACATCTTTCGAGCGAAAGCTGTACACAAGACTCGACAAATCAACTTGCGAGAATACTTCGTTTTACCCATTTTGTCAACGATCAGCGAGATCTGTTGACTTTTTTACGTGGATTCGGCACAATACCCGCGAATTCCATAAGTATCTCTTTATGTCTGCAATGACCCTTGAGGCAAAAAATCGAACCATAACCGGAAGAAAGACAAGTACGATTCGTGCGGAAGGTGGTGTTCCTGCCATTGTTTACGGTGTCGGAACGGAACCTCAGATGATCGTCATCGATCGAAATCAATTCGTCAAAACATACAAAGAAGCGGGCGAGAGCTCGGTTGTTGAGTTGGTGATCGATGCAAAAACAGCGCTTCACGTTTTGATTCAAGATTTGCAATTGGATCCGCTTCGCGATGAAGTGATCCATGTAGATTTCCGTTCGATCGACATGAACAAAATGATTGATGCGGTTGTTGAACTGATCTTCACAGGTGAATCCATGGCCGTCAAAGCACTTGGAGGAACATTTGTTCCTGCTCGTGATTCCGTGACCGTGCGTTGTTTGCCTTCGAAGTTGGTTAGAAACATCGCGATCGATATTTCTTCACTCAAAACATTTGAAGACTCCATCCGCGTTTCGGATCTTCCTGCAATGGAAGGCGTTGAATTCGTCGATGATGCTCAATTAACACTCGCTGCCGTACAAGCTCCTCGTTCTGAAGCTGAAATGGATGACTTGAACAAATCGGTTGTTCTCGATGTGACAGCGGTTGCTGTTGAAAAGAAAGCTAAAGAAGATGCAGCAGCCGGAGCAGCGGATGCAGACAAGAAGCCAGCAGCTAAGAAATAAGTTTGATGATTGCATGGAGGTTCAGAAATTTACAAATCAATTACGCAAGCGCGTGCGAGCGATGACAAGCCGTCAATGGATGGGGCTTGTTCTCGGTCTCGCAGGAATCGCGCTTGCGTTTTTGTTTGCGTTTCTTTTTTGGCGATCGTACACGCGTGTTTCATCGTCGGTGGTGAATTCGACGGTCCCTGCTGTTTTGAATGAACGCGATCCGTTGACGGGTGTGAGAGTTGAACATGCGCAAACGAACAAACAAATTTACGGCGTGATGATTGATGAACACGTAGATGCACGACCGCAAAGCGGGATCGATCAAGCGTTTCTCGTGATTGAGGCGCCGGTTGAGGCGGGGATTCCACGTTTGCTTGCATTTTTTTCTGAAGATCAAAAAGTCGACGAGATTGGTCCTGTTCGATCGGCTCGTCCATATTTCATTGATTGGGCGAATGAGTTCGATGCGTTGTACACACACGTCGGAGGATCGAACGAAGCACTCGATAAAATTTCGACGGGAATCACATTCGATCTGAATCAATTCTGGCATGATCCGCAATTTTGGCGATCGAGTGATCGTAATGCACCGCACAACGTTTACACTTCGACCGATTTGCTTGGGGCATATGTGAAATCAAAAACGGACGCAGGTCATGCGTCGAATCCGTTGTACGGTGTGTGGAAGTTTAAAGATCCGGATTTGTCGGTGGATGGTGTCGAGCAAGATTTCTCGATCGCTTATGCGGGCGCTGATTACACAACCTCGTGGTCATTTGATTCTGTTGCAAAAAATTACATTTTGGATCCAGTGGATTATAGAGTCGATGCGAATGTGCGGGCGGAAAATGTCGCTGTGGTTGTGACGGATGTCGCGATTATCGATGCGGTCGGACGCAGAAGTGTTCGAACGATTGGAGAAGGGAAAGCATTTGTTTTTCAAGACGGCAAGAAAATCGAAGCGGTTTGGAAAAAACCGTCCGCGACGGAACGATTACGATTTTTCGATGGAACGAGAAATGAGATTGAAATGAATGCAGGTGTGACGTGGATCGAGATCGTCGGAAACAAATCGCAATTACAGGAAGTTCCACTTGAAAAGATTCAGGAAGGTCGGGACTAAAAAACCGTTACGTTTCCACGTGACGGTTTTTATAATTCGGCAATGACGACACGATCATTCTCTTGCAAATCTTTTTCAATGCGAATGTTTGCTTCCGGAAAATTGTGTTGAACGAGTTTGACGGCGCGATTGGCTTGTTCAGGATCGACCTCGATCAACACAGTGATATTTCGTGGAAGAATCTCTCGATGCGTTTTCAATTGCTTGAACATCTCCCAGTAATCATCGAGTCCATCCACACCGGAGACGAGCGCATGAACAGGTTCGAATCGAACATCCGCATCGAGTGTGTCCATTTGGTGTGTGGTGAGATACGGGAGATTCGCACAAATGATCAGATCGCGAAATGGATATACAGATGAGACGTTCGGATTTTTCGAATCACGAATCGTTTCAAAAAGACGAACAAGCGGATCGAGTAGGTTGCCGTGTTGAAAATCAACGTGCTCTGTGACTTCGTGCGTTGTTGCATTTTCCTTTGCAACCACAAGCGCGGATTGTTCATTGTCGATTGCAAGCACGGGAACCTGTGTCTCTGCAGCGAGTGTAATAGCGATGGCACCCGAACCTGTACCGATGTCGATAAACATTACTGTTTCACGATCAACTATTTCGAATTTTTTGAGTGCTTGTTCGATCATGGTTTCTGTTGCTGGACGTGGAATGAGCACGGATGAACTCACAGAAAAATCTCGTCCATAGAACGTTTTTCTTCCCGTGAGATAGGCAATCGGTTCATGTTTCATACGTCGATCGAGCAACATGACGAATTTCTCCTCCTGGTGTGATTTGAGTTCGTCCGTGAAATGTCCGAACAACCATGACTTCGGCACATCTAAAACGGACGCAAGAAGAATCTCTGCGTCGAGCATGGGTGAATCAATATTCACTTTTTTTAATTTGTTATTCGCCCATTGCAAAGCTTCAATGATGGTCATGTAAGAAGTAGTAAAGCAGAAAAGTGGGAAAGTAGTAAAGTGAAAGATGCGCTTTTTCAGAGGTCTCGAATAAAAAAAGACTTACGCGGGAGGCATAAGTCAGGGTCGTTCGGGTTCCAATAAAGGTAGTTTCTCATCAAGCGATCCAAGAATCACGCGGTGCCAATTGGTTTAGGCGAAGAACGTGTGACTTTTGTCTTGCTTGTGGATAGAGGCTTTCCTCGATTCTCTAGAAAACAGTGCAATTGCTTGCGGTGTCAGGTTTCGCTTCAGCGTCATCAACGGTTGGCTTTCGCTCATTCGTTTCGGCTTTGGCTAAACTTTCGTTTCCTGTTTTTTTGAGCATGTGGTCGTAAGTCTTGAGACACAGTGTTCGTTTATTCAGCTTGGTAGCCGACAGCAAGTTTGCACGAATGCGAAATGCTTTTTGACGAGACGTGCTTTGGGACGAATTTTCCACATGGGAACAAGGCTGCACGGGGCAGCAATCCAACTTTACAGAGGCGACTACATTCTGACGTGGAAGATTACTCTCCCGATCCGCACACTATGCCTTCCGAGGAAGGTTCAATCTCGCTTGCGCATGACTGACTGTGTGGATATTCGCTTTGAAGCGTCTTTCAACTTTCTGGGCTGAATGTAAAAAATACTGTACGCGTGTGAAGAAACACTGTCAAGAGGGAATTGTGGATAACTTTTTATTTGCGAAGGAAAGTTCCTCGGGAGTTCCAATCGGAAACCATTCTGTTGTTAGTACGACTTCTATCGGTTTGTCTATCGCTTGAACGGCAAGTGTTTGGGGAAGTCCGAATTCCTCATGTCGGCTTCCTTGAATTTTGACAGGCCCGATATCGAAGTAGGAACGATCGAGAACATACGCACCGCAGACACGATAACTTTGGATATTCGTAATCGATTCGACGAGACCGATGAATTTTCCTTGCGTGTCGAGTTGGCCGCCGTTCATTAGATGCATATCGGTGGGACAAAGCAAAATCGAAGTTTGATGACTCATCATTTTTTCGAGTGCTTCATGCGAATAGAGATCATCGCCGTTTACAACAAGAAAGCGATCGTGCAATTGATTGCGCAGTAACATCATAGCTCCACCGGTTCCGTTGAGTGGTTCCTGTGTGACATATCGAATCGAAATTCCACGATGGGAATCGCCGATCTTCGATTTGATTTGGTCACCCAGATAATTCACGACAACAAAAATTTCATCGATCGCATTTGGGAGTGCATCGAGTGTGTGTTCAATTAATGTTTTTTCGCCGATCGGAATGAGCGTCTTCGGTGTTGTGAGGGTAAAAGGTCGGAGACGCGTACCGAGACCGGCGGCAAGAATAACGGCTTGCATAGTTATTCTGCGAGTCGTTCTTTTATCTCTGTTTGTTTTAAGTCATCGATAATGCGATCAAGATCGCCGTTCATGATGCCCGGAATGTTGTGATAGTTTTCTCCGACGCGATGATCCGTAACACGATCTTGCGGAAAATTGTACGTGCGGATTTTTTCCGAACGATCTCCTGTTCCGATTTTGCCGCGTCGCTCCGCATCTAATTTCTTTTGTGCCTCTTCTTGTCGTTCCGCAAAGACGCGTGCGCGAATAATCGACAGAGCGCGTTCCTTGTTTTGTTTTTGTGAACGTTCATCCTGACAATAAACCATCAATCCCGTCGGTAAATAGGTAATGCGAATCGCACTGTATGTTGTGTTCACGCTCTGTCCGCCGGCTCCGGTCGATGTTGTCGCTTCGATTTTCAAATCTTTTGCATCGATCGGTACGTCTTCCTCTTCAACCTCCGGCATAATAGCGACTGTCGCTGTTGATGTGTGCACACGTCCTTGTTTTTCCGTTTCCGGAACACGTTGAACGCGATGGACACCGCTTTCGTATTTCAATCGTCCGTAGACATCGCGTCCTTTGATGTTCAAAACGACTTCTTTAAATCCACCCGCGTCATTTCGGTTCGCCGAAACAAGATCGACGTTCCATCCGCGTGTTTCTGCGTACATGCTGTACATGCGCACAAGCTCACCTGCGAAAATCGAAGATTCGTCTCCTCCTGCGCCTGCACGAATTTCAACGATCGCATCTTTTGTGTCCAAAGGATCTGGTGGAATGAGTGCAATTAATAATTCTTTTTCCATGTTCGGTAATTCCGCTTCGATTGAGCTGATCTCTTCATTTGCAAACGTTTTCAACTCCGCATCATCTGTTTCCTTCAGAGTTTGTTTTGCCTCATTGAGATGTTTCAATGCCATCTCGTACGCGTTTCCAATCACAATCATGTCTTTCATCCACACGTACGCTTCGTTTACTTTGCGTAATTTGTCCGGATTCGAAAGCACATCTGCATCGCCCAATCGCGATTCCAGATTCAAATACTCTTCTTTTTTCATTTTGAATTTCGTAAGGAGATCCATAAATTTGTAGGGGACGGTCTCGACCGTCCCGGAAATAATAACACAAAAGCGGGGTCAGGGGACCCCGCCTATTATTCAAAGCTAGTTGCCGGAAATTTTGGTTGGCTTTTCCACATTTTCTTCTTTTGCTTTTTTCACGGCACGTTTTTCGCGTTTTACTTTCTTTCCCGTAGCAACCGTTGCTTTCTGAACGGAACGTTCCGCAAATTTCTCCATGCGACGAGCTGTGTCCATGATCTTTTGCTTTCCGGTATAGAATGGATGACAAGCGGCACACAAATCCACGGAAATGGCTTCTTTTGTAGAACCGATAGCATAAACCGTCCCACAAGCGCAGGTGATCTTGGCGTCACTAAAATAAGTTGGGTGAATTTCTGGTTTCATAGAGGTTGGGTATCCACAAGGAATACCTCTGCAAATTTGGCGGACACTTTGTATATGCCCGTAATTAGATGGCGGGATTGTAGCAAGAGGGGACGAGGACGTCAAGGATTTAAGGATTTATTCCTCTGGTTTCTTTTGGTTTCCTTTGTTAACCTTTGTTCACCTATGTCCACTCCCATTTCCCAATTCGACTACGAACTTCCACCCGATCGTATTGCTCAGCACTCGGTCGAACCGCGACATCAGTCGAAATTGATGATTCTTGATCGTGATTCGGGTGCGATTAAACACAGACTTTTTCACGACATCATTGATGAATTGCATGTCGGCGATGTTTTGGTTTTCAATGATACGAAGGTGTTTCGGGCGAGGTTGAAAGGCAGAAGGGTCGAAAAGGACGGAAAGGGCGATGGGAAGGAAATGGAAATTTTTTTATTGCGATGTGTTTCGAGTACGTCCGCTCATTCGATGTGGCAAGCATTGCTTCGTCCTGGGAAAAAAATCGCGGTCGGTGATTCGATTCGAATCGCCGATCTCGAAATTGTTGTGCGCGAGAAACATCTCGATGGTGTTGTCCTTCTCGAATTTCCTCTCGACGAAGTTGATGTTCTCGCATTCACAGACACACACGGATCGATTCCCGTTCCGCCGTACGTCGATGAAGTTCCAGACGATGCAAATAAATATCAAACGGTGTATGCGCGTGAAGTTGGATCTGTCGCAGCGCCAACGGCGGGGTTTCATTTTACGGATGAGTTATTCGAAAAAATAAAAGCGAAGGGAATTGAAATTGCATTCGTCACCCTGCATGTTGGAATGGGAACATTTCGTCCGATGCAAACGGAAACGATCGAGGAACACACGATGCACGCGGAGTTCGTGCAGATTTCGAGCGAAGTCGCACAACAAATCAATCGCGCAAAACAAGAAGGTCGGCGAGTGATCGCAGTTGGAACGACAACGGTGCGAAGTCTTGAAGGTGCAGTATTAATGAGATCTCCCTCTCCTTTCGAAGGAGAGGGCCGGGGAGAGGTGTTGTGTCCTGATGGTTTTACGGGCGACATCAACATGTTCATTAAACCGGGTTTTGAATTTCAAATCATCGACGCGCTCATCACAAATTTTCATTTGCCGAAGTCGACTCTCCTCGTTTTGGTTTCCGCATTCGCCGGTCGCGAGCACGTGATGCGTGCATACGAGGAAGCGATTCGAAATGAGTATCGATTTTTTTCATTCGGCGACGCAATGTTTATTCGGAAAGGCGGAAAAGGCGAATAAAAAACAGAACGAAATCGTTCTGTTAAGGTTTCTTCATCTCTTCGCGTCTGATTTTATCGACGAGCGGTTCATCTTCGATGCGGATTTTCAACCCGCTTTCGAGAGTCATGTCGTACGTCGTATGATGCGGACGCACCATATGTTTGAAGCGAATGTTACGACGTTCGAGCATTTGGATCATGTACACAACGGTCGTTTGTGCCGGGTAGATTTCGATATGATCGAATCCGCTCGTTTGACTTCCGTCCGGCTTTTGATCGCTCAACTCAAGAAACCAAATGTCTCCGAGATACGTCGGGATCGGTTTCGGAAGTTTGATGAGGGCGATGCGGCGCTCTGAAATCATCGATTCATTGATGAGAACGCCGGCACTTCCGAGAAAAGAACGAAGTGTTTCGAACTCCTGTGAGCTCTCGCACTTGTAGCAGATGTGATCCGCAAGCGCAGCGTATAGAAGTTCTCTTGCCCATGCGTTGAACAGATCCACATGGGGTTTTACGGCCGCAAAAAATTCGTCAACGGTCTGAAGCATTGTTTCCTCCGGTTGTGTGAGACAACGATCGCGATTCTATCATGAATTGCTCGTCTGTCGAATCCCACGTATACTTTTTCTCTCATCTATAATCGAATCTCCTATGTCGATCAAACTCTACGGACCACGCGGCGGCTCATCCCTTCGACCACACTGGACCCTTCATGAATTAGGTGTCGATTATGAAACCGTGAATGTTGAACTTTCAAAAGGGGAACACAAGATGCCCGAATTTTTAGCGATCAATCCAGCCGGACAAGTTCCCGCGATCGACGTCGATGGTTTTTATCTCGCGGAATCGATTGTAATCGCACAATATCTCGCGGAGAAATTTAATCCAACACTTCTCGGAACTCCGGAGCAAAAAGCAAAAGGATTGCAATGGGCACTTTGGATTATGTTGAACGTGCAGATTGGCGGACTCTCGGATATGGCAAAACCAATGTGGACAGGAATTCCGGATGAGGCCGGAGTGGAAGTGGGACGTGTGAACGTCGCAAAAAATTTGCCAATTCTCGAAACATATCTCGGAACGCATGACTATCTTGCGGGCGATGTGTTCACCGTTTCGGATATCGATGGTGTCTGCACATTTGCATATGCACGTTGGGCGAAATTTGATTTGTCGACATACCCAAATATTTCCGCATGGATCGCACGCTGTGAAGATCGTCCTGCATATAAAACAGCGAAAGGAGAATAATTATGTCTGTCGCTTTGTCGATTCATGATTTAGAAAAAACATACGCGACCGGAACGAAGGCATTGAAAGGTGTTTCGTTTGATGTTGAAGAGGGCGAACTGTTCGCCCTTCTTGGGGCAAACGGTGCAGGGAAGACGACACTCATCGGAATTTTAACCGGGCTCGTAAATAAAACGGGCGGAAGTGCAACCGTGTTCGGTGCAGATCTCGATCGCGAACCAGAACGTGTTCGAGGGATGATTGGGGTTGTTCCACAGGAATTTAATTTCAGTATTTTCGAAACGGTTTTGGATATCGTCGTCGATGCGGCAGGGTATTATGGAATCCCTCGTGTGATCGCTGTTCCTCGTGCGGAACAAATTTTGAAAGAGCTCGGTCTCTTCGAAAAACGCAACGCGGTCTCTCGTACACTTTCAGGTGGAATGAAACGTCGATTGCTCATCGCACGTGCGCTTGTGCATCAACCGAAACTTTTGTTGCTTGACGAACCTTCCGCTGGAGTCGATGTGGAACTTCGTCGCGAAATGTGGGAGTTCATTCAGAAATTGAATGCGGCGGGAACAACGATTATTCTCACAACGCATTATCTCGAAGAGGCGGAACGCTTGTGTAAAAACGTTGTGTTCATCAAAGAAGGGGTGATTGCCGAACAGGGAAACATTAAAGAGCTCATGGCAAAAACGGGTGCACAATCACTCGAAGATTTTTATTTGCATGTAAACAAACGCGTATGACCCGCGCAGATTTTGTTGGAATTCAAACCATCGTCCGAAAAGAAACGCATCGCATTTTTCGCATCTGGACACAGACGATTCTTCCGTCCGTTGTGACACAATCATTGTATTTCATTATTTTCGGCGGACTCATCGGTTCACGTCTCGGTTCGGTTGGTGGAACGAGTTATATCGTGTTTCTCGTTCCCGGACTCGTGATGATGTCCGCGATCACAAACGCATTCACAAACGTTGCAAGCTCATTCTTCGGAGCGAAGTTTCAACGATCGATTGAAGAAATTCTCGTTTCGCCGATGAAGCCGTGGGCGTTACTTACTGGTTATGTCAGTGGGGGAGTCGTACGTGGCGTCGTTGTTGGACTCGCAATTTTTGCTGTGTCCGCATTTTTCACACCGATTCATATCGCTCATCCATTTACGTTTTTCTTTTTTCTCCTCATCACGTGTGTGATTTTTTCCGCATTCGGATTTTTCAACGGACTCTTCGCAAAGAAATTCGATGACGTCGGAATCATCCCAACATTCATCCTCACTCCGCTCACGTATCTCGGCGGTGTCTTTTACAGTCTCTCCCTCCTTCCTCCGTTTTGGAGAGCGGTGAGTTACGCAAACCCCATCGTCTACATGATCGACGGATTCCGCTACGGATTCTCGGGTGTTTCGAGCACACCCGTTTTGACGAACGCGATTATTTTATCAATCGTCGCCGCTGTTGCAATTGCAATCGATTTACGTTTAGTAAAAAACGGATTTGGATTGAGATCATAATCGTATGCGCATTGCGATTGTTACCGGTGGAGAAACAGGCGAGCACGATGTCTCGATTGCATCTGCGAAAAATGTTTCAAATGCGTTATCCTCTCCCGAACACGGGGGAGGTATGGAGGGGGCGAGTGTCTCGACGTTTGTGCTTCCCGAAGACTACGCGCGATTCATCGAGTGCGCTTCAAATTTCGATTTGGTGATCCCGATGATTCATGGAAAAGGCGCGGAAGACGGAGCGATTCAACGCGTATGCGAATCGCTTCATCTTCCGTTTTTGTTTTCCCCGATCGCCGCGCACAAGATCGGTATCGACAAAGTGCTCACAAAAGAATTCGTGGAACGTGCCGGAATCAAAACCCCGAAACGATTTTCAAAATCAAATGCGATCTTTCCCGTTTTTGTGAAGCCTCGATTTGGTGGATCATCGGTTCACACATCGCGTGTTGATTCGATGAACGAACTCGAATCGGTTCTCGAAAGCGTACTAGATGAGATGATGATCGAGGAGACAATCGTCGGGCGAGAATTCACCGTCGGTGTCATCGAACAAAATATCGGTGACCCCGAAGCACTGCCTGTCATTGAAATTGTTTCGAAGAATTCATTTTTCGATTACGAAAGTAAATACAACATCGATCATCTCGCAAACGAAATTTGTCCGGCACGTATCGATCGAACATTATCGAAACAACTTCAAGACGCCGCCATCGCTGCGCACACATTAATCGGCGCAACGCACATCAGTCGATCGGATTTCATCGTCGATGAATCAGGTATAATTTATTTTCTCGAGATCAACACGATTCCGGGTTTGACGAGTACCTCGCTTATTCCGAAGGCCTTACATCAAGCAAACATCTCGTTTTCTGGGCTTTTGGAACGATGGTGTCGAAATTTTGAAGCAAATCATTGACGATTCTCAAGCTTTTCCTTATACTCCCGGCATTAATCCATCCCTCAGACAAGAACCAAGTTCGCGGATCCTCCCTTGCCATTGTGCGGGGCCCGCCTCAACTCTTGTCGACGTTAAAAGGAAATCGAAGAATATGCCTAAGATCCCGACCCTTGTTGAGATGCTCCAATCCGGAATGCATTTCGGCCACACGACATCACGTTGGCACCCAAAGATGAAACCGTTTATTTTCGGGGAACGCAACGGAATCCACATCATCGACCTCGAAAAAACACAAACACAATTGGAAGACGCGTTGAATACCTTGAAAGAAGTCGCTTCACGCGGAGGAATGATTTTGTTTGTTGGAACAAAGATTCAAGCAAAGGGAATCGTACAGAAGTATGCGGAAGCTTGCGGAATGCCTTACGTGAACCAACGTTGGCTCGGCGGAACATTGACGAACTTCCAACAATTGAAAGAAACATTGAAGCGTTTGAAAATGTTGAAGGATCAACGCGAGAAAGGTGAATTGAAAAAATATACCAAGAAAGAACAGTTGTTGCTCGGTCGCGAGATTGAAGAAATGGAAGTGAAGATTGGAGGAATTCAATTGATCACAAAAATTCCAGATGCGATTTTCGTCATCGATGTCCGCACAGAAAAAACAGCTGTTCAAGAAGCACAAGTCACAAAAACAAAAGTTATTGCTGTTTGTGACACAAACGTGAATCCTGCAGGTGTTGATGCGATCATTCCTGCAAACGATGATGCTGTAAAATCCATTGAACTTGTTTGCAAACTCGCTTGCGAAGCGATTAAAGAAGGAAAAGCAAATGCCGCAAAGGTTGTTGCTGATAAAGCTGCTGCGGAAAAAGTTGTCGCGGAATCATCTAAGGAGAATGTTGTTACGGACGCTTCCTAACTACAAACTACTAACTACGAACTACTTCCCAATATGCTCATTACAGCAAGTCAGGTCGCTGAACTTCGCGAGAAGACCGGCGCAGGAATGATGGATGCAAAAAATGCGCTCGTTGAAACCGACGGCGACATGGAGAAAGCTGCGGAGAATCTTCGCAAGAAAGGTGTGATCAAGGCTGCAAAGAAAGCAGACCGTGAAACGCATGAAGGTCGTATTCACTCATACATTCACGCAAACGGAAAACTCGGCGCTCTTGTACAAGTGTTGTGCGAATCGGATTTCGTCGCGCGCAACGAAGGCTTTGTCGAGATGTGTAACGATCTCGCAATCCACGTGAGTGCGATGGATCCGTTGTATCTCACACGCGAGGACGTTCCGGCAGAACTCGTCGCGAAAGAAATGGAAATTTATCGTGAGGAAATGGCTGCACAAATGAAACCCGAAGAAGTCATGACCAAAATCATCGAAGGAAAACTGAATAAGTGGTATTCGGAAATTGTCCTTATGGAACAAAGTTTTATCAAAGAAGATGATAAAACCGTCGATGAATTCGTCAAAGGAAAAATTTCAACCATCGGAGAAAACATTCAGATCAAACGATTCGTCCGATTTAGCTTCTAAGAAAAGAAACCCGGTCCTCACAAGAGCCCGGGTTTTTGATTTCGGCAATAAATGGTAAACTGTGCCGGAACTTATCCACCATTCATTTGTAATTTTTGCCTTTATGATTCGAGTTGCCATCAACGGATTCGGCCGAATTGGTCGTGTTGCCCTTCGTGCTGCATATGAACGGAAGGATCTCGAGATTGTTGCGATCAATGATTTGACCGAGCCATCCATCCTTGCGCACTTGTTAAAATACGATTCCACGTTTCGTGTGTGGGGTCATGAGGTAAAAGCTGGAAAGGATCATTTGGTGATCGATGGAAAAAAGATTCCTGTGCTTACCGCGATGGATCCGGCAACATTGCCATGGAAAGATTTGAAGGTGGATGTTGTAATTGAATCGACAGGACGATTTACGAAAAAAGAAGATGCAAGTAAACACATCACCGCCGGAGCAAAGCGTGTTGTTATCTCCGCACCTTCCGAAGATGCACCGACCTATTTGATGGGAGTGAATCACAAACTTTGCAAAAAAACCGACACGGTCGTGAATAATGCATCGTGCACAACGAACTCGGTGGGCCCGGCTGTGCAGATCATGACGGAAACACTCGGAGTAAAGAAGGCGATGTTGACGACGATTCACTCGGTGACAGCAGAACAAAATCTTGTCGACGGACTTCCGCCGAAAATGCATCCTGATTTGCGCCGCGCACGTTCTGCACTGATTAATATCGTTCCGACTTCGACCGGTGCGGCGAAAGCAACGACGGAAGTTGTGACATCGCTCAAAGATAAATTTGATGGAATCGCGATTCGTGTTCCGTCGATCGATGTGTCGCTGACAGACTTCACATTCTTGGTTGGAAAGAGAACGACAAAAGAAGAAGTGAATAAAATCTTTAAAGATGCGGCAAAGTCTCCGCGATGGAAAGGAATCTTGGGAGTGACAGAAGAACCTCTTGTCTCAACGGATTTCATTCAAACACCGTTCGGATCCGTGATCGATTTGCAAATGACACGTGTTGTTGACGGAGATCTTGTGAAGGTTCTTGCATGGTATGACAACGAATGGGGATATACACAACGTCTTTTGGATCTCGTTCAATATGTTGCAAAACTGAAATAGGAGTTTATGAAAGTGCGTAAACTTCGAAATGACATCGATCTTGCCGGGAAACGCGTGCTCATTCGCATTGACGCAAATGTGCCGATCAAGAACGGGAAGGTTGTCGACGGACCGCATGGGCGCATTGCCCGCGCGGCTGTTGATATTGATTGGCTTTCGCAACGCGGTGCGAAGGTGATCGTGTTGTCGCATTTGGGACGGCCGGACGGAAAACGTGTGTCTGCATATTCATTGAAGCCTGTTGCAAAACGTCTTGGCGGATTATTGAAAACACGTGTGACATTGTCTCGTGATATTGTCGGACCGAAAGTTGTAAAGCAAATTGCCATGATGAAAAATGGTGATGTTTTGTTACTCGAAAATTTACGGTTCGATCCGCGTGAAGAACAAAACGCTCCCTCGTTTGCGCAAGCGCTTGCTTCGCTTGGGGACATTTATGTTAATGATGGGTTTGCGGTTTCACATCGCGAACATGCCTCTGTCGATGCAATCACCTCAGATCTTCCTTCGTTTGCCGGACCGCTTCTTGAAAATGAAATTTCTGTGTTGGCAAAAATGGAAAAGCAGATGAAGCAACCGTTTGTTCTTGTCATGGGTGGATTAAAATTCAAAACAAAGCTTCCGATCATCGAGCGCTATCTTCCGGTTGTTGGGCATGTGTTGATGGGAGGAGCTCTTGCAACAACGTTTTTGGTTGCACAAGGATTATCTGTCGGAAAGTCTGTTTATGATGCGGAAAGTGTACAAGCGATTAAACGATTATTGAAAGAAGCAAAAGGGAAAATTCTCATTCCTGTGGATGTATTAGTTACGAGTTCTCTTCGAAAGGACGCAAAAGTTCGTGTTGTGGATGTGAAAGCTGTTCGCGCAATTGATCGCATCGTTGATATTGGTCCTAAAACGATTGAGCAATTTGAACAGGTTCTTTCAGACGCGAAAACGATTGTTTGGAATGGTCCTCTTGGATATTGTGAAATTGAAAAGTTTGCAGGCGGAACACGTGCAATTGCAAAAGCGATTGCAGATAGAACCGGATCCGCCATGACGATCGTAGGCGGCGGAGACACGGTTCCCGTTCTTGAAGCCGCGCATCTCGCGGATAAGTACACACTCCTTTCAACGGGCGGCGGCGCCTTACTCGAGTACTTGGCGGGAAAGAAATTGCCGGGATTGGAAGTTTTAGAAATATAATCGTATGTCCGATAAACAAGAAAAACTTTCGTTGCGGATTGAATTGCTTGAGCAATTGCAAATATTAATGACGGCAGGTTTCGCTCTCGTCGCCGCTCTCGCGTGGAATACGGCGATACAGGATTTGTTTCGATTATTGTTTCCGGATCAAAATTCATTGATTGCTAAATTTCTGTATGCAATTTTTGTCACGATTCTGATTGTGGTTGTCACAAGACGGTTGGGAAAAACAATTTCAATTTTGAAAACGAAATTAACGTAATCTATGTCTCACATCATTGAATCTATTCACGCACACGAAATTCTTGATTCACGCGGTAACCCGACCGTGAATGTTACTGTTTTGCTTGAAGATGGTACAAGCGGTTCGGCTTCGGTTCCAAGCGGAGCTTCGACGGGTATTCATGAGGCGCTTGAACTGCGCGACGGCGATTCGAAGCGTTACAACGGACAAGGTGTGTTGAAAGCGGTTCGACATATCAACACGACGATCGCGAGCGCGCTCCGCGGAATGGATGTGCGACATCAACGTGAAATCGATGCGACGATGATTGCCCTTGATGGAACAAAGAATAAATCGAAACTCGGTGCGAATGCCATTCTCGGCGTCTCACTCGCTTGTGCACGTACGGCCGCGCGATCCGTCGAAATGCCGCTTTATGAATATCTGCGCGTTGCATTTGAACTTCCACAAAAAACATATCGCATGCCGATTCCAACGATGAATGTTTTGAACGGTGGCGCACATGCCGGATGGATTTTGGATTTTCAAGAATTCATGATCGTGCCGACGCAGAAAAAATTCAAAGAGCGCGTGCGATGTGGTGCAGAAATTTTTCATGCGCTCGGCGGACTTCTCAAGAAAAAAGGATTCTCAACTTTGAAAGGTGATGAGGGTGGATACGCGGTTCCATTCAAGAAAAACGAAGATGCCTTCGTGGCGATCATGCAAGCGATTAAACTCGCGGGTTATTCGGCTGGCAAAGATGTTTTTCTCGCGATGGATCCCGCTGTCTCGGAACTCTTCGATAAAAAAACAAAACGGTACACACTTCGCGTCGACAAGAAATCGCTGACATCGAAAGAAATGATTGCGATGTGGACGCAGTGGTTAAAGAAATATCCGATTGTGTCGCTCGAGGATGGACTCGATCAAGATGATTGGGAGGGATGGATTGAGATGACAAAACAACTTGGCAAAAAGACTGTGCTCGTCGGTGATGATTTTTTTGTGACGAACGCGGAACGGGTGCAGAAGGGAATTGAGAAGAAAGCGGCGAACGCTGTGCTCATCAAACTGAATCAAATCGGATCGCTCTCGGAAACGATTGATACGATTCTCCTCGCGCAACAATTCAAATACAAAATTTCCGTCTCTCATCGCTCTGGAGAAACGGAAGATACAACGATTGCCGATCTCGCCGTCGCGGTGAATGCGGATTACATTAAGACGGGATCGCTGTCGCGTTCAGAACGTTTGGCAAAATATAATCGTTTGATGGAGATTGAAGAAGAAGTTTTATAGCGTCCCCACCCATACCCTCCCCTGTGGTCAGGGGAGGGGTAGCGAATTAATTTTTCATCCCCCGCGCTCCCTCCCCCTGAACACAGGGGGAGTCGGAGGGGGACGTGAATCACATGTCTGATCCAATCAAAAAACCTGCGGTTCTCATGATTCTCGACGGCTTCGGCGTTGCACCTGCTTCCGACGGGAACCCGATTGCCGACGCGGAGATGCCGAATTTCAATCGGTATATTCGGATGTATCCGACGATGACACTCATGGCTTCCGGAGAAGAAGTTGGGTTGTCTTGGGGGGAGATGGGAAACTCGGAAGTCGGACACCTCGCGATCGGAGCGGGTCGTGTTTACTATCAATTGTTTCCGCGCATTAATCGTGACATTCAATCCGGAGATTTTTTTCAGAAAAAAGAATTGCTCGATGCGATCGAACATGTCAAAAAATTCAAAAGCAAATTGCATCTCGTTGGTCAGATCAGTCCGGGCGGAATTCATGCGATGGATCAGCATTGCTATGCCCTTTTGGAATTTGCAAAGAAACAAGGAATCAAAGATGTCTTTGTTCAGGCGATCGTCGACGGACGCGATACGATCTACAATGCAGGAATTGATTTCATCGGAAATTTGCAAAATAAAATGAAAGAACTCGGTGTCGGAAAAATCGCATCGATGTCCGGCAGATACTTTGCGATGGATCGCGATAATCGTTGGGATCGTGTTGAAAAAGCTTATAACGCGATGGTACTCGGAACGGGAGAGACGGCAACCGATCCGCTCGAAGCATTGAAAACGTCTTATCAAAAAGAAGTGTACGACGAGCAGTTCATTCCGACGGTGATGGTGGAAAATGGAAAACCGATTGCGACGATTCAAGAAAACGATGCAGTGATCTTTTTCAATTTTCGTCCGGATCGTATGCGTGAACTGACGAAGGCGTTCGTGCTTTCGAATTTCGATTCGTTCCCGCGCACGCATGTGGAAAATCTTTTTGCCGTGACGATGGCAGAATACGAAAGCGGATTGCCGGTCGAGGTTATTTATCCGCCGGAAAAAATCGAGCAGTGTCTCGCACAAGTTTTTTCGGATCATGGCATGCAACAATTACATATCGCCGAAACGGAAAAATATGCGCACGTCACATTCTTTTTGAACGGCACGCGCGAAGAACCGTTTCCGGGCGAGGATCGACAAATCGTTCCTTCACCAAAAGTTGCATCGTATGATCTCGCACCCGAAATGAGCGCACGCGAGGTAACCGATCGTGTGGTGAAAGCTGTTCAATCGAACGCGTACGATTTTATCGCCATGAATTTCGCGAATCCGGATATGGTGGCGCACACGGGAGATATGGATGCAACGCGCAAAGCGGTTGAATGCATCGACGAGTGCATGGGCAAAATCGTCGACGCCGTTCTCGCGCGCGAAGGGTTTGTTTTTATCACCGCCGATCACGGCAACGCGGAAGAATTGAAAAATCTTCGCACAGGCGACATCGACAAAGAACACGCAACGAATCCCGTGCCGTTCGTCATCATCGGAAAAATCTACGAAGGTCAGCCATCAATCGCCGGCGAAGTTCCGGATGGAAATTTGTCATTGATGCCGCCAGTTGGAATGTTGGCGGATGTCGCACCGACGATTTTGGCTGTGTTGGGAATCGATCAGCCGGAGTTGATGACCGGGCAGCCGTTGGTGTAAATTTTCGCGTCATCCTGAGCGAAGGTTCGACCGAAGCCGAAGGATCTTTCATTTTTATTCTATGTCAATTCAAATAACGTATTTTGTACACGGCACAACAACGGACAATGAAAATGAAATTTCATCCGGCTGGTTCGATGTTGGTCTGTCAGAGTTGGGAATGAAACAATCGATTGAATTGAAAGATAAAATTAAGGACAAAAAATTCGATGTTGTCTTTTGTTCTGATCTCAAGCGTTCTGCCGATTCGGCAAAACTTACATTCGAAGGAATTGTTCCGATTGTTGAAGATGCAAGATTGCGTGAGTGTAATTATGGAACGTTCAATGCACAAGCATCGAATATTGTTGAACCCTTGCAAGAAAAAAAGATTACAGAACGATTTCCGGAAGGGGAAAGTTATGAAGATGTGAAGGTACGTATTGCGGACTTTCTCGAATATCTAAAAAGAAATTACGATGGCAAGCTTGTGGCGATCGTTGCACATAAAGCTCCACAGCTTGCACTCGATGTTTTGCTAAAAGGAAAAACATGGGAGGAAGCATTCGCTGATGATTGGCGAAAGACAAAGGCTTGGAAGCCGGGATGGGGGTATGAGCTTAAATGAAATTGCGTATCATATGAAATCTCCTCACTCCATCATTCTTTTTCATCAAAAACAAGTTCGACGATTTTATGATGAGAAAAAAGAACTCTGGTTTTTTTCTGTTATTGATGTTGTCGAAGTTTTGACGGACAGTCCAAGACCAAGAAAGTATTGGAATGCGCTAAAAACAAAGTTGAATAGTGAAGGAAGTCAGTTGTCCCAAAATGTGGGACAACTGAAATTGGAAGCTTTGGATGGGAAAAAATATCTTACTGATGTTGTGGATACGGAAACTCTTTTGCGTCTCATTCAGTCCATTCCATCTCCAAAAGCTGAACCGTTCAAGTTGTGGCTCGCACAGGTCGGATATGAACGAATCGAAGAAACAGAAGATCCGGAACTTTCGTTTGACCGCGCCATGAAAACGTATTTGCAAAAAGGGTATTCGAAAGAGTGGATCAATCAGCGATTGAAAAGCATTGAGGTTCGAAAGGAACTTACCGATGAATGGAAAGAACGCGACATGAAAGAAGGACTTGAGTACGCCATTCTTACGGACGAGATTACAAAAGCATGGGCGGACAGAAGCGTGAAGGAATACAAAAAGTTCAAGGGATTGAAAAAAGAAAACTTGAGGGACAACATGACGAATCTTGAATTGGTTTTGAATATGCTTGCGGAAGCGTCGACGACGGAAATTTCGAAGAAGAAAAAACCGAAAGGGTTGGAACAGAATAAAATGGTTGCGAGATCCGGAGGAGTCGTTGCAAAAAAAGCGAGACTGGAAATTGAAACGCAAACGGGGGAGAGTGTTATTTCGAACAAGAGACCAAAACAGTTGAAAGGAAAATAACGTATGTCCGATATCGTCGAAACACTTAAAATCCTCAAGCGCCGATTCCCCAACCCCGGCGCGATGGAACTCGGTTCACCGTATCAGAATCTCGTCGCTGTGATGTTGTCGGCGCGGACGCGAGATGAACAAGTTCTTAAACTTCTTCCCGGATTCTGGAAAACGTTTCCGACCGCGGAGAAGCTTGCTGTCGCATC
>CAYHDY010000011.1:2966-27716 GCA_964355525.1 uncultured Gammaproteobacteria bacterium | reverse complement strand
GCCCTCGGCTCCATCCTACGCTCTTGATGTTTATCCAGAGCGTAGGATGTCCTCCATAGCTTTAGCGAAGAACGGGCGTGTGGTCGTCTTGTTATGGCAAGAGCTTCGGATGGCAGGCCATCAAAATTATTGGGTAGATACTCAAGCGGTCAACGAGGGGAGACTGTAAATCTCCTGGCTCACGCCTTCGAAGGTTCGAATCCTTCTCTGCCCACCATCCTACGCTCTTGATGTTTATCCAGAGCGTAGGATGTCCTCCGACTTGTCCTCCATAGCCGTAGCGACGGAGGAAGCCTTGGCGTAGGACGGACGCGAAGTTGTCTTGTCACCCAGAGCTACGGATGGCAGGCCATCACAAGCCTTGGTGTAGGACGGACGCGAAGTTGTCTTGTCATGGCAAGAGCTACGGATGGCAGGCCATCAATCAACAAACATGCATTACGTATACATTCTTCAGAGTGAACTTTTTCCAATCCGATTATACAGGGGTTCAACTCAAGATTTGAAGAAACGAATTGAAAAACATAATGCTGGTGATATTTATCACACTTCAAAGTTCAAACCTTGGAAAATCGTTTGGTACTGTGCATTTGAACAAAAAGAACAAGCCCTTATGTTCGAACAGTATCTTAAAACAGGCTCCGGAATTGCGTTTATAAGGAAAAGACTATTATCCTTGACACAAATCCCTGATTCCCGTACACTTCGCCCGTAAATATTCAACCGATATGTCCCAAGAAAATCTCATCAAACTAGAATGCAAAGAGTGCAAGCGTGTCGGGTATCAGAGCCACAAGAATAAGAAAACTCTGAAAGACCGTCTTGAACTCAACAAATTCTGCAAGTGGTGCAAAAAGCACACAATGCATAAAGAAACAAAATAAACACTCGCCTTCGGGCGGGTGTTTTCGTTTGCGGATCGTTTATGATATGATCGAGTCAATATGACCACACGTTACATCGGAATCACAGAACTTCAAAAAAATTTCAAAACATTTGCCCGCCGACGCACTACAAAAGAACGACTTGTTCTTCGGAGTAAAGACGGGTTATGTTTTGAATTGCGTCCCATTCGTGAAAAAATCATTCAGCCTAAAAAACAGATTTATAAAAAAGAATTCTTGGAGGGTTTGAAAAAAGCGATTGCAGATACAGATGCTGGCGGTCGTGTTTATACAACAGAACAGGTTCGCAAACGATTGGGTTTGTAATATGTCATTTCAAGAACGTTGGTCGATAAATGCACTTGATGATTTGGAATCGTTAGAAAAATCGACTATCGATCGTATTACATTAAAAGTAAAAGAATATTGTTCGACAGTCAATCCGTTTGCGTTCGCGAAACCGTTGCAAGGAAATTATAAGGGGCTGTTTCGATTCCGCATTGGAGATTATCGCGCTATTTTTCGAAAAGAATCTGACGGAACGATTACAATTCTGTTGATTCTACGCGTTCAACATCGAAAAGACATTTACGAATAAACACTCGCTCTCGGGCGGGTGTTTTTGTCAATGGGTCACGTGGTATAATCAAGGCATGCGTCACGCATCGAAAATTATCGCTTGTTTTTTTGTGGTTATCGCTTGTTTTTTTTCGACAAGCGCATTTGTATTTGCAAATACAGCTCCTCTGACGATGCAACAAGTTCAGGATGAAAAAGCACAATTACAACAACAGTTGCAGGATATTGAAAATCAGATTGCGCAATATGAGAAAGATTTAGTGAACATCAAAGGACAGAAGAATACGCTTGCGAATAAAATCACTCAATTGAAAAAACAACAGGCGACGCTTTCATTGCGCATGAAATCGACATCGCTTCAGATTTCAGACATGACGCGTCAAATCTCGAACACACAGGCGCTGATTGATCGCAACACTGCGCGTATTGTGACGCTGCAATCGCAAGTTGCCGATGACTTGCAGTGGATGTTTCAGAATGATCATCATTCGTTGTTTTTTCTTTTGTTGTCTAAACACACGTTGTTTGATTTTTTGGCGGAATTGCAAAACATGAAACTGATTTCCATTGGATTGAATGCTTTGCTTTCGCAAACACATCAAGCGAACGAAGAATTGACGAAAGATAAGCAAGCGTTGAATGATCAACAAGAAATCATCGAACAGCTTTTATCCGTGCAACAACTTCAGCAACAACAATTGTCCGGTTCGGTCGGAGAACAAAATACGTTATTGAAAGAGACAAAAGGAAAAGAAAAGAATTATCAAGTTGCGTTAAGTGATACGCAAAAACAAGCGGCAAAAATTCGGACACGATTATATCAATTGCTCGATGTTGGGAAACAAATCACCTTCGGACAAGCAGTTGATATCGCAAAGTGGGTTTCCGGTCAGACAGGAGTGCGTGCTTCATTTGTCCTCGCCATTCTCACGCAAGAATCCAATCTCGGAAGAAACGTTGGAACCTGCAATCGACCAGGAGATCCTGCAAGCAAAGGGTGGAAAGTTATTATGAAGCCTACGCGTGATCAAGAACCGTTTTTACAAATTACAAAAGAACTGGGATTGGATCCAGATACAACGGCGGTCTCATGTCCGATGCATGATAAAAAAGGAAATCAAATCGGTTGGGGAGGGGCGATGGGGCCGGCACAGTTTATTCCGTCGACATGGATGGGATACAAAGATAAGGTCACAGCCATCACGGGGAAAAGTGCAAACCCTTGGGATATCAAAGACGCATTCCTCGCATCCGCAATCAAACTCGCTGCCGGTGGCGCAAAATCTGAAAGCGGAGAATGGGCCGCCGCCATGCGCTATTTCTCCGGATCCACAAACGTTCGTTTTCGTTTTTACGGTGATAACGTTGTTGCCACCGCCGCACAGTATCAAAAAGACATGGATGCATTGGCGAAGTAAAACAAAAGCACCATCCGATCGGATGGTGCTTTTATGGCAGTGAGACTGGATGACAAAATTCTAGAATGGATAAACTTGAAGAACTTTTTTAAGAATCTTTTCATGTCCGTTTGCATTTGGATGCAAACCATCATCTAAATTTGAATGGTTGATGATCTGAGCAGTCGAAATAAATAACAGATCATTTTGTTCACAAAAAATTTTTATTTCTATATCGTATTTTTCGATCTGTTCATTCGCATAAAACAATGACTCATCCCATGAGACAGGCATCGTTTGTGCTTCATCAACGCGCGTGAGTCCGATGAATACAACTTTGGAAGCGAACTTTTGTGCTTTCTTAAGAAGTATTTCGAGATTTAATCGAAATGTTTCGAGTGGAATACGTGGTTGCTCTGGTGTACGAAGATATTGTGAATCATTGATCCCGATCGCAAAAAAGATCGCATCTGGTTTTCTGGCGCTTGCCTCAATATCAAATCGATTCAAAAGTTTTTCTGTATCATCATTTGGGATTCCAAGATTGTAGATACGCACGTTCTCATCTTCCAATGTCATGAAATGTGTTTTTAAACGTTCAACCCAACCACCTTCTTGTTCATCCGACGCTCCCCAGGTAATACTGTCTCCAAAAATACAAATGTTCATATCCCTATTATTTATTTCAAACTTTCCTTTATTCTTCGTAGCAACGGAATAGAAATTGATCCACTTCGTTTCACATGAGATTCACGATCGCGAGCTGTCTTCTCCGTAATATACGCTTCATAATAAACTAACTTCCAAGGCCGTCGAGGTCTGGTCGAATCAACTTCTCCATTATTGTGTTGTGCAAAACGTTTTCGCAGATCGCCAGTTGAACCTTTGTAGAAATAATTGATATCAACCTGACTTTGAAGAACATAGAAGTACCACATAACAAATTTAGTATAAAGAAAAGCTTGGTAAAACAAAAGAACACCTCTCGGTGTTCTTTTACTAACATGTTGGCACGAAACGTGACCTGACACACTACAGCTGAGTGGCAGGCCACGTCGGTCGCGACCGACGTGGCAGGGGCGGAGGGAATCGAACCCACGTCAAAGGTTTTGGAAACCTTCGTCCTACCATTGAACGACGCCCCTATGGTAGTGACGGGATTATACAGGATGAGAGAAAAAATGGAAGATCTCGTTATAGATCATAAAAAGTAGTATAATAAAACAAATTATAAATTCATTTTGTTTAAAATATGTTTCCTAAGTTGTTGTGTCTAAAAAAGAGATCTACCATCGTTTTGGCTGGGACGATTATTTTAGCTAGTGTGTTTTTTTTCACGCAACAAGTCTTCGCAACACCTGTTTATTTTGGTCCAAGTATTACATCCCCACTCGCTGCTTCTTCAAATAAGGGAAGTGCCTTGATTACATTTACGAGTGATAGTGATATTACGCCGCTTGAGGCGGAATGTTCAATTGATAATTTTGTGACATCCGTTAATTGTACGACGGGTGTGACGACACTCACAGATATCCCTGGATTTACAGCGCATGCGCAAGGTGTCTTTACTCTTTCTGTTCGAGATGATTTTAATCGTGATACGTATACGGACAGTGAGGCTGGAATAATAAAAGACACGGTCGCACCTGTTCTTATTTCTATTGCACCAACAAACGGCACCGTCGTTGGTCTTGCATATAATTTTGTTTATTCGATTAGCGGTAATGCGGATTTTGGAACCATAACTCTTGAAAGAACGGGAGGGTCTTCTGATTCTTCCGTACATGTGTTTAATCTGATTCGAGATGACATAACAAACGGACAACATACATTCTCTGTATCAACACTCGAGGCAGCTTTTGGAAATTCGTTGGTTGATGGTGCTGTTTATTCTCTTATTTATACATTAATGGATGCTGCAGGGAATCCAATGACCCCCATCGCGAATACAGGTATTGTTGCTGATTTCATTGATCCGTCCGCACCTGCGCGCACACACATCACTTCAAGCAACAGTATTTCCAATCTCGCAAAAATAGGAGACACGGTTTCCGTAACAGCGCTTGTTGATCTTAATACAAGAGTTTCAGGAACAATTGGTGGAAAAGCATTTACAACAGCGGAGGTTGTTGGAGATGTTGCTACGTTAACACGCGTATTAGACGGAACAGAAACAGAAGGGGCGGGATTAGATTTCACGATGTTCGTGACGGACGGTGCTGGAAATAATTCAGAGACAGTAACGAAAACAAGCATCATCGACGAATCTTCTGTGCAAACAGATTTTACCGCTCCGGCACTGCCGACAGCGAGTCCGATTGCCGGCACTTACTCGGGCACACAAAACGTCACTTTGTCTTCGACCGGAGCTTCTATTATTCTTTTCACCATAGACGGTACGACTCCGACATGTTCCGTGGGAACTGTTTATTCGGGAGCAATTTCCGTTTCATCGACAAAAACAATCAAAGCAAAAGGGTGTGATGCAGCCGGAAATATGTCTACCCTTGCGACGCTTGTTTATACGATAACGACACCAGGTGGTGGCTCGAGCGGTGGTAGTTCTTCCTCGCTGCCTCCATCTTTGCCAACAGCAAGTCCTGTTGCTGGTTCTTATACAAGCACACAAAATATTACGCTCTCTTCGTCGGGGGCCACGAGTATTCGTTATACATTAGATGGCACAATGCCAACGTGTTCGCTCGGTACGGTTTACGTCGGAGCAATTCCTGTCTCCTCGACAAAAACAATCAGAGCAAAAGGTTGTAATGTATCCGGTGTTGCTTCCACGCTTGCGACGTTTCTTTATACGATCACGGTTCAAAGTAGCAGTGGCTCTTCTGCAACATCTCCAGCTCTTCCGATCGCAAGTCCTGTTGCGGGGACATATGCAAGTACACAAAATGTAACGCTTTCCTCCTCGGGGGCAACCAGTATTCGTTATACATTAGACGGGACAACACCGACGTGTGCCGTCGGAACCGTGTACACCGGAGCGATTAGTGTTACTTCAACAAAAACAATCAAAGCAAGGGGATGTAATGCTTCCGGAATCACATCTGCTCTTGCAACGTTTGCTTACACAATAAACATATTAAGTGGCGGAACGACAATTGTTCTTCCACCAAAACCTGCAACAGTTGTTGCAGCACCAGCTGTCATTATTCATGATCCGGCTCAATATCAGAAACTCTTATCAGATTTTGGATTGATAAGTGATCCTGTGAATTTTGAAATGTATAAATCTGCGGTTCAATCGGATGCAAATGCATTTGGGATCGCTATAACAGCTGAACAAGCGAGAGTGATTTCGAACTTTATTACGTACGGTGCGTCCGTAGAAACAATCAAACTTGGCGCAGGTGAACGACGCGCCTTGATTCGTGATTACTTTGAAACGGTTGGTCGCGCGGATGTTGTTTGGGATGACGTTCAACGTATGACCATCGGACAAAAACCCGTGAAACGAAATTTAGCGATCGAACAATCACAAGTTTCGAATGCACTTGCACATTTCAGACAGATGGTTGGACATGCACCAGATTTTAAGGATGCGTCAGAAGATTTGGCGTGGAATACACTCATGTATCGCATTCGTTTCCCGCGCAACTTGGTGAAAGAACGACAGGGGATCGAAACGTATGAACGTATTTTTATCCGCATCCCACGTACTCCTTTTGATTGGGCTGTTGTGAGAGCTCTTGGATACGTCTTGCGATAAGAAAGAATATTTTGAAGGATAAAAAATAAGACACCAGATTTCTGGTGTCTTATTTTTGTCAGATTTACGCTGCGTCTGCTTCAGCTTCAGGAGCTGGATCAGCTGCATCTTCTTCTGTCGCTTCAGCTGCTTCTGCTTCTACGGCTGGAGTTTTGGTCTCGTCCTCGGTTGTTTCTGTTTCCATAGGATGCGGAACATGAATGAGGACGCAAGTGTGTCATGTGGGCATGATTCTGTCAACCTTTACGGGTTTATTTCGAACCATTCTTTGATTGTACATTCGAACCATAAGAGTATAATGAAAAATAAGAAGAGAGAGAAAAAAATAAAATATGAGAGGAATAATTACCTCGGGTGAATTTGATGTGCTCACATTGTCGCATCAACCGTTTGTCTTACTCGATGTTCGCAGTGAAGAAGAATGGAAGAACGGAAATATTCCCGGATCTATTTCTCTGCCGCATTGGCTCCTTCCTTTTAGGATTTCAAAACTCGCTCCGGATAAGAATGCGTTCATTGTTGTATATTGTTTAAGCGGGGAACGTTCGCAGATAGCGGAGACCTTTCTTGAATCTTACGGGTACACACATGTGAAGGCACTTGAGGACGGATATCAAGGCTATGGTCTCTTTCATCCACATTGAGAAGCCTTAAACTCTTGGTTTTTTTTTGAGATCCTCTATAATAGAGAAAGAATTATCTGATTCAAGCGTTTATGTTCGAAAAAAAAACAACGAAGAAATCTCAAGTGAGAAATTTATTGATTGTTGAAGACGATGCCTTGTTAAACCGAGCCTTGTTCGATGTCTTTTCGAATGAAAAATTTAACGTCCAAAGCGTAGGAAACGGACTCGACGTCTTAGAATCCGTGAAGAATCAACTTCCGGATGTCATCCTTCTCGATCTCATTTTGCCGGGGCTGGACGGTTTTGCTGTTTTGAAACAATTGAAATCAGAAACAAAGACCGCATCGATTCCCGTTGTGGTCATCTCCAACCTTGGTTCTGCGGCAGATGTAAAATCCGCAAAGTCTTTGGGGGCGGACGAATACTTTATCAAGGCCAATTCAGAGATAAAACAAATTGTTGATTACGTAAAAAAACTGTTTTAAAAAGGTATGGCGAAGAGTTCAAAAAAACTGATATTGATTGTTGAAGATGATGAGGTGATCTTGAGAGCCTTATATCTGAGTTTCCATGAAGGGGAATTTACCATTGCAACGGCAACGGACGGTGAAACCGCTTTAACAATGACGGAAAGACTCAAACCTGATTTGGTGTTGCTTGATTTGATTTTGCCTAAAAAAAGCGGATTTGATTATCTGAAGGAACTGAAATCAATTCCTCATTTGCAGGAGACTCCGGTAATCGTTCTTTCGAACCTTGGATCCGATGAAGATAAAACGAAGGTCAAAGAACTCGGGGCCTTGGATTATTTTGTGAAAGCGGATACGGATTTATCTGTCTTAGTTCAAAAAGTGAAAAAAGTTTTGGATTAGTCAAAAAATCTAAAAAGAATTTGTGAGATCATCTTGGCTCAATTTAATTCTGAGACTCTCGAATCGGATTTATCAACGGAAGCAATTGCTTGTCGGACAGGAGGGTATGCAAGTCGTTGGGAACATTATTTCCCTGATTGTGTCAGAAATCATTCTGGCGCTTGTTTCGTTGCCGCTTTATATCGGCGTCGGATCGCAGAACGTAACTGCTTTTCTTCAAGAGAAGGGCGGATATGCAAAGGTGGATTTTGATTACAGACTGCGACGTATTTTGACGTTAACCGGTGCTATTGTTATCGCTGTCATTTGGGCGCTGAAGCTCTTGTTGATTTTATTGATTCCAACTTTTTTTGGTCCCCTTAAACTTTATCAAGTAAGTGATCTTCGATCTCCCGAGCTTTCCGTGCAGGAACAAACAAGTATTTTTGAAGAAGCAGGGATTCAAAATGCAAAAGCTGTGCAAAGTTTGCAAAGACCGGAATTGACGGGGGTGAAGAAAACATCCGGGAAGAATTTTGCGTTTTATGGAACGGGTGAACCCGGCACCATGATCGTTTTATTTTTGACGGATCAACAAACCGCTGTGTATACCGGCACTGTCGATAAAAACGGTAAATGGAACGTTGAACACGGACAAAAAGAATTTGCCCTCTCGGAAGGGAATCATTCCTTATCCGCATTCACCTACAACAAGCAAGCGGGCGTACGCAGTGACTTTTCGAATACACAGTATTTTAAAGTAAAAACAACATGGGGAGATCTCTTGGTGAGAAATGTGGACGTTCTCGCGAACTGGTCTGTTGTCTTGATTATTCTCCTCGGAGCTTTTTTGGTCTTTTTAACCATTTAGATATCGGCGGCTTTTGTTTTTTCAATCATTCTTTATTTTTTGACAAACTATATGGAAACCCGTTGGCTAAATTTTTTTCTACGGTTTTCCGGATTCGTTTTCAATCTTAAACAAAGAGTTGTCCAAAAAGATGGTTTGACATCCGTCCTGCCGACAGCGCTTCTTCTTATTGGTTCCGAGTGTATTCTTGCGGTTATTTCTTTGCCGCTTTTTATTTTTGTTTCACCCGATAAAGTGCAAGAGACGGGTTTCCTATTTCCGGCTAAGCAAAAAGATGTTCGTGCTTCCTATCAATCATTTATTGTCAGAAGAAAAATCAGTTTGTTTACGGTTGGAAGTGCTGGAGGTATTTATGCGCTAAAATTGTTGATTGTCGGTATCGTTTCTTTGTATTTACTTGGCGCGACGCCATTGCTTGCAGCGATTCAGAATTGGGATTTCAGCGTTGCGGGTGATTATACATACGACTCTGCAAAGATCGAGGTGACAGGTGGGGTGGGACAATTGAAAAATTTGGGAGGTGTCACAAGCGGCGCTACAACAAATCCAGATTTTTCGACAAACACAACGGGGTGGACGTATGCGGACTGGGATCAAACAGGTGGAGAATCAAACGTCGTTGGTGCACGTGTGACCTCTGGTGGAAACCCTGGTGGATATATCAATGTCAGTTTTCCGGCAGGAGCAAATGATGAATTTGGAGGATATTGGACACAATCTTTTGCAACATCTGTCGCAGATCCGACAACAACTCTTGGATTCAATTGGGAAATTACCGCTTTTGATACAACACCTGTTCCGAATACATTTAAGCTTTATGCGTTTGTGGACACAGGTTCCGGAGTGCCAGTTATCGGAACGGAAGTTTGGTCATCGGGTGAAATCACGGGAACAAGCGGTTGGGCTTCTGTGAGTAGTTTTGATGTTTCTTCAAAAGTAACAGCTGCAGGAACCTACTATTTGAAAATCGCCGCGTGGTTGGAGACTCCCGGAAGTTCAAGTGGGCCATTCACGCTCGGATACGACAACGTTCAGCTAAACTGGACAAAGACAACTGTCAGTTATGACACAACGAGTCCAACCATCAATCCAACAACATCGCTCACCATGTCTAAAACGGTGAGTTGGAATGCGTTTACAGAAACCGCGACAAAAAATGGCGGAGAAATTTCTTATCAACTTTCTGATGATGACGGAGCTTCGTGGCAATACTGGACCGGTTCCGCATGGGGAGCTGCTGGAGCGACAAATTACAATGTTGCAAGCGTCGTGAATACAAACATCGGCACATTTCCAAAAACGAATAATAAAATTCGATGGAAAGCGTTTCTGACAAGTGACGGATTGCAACAAGTGATTCTTGATAACGTTGCCATTGATTACACAGAAAATAGCCTTCCGGTCATTTCGAGTGTCACTCCAAGTCAGGGGACAAGTACAGGACGTGTTTATATTCCTTACACATTAACGGATGCAGACAGTGATCCAGAAAGTTTGACGACGTATGAATATTCTTTGACAGGTTCATTTACAGGAGAACAAGTGACCATGACGGCAGCAACAGGAGATCCCTCACATGGTGGTATTTCGAGTTTGACTTCATCACCTACTGGTGTTTCCCATACGTTTGTTTGGGACGCATTTTCACAACTTGGAGCGGTATACAACACAACTGTTTACGTTCGACTTCGTGCGAATGACGGTGTCGGCAACGGGGCTTATGAAGCTTCGACAGCATTTACCGTTGACTATGTGAATCCTGTTACATCGAGCGTAACAGCAACGCAAACGGCAGGATCAACGAATGTTTCGATTACGTATACGTTGACGGACAATACTTCAGACAATTTACTTGTTGAAGTTCAAGCTTCAAACGATGACGGATCGACGTGGACCGTTCCAATAACATCGGTGACCGGTGCTGTTGGTGCAGGTCAATCGACTGGTGCTGGACAAGTCATTACATGGAATGCGGGAGCAGATTTCACCGCGCAACAATTAAGTACGATGAAAGTTCAGGTCCGCGCAAAAGATAAATATCAAAATCAAGGATCTTACGTTGCGAGTTCCGCGTTCGCGCTCGACACGTTGGCACCAGCTACACTTACGACAGCGAATCTTCAAGCGCAACCAAATGCGGGAGACGCAACAGCTTTAATCGGCGGATCATTTACAGAAGTCAATCCAAACACCAACGATTTTTCTGTTGCGATCAACGGAGGAGCTTATGGATCATCGACATCAGGAACAACAAATACCGCAACGCCTTCAAACCAAGCAACAACGGTTGGTTCAACGTTGAATGGTCATGATTACATTTCGAAGGTGAAAATCGTTCATGTAGATGATTTTAGTAATGCATCGACAAACGAAAATACGTCGCCGTCGTCCGCATTCAAATATGTAAAACCTTATACACCGCAAGCGCCAACATTGTCGGCTCCTGTCACAACGGTTTTGGATTTGACGATCAATCCAAACGTGAGTGAAGCATCGGACGTTCCGTATGCTTTGTTCGAAACTTCGACAAGCCAATATGTTCAAGCAGACGGAACACTTGGTGCAAGTGCTGTTTGGGAAATCATGGGAACAGGAAGCGGACAGTGGGGAAACAACACGGGAATTTCCGGAAAAGTGCATGTGAGCGGTTTGTCCTCACCCGTTGCAAATTATATTTTCAAAGTAAAATCACGCAATCCGAGTGATACGGGGAATGCCGCATCATCAGAATCCGCTTTTTCCGCAACCACGCAAATCACGAACACAGCTCCTTCAATTTCTCTCGGTTCGATCGCTCAAACAACGGACGGAACAAAGTACGTCACGATCAATTACACGGGAACGGACGGACAGGGCGATATTAATAGTCTGACCGTATTTGAATATTCTCGTGATAATTCCGCATGGAGCACTATGACGGAAAAATCGGGGGTTGATTCGGATGGAACATCCAACCTCACATTTTTGTCGGGCGGAACCGCACATGATTTCATGTGGGATGTTGGAACAGATCTTGCAAGCGTGGAAGATTCCACGGTTTATATTCGATTACGATCATCTGATGCAATAACAACAAGTTCACTTGTAACATCATCGGCATTCGAGATTGATACGATCACACCAGCGGTTTCGAGTGTGTCCGCTTCACAAAACGCCGGTGCGCGAACCGTATCCTTTACCTACACATTGACCGATGTGAATAATTCTTTGGTCGAATTGGATATTTCAGAAGATGGAGGATCGACATGGACGGTGACAGACACATCGGTGACAGGTCATGTTGGAACGGGAGTTACGCCAGGAAGCAAAACAATCACATGGAATGCGGGAGTGGATTTTGATAATCAATATCAGACAGATCTTCAAGTTCGCATTCGGGCAAATGATACGTTTGGAAATCAAGGAATAGATACTTCCTCGAGCAATTTTACGGTTGATACAAAAGATCCTGTTGTCGCAAATGTAACCGCTGTCCAAGATTCAGCTGCGGATACGTTTACATTTCATTATGATGTCAGTGAAGATTCAGGAAATGTTACGGTCGGACTTGAAGTTTCAAGTAACGGTGGATCAACATGGGTTGTCCCAATTACAACAGCTTCCGGAGATATTGGAAGCGTTGTTCCCGGAATAAACAAAACGATTACGTGGAATGCGGCGACGGATTACAGTGGTTTTGAAAAAACAAACATGATGATCCGTGTGACAGCAACGGATGCATTTTCAAACACGTCGAATGCAAGTTCGTCTGCATTTTCCCTCGATTCGCTTGCACCTCGTGTGACAGGTGTGGGCGCATCGCAAACGCTTGGTTCAACAAATGTTTCCATTACGTACACACTCGCAGATCAAAACAATTCGCTTGTGGAATTGGATATTTCAGAAGATGGAGGATCGACATGGACGGTGACAGACACGAGTGTCACAGGAGATGTTGGAGCTGGAATCGCTGCGGGAAGCAAAACAATCACATGGAATGCAGGTGCGGATTTTGATGAGCAAGCACAATCGGATATTCAAGTTCGTGTTCGTGCAAAAGATGTTTACGAACATCAAAGTGCAAATACAGAATCGGCAAATTTTGCACTCGATACATTGAATCCAGCAACGAATGTTGCGGCGGATTTGCAATCGCAACCGAATGCGGGGGATACGACGGCTCTGATTGGCGGATCTTTTACGGAAACAAATCCGAACACGAATGATTTTTCTGTTGCGCTGAATAATGGTGCGTACGGTTCGACATCGGCGGGAAACACAAATACCGCATCGCCTGCAAATCATGCAACACCCGTCGGAGCGACACTCGATGGAAATGATTTTGTTTCGAAAGTAAAAATTGTTCATGCGGATGATTATGGTCAAATGACGACGAATGAAAATACGTCGCCAAGTGCGTCATTGAAATTTGTTAAACCTTACACGCCAGCCACACCAACGGTTGGGAATCCAACGAATGGAACGGTTGATGTGATGATTAATAAAAACGCATCGGAGACAGACGGACTCGAATATGCCATTTTTGAAACATCGCAAAGTTTGTATGTGCAAACAAACGGAACGCTTGGCGCAAGTGCTGTTTGGCGCACAACCATTGCCTGGGGAACCGCTACCGTGAATGGACTCGTAAATGATTCTTACACGTATCAATTCAAAGTAAAGTCACGTAATACCTCCGATGTTGCAAATGCCGCTTCAAGCGAGAGCACATTGTCGGGCGGAGCATCGTCTGTAAATCAATCGCCTGTGATTGCGATCGGTTCTGTTGCGCAAACAATGAACGGAACAAAATACGCTACGATCAATTACACAGGTACGGATTTGGAAAGCGAGAGTGTGAATGTGATTACAGCGGAGTACTCGAGAAATGGCAGTACCTGGTTTACCATGACAGAAAAATCCGGTGTCGGTTCTGACGGAATCAGTGGACTCACCTTTGCGTACACGGGAACTCCGCATGATTTCATGTGGGATGTTGCAACAGATCTTCCAGATATAGAAGACGCAACGGTTTTTATTCGATTACAAGCGAACGATGCAACATCGAGCGGAGCCATTGCAGAATCAAGTGCATTTATTGTTGATACAAAAATTCCCGTCATCTCGAGTGTGACCGCTGCGCAACAAAGCGGATCAAATGATGTTATTTTTACGTACACGTTGACCGACTTATCGATAAGTACGATCGATCTCGATATTTCCGATGATGCAGGTGTGACATGGACCGTCGCACATACAACCGCAACGGGTGATGTCGGAGCCAACGTTTCACCAGGTGCGGGGAAATCTATCACATGGAATCCCGGTGTCGATTTCAGCGGACAAGAGCAATCTGATTTGCGTGTTCGTATTCGTGCGACGGATGATTTTGGGAATCCGGGGGTCGATACTTCTTCCGCCAATTTCTCTGTTGATACAGAATCGCCACGTATCTCGAATGTGACAGCCTCACAAGATAGTGGATTGAATACCGTGACGATTCAATACGATATTGCAGACGCGAATACGTCAGATGTGGTCATTGATATTTCGGAAGATAATGGATCTACTTGGGGAGTTGCAAAAACAACGCTCACGGGAGACATTGGAAGTGGTATCTCGAGCGGAACAGGAAAAACGGTTACGTGGAATGCGGCAGTGGATTTTCCAAATCGTGAACAATCCGGAATGATGGTTCGTGTTCATGCAACGGACGTACACGCTAATTTGAGCGGAGATGTTTCATCTTCTGCTTTTTCCGTCGATACACTCGCACCAGTCATTTCGAACGTGAGTGCTGTGCAAACACTCGGAACAGATAATGTCGTGTTCACATATGATTTGTCGGACAGTGGTTCTGTTACAGTTGCGCTCGATATTTCAAATAACAGCGGTTCAACATGGACGGTGACAGATACATCTGTAACAGGTGCCGTTGGGGCGGGACAGACAACCGGAACAGGAAAGATTATTACTTGGAACGCGGGAACAGACGCATCAAACGTCGATCTTTCAACGATGCGTGTTCGATTGCGCGGAACAGACACTTTTAATAATACAAACACAAACGTTGAATCTGCAGATTTCTTGTTAGATACAAAAAATCCTGCAACGGCAACGGTTGCAGATCTTATTTCTCAACCAACAGCCGGAAGTACGACAGCACTCATCGGCGGATCTTTTACAGAAACCAATCCAAATACAAATGATTTTTACGTCGCCTTAAATACAGACGCTTACGGTTCGTTATCTGCAGGTGACACAAACACTGCTTCGCCATCCAATCACGCAACATCCGTCGGAGTAACGCTTGATGGAAACGATTATATTTCGAAAGTTAAAATCATCCATACGGATGATTACGGCCACAGTGTGACGAATGAGACCACATCACCAACAGTCGGATTTAAATATGTAAAACCATACACGCCGCAAGCGCCGAGCGTTACGGTTCCGCAGAATACGAGTGTTGATGTGACGGTCGTTCCAAACGCATCGGAAACGACAGGGCTTGAATATGCCATTTTTGAAACATCACAAAGTAAATATGTAAAAGCGGACGGAACGCTCGGGGTCGCGGCTGTTTGGCGAACATCTGTTGCGTGGGGAACAACAACGGTTACAGGATTAACTTCACCGGTTGCGCAATATCATTTTGAAGTAAAGTCTCGAAATACATCCGATACACTCAATGCTTCATCGAGCGAGAGTGATTTTTCCGCACAAGGCTCGATTACAAATACAGCACCATCCATTTCAATCGCAAGTGCCGCTCAACAAACAGGGACAAACTATGCGTTGATTGAGTACACGGGAACAGATGCACAAAATGACACAAACAGTCTGACGACGTTCGAATATTCGACCGATAATTCGATCTGGAACACCATGACAGAAAAATCCGGTGTTGGATCTGACGGAACATCGAATTTGATTTTTGCTTCTACGGGAACGGTTTATACATTTGCGTGGGACATTGCAACAGATCTTCCGAATACGGGTGATTCAACGGTTTATGTTCGTTTGCAATCATCAGATACGATCGCAGGCAGTAATGTGGCAACCTCTTCTGCGTTTGCCATTGATACACTCGGGCCGGTTATCACAAACATGCAAATGAGTCAGACGGCAGGAACGGATCTTTTGACATTCACCTATGATCTTGCGGACAGTACGGCGGCAAATAACACCGTGACATTGTTGATTTCTTCAAACAGCGGTTCTACGTGGGTTGTTCCAGCAACAACCGCTTCCGGTGATGTTGGTGCAAGTGTCTCCTCGGGCACGGGTCGTATAATTTCATGGAACGCCGGAGTGGATTTCAACAATCAAGAAAATTCCACCATGCAAATTCAATTGCAGGGGACAGATGCATATGGAAATGCGGGAACGGCGGTAACGTCATCAAATTTTACGGTTGATACAAAGAGTGCTGTTGTTTCAGGTGTTTCCGCCGCGCAAGTTGTCGGAACAAATAATATTCTTATCGATTACACGCTCGCAGATCTTTCTTCCGGCGGATTGTTGGTTGAATTCAGTGTCTCTTCGGATAACGGAGGAACGTGGACAGTTCCGGTTAATACGTACAGTGGTGAGATGGGATCCGGACAAACAACCGGGGTAAAACAATTCACATGGAATGCGGGAACGGATTTTGCGGGTGAAGCGCATACAGATATGATCGTACGTGCTCGTGCAAAAGATTATTACAATAATCAGGGATCATTCACGTCTTCATCCGCGTTTGCTCTTGATACAAAAGCCTCTGTCGTTTCGAACGTTGTCGCATCACAGAATGCCGGCGCACGAACCGTTGCGATTACGTATGATCTCGCAGACGATACTTCAACAGATGTAACGGTTGATTTGGAAATTTCGGAGGATAACGGAACAAGTTGGACAGTAACTCACAGTTCTTCGACGGGTGCCGTCGGTTCCGGACAAACAGCCGGTACGGGAAAAACAATCACGTGGGATGCGGGAACAGATTTTGACGGTCAATTCCAGTCAGACATGAAAGTTCGTGTCCGCGCAACGGATAAATTTTCCAACCAAGGAAGTTTTGTTGCGTCATCGATGTTTACCGTAGACACAACGAATCCGATTGTCTCGAATGTAACGGCTTCGCAAACCGTTGGAACAAACAACGTTGCGATCTCCTATGATCTTGTGGACGACACGTCATCGAATTTGACAACGATACTCGAAATTTCCTCTAACAACGGTTCTACATGGGTTGTCCCGACATCATCCGCAACGGGTGATGTCGGTGCAAGTCAATCACCAGGAATCGGAAAGACCATTACATGGAACGCGGGAACGGATTTTTCAAATCAATATGCGTCGACGATGAAAGTTCGTGTACGCGCAACGGATAGTTATAACAATCAAGGAACAAACGCAGAGTCATCTGTATTTACCGTTGATACAAAAGCCGCTGTCGTATCGAACGTAACCGCATCGCAATCAAGTGGATCGACTATCGTTTCGATCGCGTATGATCTTGCAGATGACACATCATCGAATGTAACAACGGTTCTTGAGATCTCCTCGAATAACGGATCAACGTGGGTTGTTCCAACAACATCCGCAACGGGAAATGTTGGTACAGGTCAATCAACGGGTACGGGAAAAACAATCGCATGGAATGCGGGAATTGATTTTAACAATCAATTTAACACAACCATGATGGTTCATATTCGTGCCAATGATGCATTTTCAAATACGAGTGGATTTATCGCCTCATCCGCATTTACCATTGATACAAAGTCACCGGTTGTTTCAAATGTCACTGCCGTTCAAAATATCGGATCAACGAATGTGATTGTTTCGTACGATCTCGCTGACGATACGACAACAGGTCTTGCAACGGTTCTTGAGATCTCTTCCGATAACGGTTTGTCATGGATTGTTCCCGCAACAACTGTTTCAGGAAATGTTGGTACAGCACAATCGACCGGAACAGGAAAGACGATTACGTGGGCAGCCGACACAGATTTTGATAATCAATTTCAAATAGACATGAAGGTACGAGTTCGTGCAACAGATTCGTTTGCGAATCAGAGCGGATTTGTTTCTTCTGTCGCTTTTACACTCGACACAGCAAATCCTGTTGTATCGAACGTAACTTCCTCGCAAACACTCGGATCCGATAACGTCGTGATCTTGTATGATCTCGCGGACGATTCATCGACGAATCTTTCCGTTGTTCTTGAAATATCTTCAAACGGCGGTTCAACATGGACAGTTCCGACAACATCCGCAACGGGAAATGTTGGAACAGGGCAATCGACAGGAACGGGTAAATCGATTACATGGAATGCAGGAACGGATTTTTCCGGCAATGTGAATGCAACCATGCAAGTTCGTGTTCAGGGATCAGATAAATTTACGAATCAAGGAAATTCTGCCGTCTCGTCAAACTTCTCCGTTGATACAAAAAATCCGATCACCGCAACGGCGGCTGATTTGAAAGCACAACCAAATGCGGGAGATGTTTCTGTATTGATTGGCGGATCGTTCACGGAAGAAAATCCAAATACAAATGATTTTTCCGTCGCATTAAACGGCGGGGCTTACGGTACATCTTCCGCAGGTGATGCGGATACGGCAACGCCAACAGATCACATCATCGCGGTCGGAACAACGCTTGATGGAAATGATTTCACTTCAAAAGTGAAAATTGTACACACAGATGATTTTGGTCACGTGGTTACAAATGAAAACACGTCCCCAACAGCGGCGTTTGCGTACGTAAAGCCATACACACCCGCAGCGCCAACGGTTGAGAATCCAACTTCGAACACGGTAGATGTGATTGTCAATAAAAATGTCGCAGAAATTTCCGGTTTGGAATATGCCATTTTTGAAAGCACGCAAAACAAATATGTTCAGACAGACGGTTCTCTCGGAGTGAGTGCTATCTGGCAAACAGGAACAACATGGGGAACCGTTACAGTGACTGGATTGAGTTCTCCTGTTTCGATTTATGTCTTTAAGACAAAATCACGTAATGCATCTGATACAGCACATTTAGGAACAAGCGAAAGTAATTTGTCGCCAGGTGCATCGGTTGCAACATCCGCACCACTTATTTCCATTGATTCTGTTGCACAAACAGCTGCAAGTGGTTATGTGATGATTCAATACACAGGAACGGATGCACAAAATGATTTGACACAATTATTGACAACGGAATATTCATTGAACGGTACGGATTGGTTGAACATGACAGAAAAGAGTGGAGTGGGAAGTGATGGAAAAATTAATTTGCCATTTACCGCATCAGGCGCATCTCTCACATTTGCGTGGGATGCAGCGGCAGACGTATCAAACTTCGAAGGATTCATTTATATTCGCTTGATGGGGAATGATGGAACGCAAGATGGAAACCTTGCGACAAGTTCTACATTTGCCTTGGATGTGAAAGGACCTGTTGTTTCGAACGTCACGGCATCACAAGCGGTCGGATCGAATTTGGTAAACATCTCCTATGATGTTTCAGATTTGACCTCAAGTATTTCTACAATTCTTGAAATTTCCTCGAACGACGGATCGACATGGGTGGTTCCGACAACATCTGCCACTGGAAATATCGGGACAGGCCAAACAACCGGAACAGGAAAAACCATTTCGTGGAATGCGGGAACGGATTTCAACAATCAATTCTCTTCAACCATGAAAGTTCGTGTGCGCGCAACGGATTCATTTATCAACTCGGGAAGCTTTACGGAATCTTCCGCTTTCGCTGTTGATACAAAAGTTGCTGTCGTCTCAAACGTATCCGCTTCACAATCAAGCGGATCGACCGTTGTTTCGATCGCGTATGATCTTGCAGACGATACATCATCGAATCTAACAACTGTTCTCGAAATATCTTCAAATAATGGATCAACATGGATTGTTCCGACAACATCTGCCACTGGAAATATCGGGACAGGCCAAACAACCGGAACAGGAAAAACCATTTCGTGGAATGCGGGAACGGATTTCAACAATCAATTCTCTTCAACCATGAACGTTCGTGTACGTGCAACGGATAACTTCTCCAATCAAGGAGCGTTCTCGTTATCTTCCGCATTTACGCTTGATACAAACGCACCGACCGTTTCATCCGTTGTGGCAGTTCAAAATTCTGGTTCCACAAACGTCGTCATTTCTTACAATCTTGCGGATAACACAGCATCGAATCTTACGACAGTCCTCGAAATTTCTTCCGACAATGGATCGACTTGGATTGTTCCGGTTATTACCGTTTCTGGAAATATTGGTACAGGACAAACAACAGGAACAGGAAAAAGCATAACATGGGCAGCAGATACAGATTTTGACAATCAGTTTAATGTAAACATGAAAGCACGCGTACGAGCGACAGACAGTCTTGGAAACATGGGTACGACGGTATCTTCGAGTGCATTTACACTCGATACGGAAAATCCGGTTGTTTCAAACGTGACCGCGTCACAATCAAGCGGATCGACAACTGTTTCTATCGCATACGATCTCGCGGACGATTCAATATCGAATCTTACGACAGTCCTCGAAATTTCCTCCGATAACGGATCGACATGGACCGTCCCGACAACATCCACAACAGGCAACGTCGGATCAGGTCAATCGACGGGCACGGGAAAAACAATCACATGGAGTGCGGATACGGATTTTGACGGACAGTTTAACAATCAAATGAAGGTGCGTGTTCACGCCGTCGACAGATTTACAAACCAAGGAAACAACGCAGAGTCTTCTTCCTTCATCCTCGACACAGCAAATCCGATTATCTCAAATGTCACGGCCGCTCAAATTCCAAGTACGGACACCGTTTCAATTTCCTATGATCTTGCGGATAACTCCTCATCAAATCTTTCGACGGTTCTCGAAATTTCCTCGAATGACGGTTCTACATGGATCGTCCCGACAACTTCCGCAACGGGCGATGTCGGGTCCGGTGTTTCGACGGGAACGGGAAAGACGATTGCATGGAATGCGGGAACGGATTTTAACAATCATTTTTCCGCGGACATGAAGGTGAGAGTGCGTGCAACCGATTCGTTTACGAATCAAGGTACAAATGCAGAATCTTCCGTGTTTACCGTTGATACGATGCGCGCAACAATCACAAATGTTCTCGCTTCACAAACAGACGGTGCACGCACCGTCGCCATCACCTTTGATCTCGCAGATGATGCGTCGTCTCTCACGAATGTCACGTTTGAAGCTTCCTCGGACAACGGTTCTACGTGGACGGTTCCGACCGTCACATCGAATGGAAACATCGGTGCGGGTCAATCGAACGGAACCGGAAAAATAATTACATGGAATGTCGGGACGGATTTTGACGGACAATTCCAAACGGACATGAAAGTGCGTGTGCAAGCAACGGATGCCTACGGAAATGCAAGCGTGATCACTACATCTTCCGCATTCTCTGTCGACACATCAAGTCCGATCGTTTCGAATGTCATCGCTTCACAAACATCCGGTTCCAATCTCGTGACGATTCTGTATGATCTTTCGGATGACACGTCAAGCAACGTAACGGTCGCACTTCAAATTTCTTCAAACAGCGGTTCTTCATGGATCGTCCCTGCAACAACCGTTTCTGGAAATGTAAATGGCAGTCAGTCGACAGGTTCGAGTAAAACGATAACATGGAATGCGGGAACGGATTTTGCAAATCAGGATATTTCAACGATGCGTGTTCGTGTGCAGACAACGGATCGATTCACAAATATCGGATCTCAAACAAGTTCAACGGATTTTGTTCTCGATACAAACGCCCCGGTCGGACTTTCCGGTCTTACAAATTTCTTGAACACACATTCACTCATCACCCTTCACTGGACATCGGCAACAGACACGCACTTCCGTCACTATGAATTATGGTACGGAACCAATGAGACAGATGTTGCAAACCGATCCGGCAGTGCAACCAAATGGGATGAAACAAACGATCCATTGCTGACAGACGCGTTGACTTCATCAACAACCATTACCGGACTCACAATCACTTCGGATGTCTTCGTTAAAATTTTTGCAACGGATGATTTCGGAAATGTGGAAACAACGGATGACATACGCGTATCCGCACCCGCTCCGACTCCGATAGAAATAACGGTGAGCGGTGGAGGAGGAGGCGGATGTGTCGGAACAGCCTGTGCACCGGTTCTTCCATCGATTGAAGATGTCATTCTACCGATCGCACCAATTCTTTCCGCGTTACCCGCCGTTGAAAATGAGAAAGAAATTCTCGTTCGCGGACTTGCGGAACAAGGTTCGATGATCGATCTCTATGATCACGGAGCGTTCATCCGTCGTTTAACAGACGCAACGACATCGGACGGTATCTTTGCGGAGACAATCCGTCTTGAAGAAGGAGTACATCTTCTCACAGTGAAGGCGACGGACATCGCGGGAAACATAAGTCCGTTTTCAAATGAAGTCGATACGCGAGTTGATCTGACACCGCCAAAAGCGCAGACGATTGTGACTTCTCCGATTTCCGTGACTGGTCCTGCGACACAAACTCCAACGATCATTGTTTCACCGCCTGTCTCGATTCCGAAACCAACGATCGTTCCAGCTCCGGCGCCGCCAATCACTCCTTCTGCAGCGGCCATTCAAGAAGTGACGCGTGCCGTTGAACTCCCGGGACTTTCCGTTCCAATGGTTGCAGCCGCAACGACGACGAGTCAGAGAGGCGATCGATTTACGTTCCGTGGAACAGCATTCCCGAATGCACGCGTCGCCGTCTATCTTCACAGCACGCAAGCATTGCTCTATCAGACGACGGCCGATCAAAAAGGGAATTGGGAATTCGATCATTCGCAAAGCGCCGTTGAATTGACGGAAGGAACACATTCCATTTATGCGGTTGCCGTGGATCCGAATGCGAGTGTGAAGAGTCGTCCGAGCGAGTTTCGATTGTTCACCGTAAAGAAGAATGTGTTTGCGCAGATGTTCGGCTATCTCAACATTTACACAACACTCATTGCTTTGCTTGTTCTTATCGTTTCCGTTTTCTGGCTTTCGCGATTAAAGAAAAAAGGGGTTGAACAGGTTTGATCTCTATGAAAAAAACGTTTCCCATTGCGACACATTCGCTTGCCATTTTCGAAAAAGTCTTCGAGCACCACCATGATGCCATGGTGGTGCTCGATGCAAAAGGCATCATCATGATCTGTAATCGCATGGCGATGAAGATTTTGGTGAAAAAAAAAGCGGATCTCATCGGTGCGTCGTTTCAATCGCTGATTCCGAAACCGGCACGCTTCATGTTTCTTCGTCGTCTTGCGGACAAGACACAGTACGTTCAGATGAAAAAAGAAGTTCTGACCGTTCATACGCAGAAAATGACGATCGAACAACAGGTCATGACCATTTTGACGTTCCATCGTCTGTCGTATAAAAATGAGATTGAACGCGATTTGCTTTTGGCAAAGACAAGTCATCGCACCCTCATTGAACTTGTGATGGATGATGTCTTTATTATTGATCGATCCATGCGTTTGTTGTACGTAAATCAATACGCGGCAGACACCTTGCATCAAGAACGTGACCAACTGATTGGAAAATACATCACGAAAATTTTTCCGAAAAATGCAAAACACATTAAGAATTCTGTGCAGATTGTTTTGAAGACAGGTAAGGTTTTTGTTCGGGAATCCAAGTTATTCTTTCCGGACGGAACAGAACGATGGTTTCGTACGCACATGATTCCGATTTATGAAGAGAAAAATATCGTGGCCATTTTCTGCATTTCGCACGATGTTTCCAATTACAAAATAGCAGAAGAAACAATTCGGGGGTTGGAACAAAAATATGAAACGCTTGTGGAGAACAGTCATGAGGGAATTCTCGTCGTTCAGGACGGACGAATTCGATTTCTGAACAAACAAATGGAAAATTTCCTTCACGCTCCGGCGAAAACACAGATCGGAAAAACATTTTCAGATTTTGTCAATCCGAATCAACGTGCCGATTTGCTTAGACGCATGGGTGAAATCATTGAAAAAAAGAACGGGAATCTGCATGCAGAGTTTGAAATTCAAAGTCCGGGAAACCTGTTGCGTTTTCTTGACGCACACGGATCGCGAATTGTGTATGAAAAGAAACCCGCCATCCTGTTTATGGTTCGAGACCATACGCAATTGAAAGATGTGGAAAAAATGCGATCTGATTTTGTTGCCATCGCTTCTCACCAAATGCGCACGCCGCTTACGGGCATCAAGTGGTTCTCGGAATTATTGAAAAATGGTACGATCGGGTCTCTTAACACAGATCAAATGAGTTATCTGGATCAGATTATTTCCAGCAATGAGCGCATGATCGGACTTGTGAATGATTTGTCGACGGTGGCGCGCATTGAACAGGAAACGGGAAAGGTTTTGAAAGTTCGACTTGAAGACCCCATTGAACTTTTGAAGATTGTTCTGGGAGAACAAATGGATTTGGCGAAAAAGAAAAAACAAAAAATTCTTTTTCGAGAATGTCCGGATCAAGACATTCGTCTCAAGATGGATCCATTGAAGATCCATCAGGTTTTTCAAAATATCTTGAATAATGCCATTAAGTATTCCAAAGAAGGGTCGGAAATTTTGATGGAATGCCATGTGATCGATCAGACGTTTGTTGTCTCTGTCAAAGATCGCGGACTCGGTATTCCGGAAAATCAACAACACAAAATGTTTCAACGTTTTTTTCGCGCGGACAATGTGGCAACAACCTACGGCGGAACCGGACTTGGCATGTACGTCGCAAAAAATTTCGTTGAATTTCACAAAGGAAGAATTTGGTTTGAATCCAAAGAGGGGAAGGGAACGACATTTTTTGTCGCCTTGCCG
>CAYHDY010000011.1:0-2866 GCA_964355525.1 uncultured Gammaproteobacteria bacterium | reverse complement strand
AATTTGGTTTGAATCCAAAGAGGGGAAGGGAACGACATTTTTTGTCGCCTTGCCGATTCCGAAAAAGAAACACACCTAAGAACGTATGATTACTCTTTCGATTTATCAACCACCGAAACAGGCTCCGTAAAACAGAGTGAATTGTTTTTTTATTCATTCTGTTTTTCGAAAATCGTTTGTCATTCGCAAACGATTTTTGTATCGCGTCATCCTGAGCTTGCCGAAGGATCTTCGAGCGAATCGAAGTCACGGGGAAGATCCTTCCTTTCGTCAGGATGACGCAGTTTAAAATAATGTATGGCTTCTATTGAATCATGGCAAATCGAATTACAACAATGTGTGCGAACCATCGACGAACTTTCTCAATATATTCCGATCGAAAATAAAAATCGCATGCGTGAAGTGCTTGCGAATATGCGATTATCGATCACCCCGCATACGCTCAAATTAATCGACTTCAAAAATCCGAACGATCCGATTCTTCTCATGTGCGTGCCGAATGAAAAAGAGTTGCGATTCTCGCCCGAGGAATTGCGCGATCCCATCGGAGACGAAACCAAATCGCCGATTCCATTTTTGACGCATCGTTATCCGGATCGTGTGTTGATTTACGCGACGTTTTTCTGTTCGCTCTTTTGCCGATTCTGTTTTCGTCGATTCAAAACCGGCGAAGCGAATCCGGGACCGACGGCGGAGGATCGCGATCGCATCGTCGCGTATCTTCGCTCACACCCGGAAGTGGATGAGGTGATTCTGACGGGCGGAGATCCGCTCACGTTACTTGATGAACAACTCGAAGATTGGTTTATTCGATTGCGATCTATCGAATCGATCCATCGCATTCGCATTCATACGCGTGTGCCCGTGAACCTGCCGTCGCGAATCACGGATACGTTCATTGTACTAGTACGTAAGTACATGGACGCGACGCATCCAATTTACATCGTCACACATTTCAATCACCCGAACGAAATCGCTCCCGAGAATGTCGCAGCGATTGCGAAACTCGTCGATGCAGGAATCGTTGTGCGCAATCAAAGCGTGTTGCTTCGCGGAGTGAACGATGATCCGATCATTCTTGAACAATTATTCAAACGTCTCGCAGACATTCGCGTCGTCCCGTATTATTTGCATCAACTCGATCTCGCAAAAGGGACGAATCATTTTCGCGTGCCAATCAAAAAGGGAATCGAACTTATGCGTACGTTGCAAGGTCATGTGACAGGAATCGCCCTGCCACGATTTATGCTCGATCTTCCTGGAGGAAAAGGGAAAATCCCGCTCATCCACACATTTGCAAAACAAAAAACGGACTCCGATTGGGAAATCGAAAGTCCGTTTGGGGAAGTTGTGGAATATCGCGAGCCGGAATGTTAAAGAAACAATCGCGCAAGTCTCAGTTCATCATACGAATAATCATCGCCGAGGAGATTTTTGATCGGGGTGAGCATTTGCGTTTTGGAAGTTTGAAACGCATTTGCGATTTTTTCAAATCGTTCACCAGTTGGTTTCAGATGTGCAATATCAAGATTCGAATCTTCTTCGATGAGTTTCAAAATATGTTGAATGATGGTTCCTTCCGTAACTCCGCGTTCCTTTGCAATCATTGCGATCGAGCATTTCTTTTCGATAAGCTCTTTTGTTTTGTGAAACGTCGAACCGGTAGCGACGCGACGATTTTTTAATTCTTTACGCAATGCTTCAACGGGTGATGGTGCGGCATGCGGTTTCTCGGCGAGTTTATGCGTCTTCGTATAAACCTGAATCAGAATCAAAAATTGCGAACCGAATTGTTTCAGCTTCTTTTCACCCACACCGAACATTCCACCGAGACTCTCGAGGGACTGCGGTAAATAAAAAGCGAATTCTTGTAGCGTCTTGTCTCCGAAGATCACAAACGGCGGAACATTTTGTTCCTCGGCAATGGAACGGCGAAGCGCGCGCAGCTGTTCGAATAATTCCGGTTCGAATGCGATTGCCTGCGCGACCACCCCCTTACCCCCTCCTTGCCCGTGCAGCTGCCGGGCTTGTGAAGGAGGGGGGATTCGCGATCGCACCGTTTGCGTCGCGACGGCCGGCAACAAAATCGCCAATCGTTCCATTAGGGCGATTTTTCCCATCGGACTTACGGCGAGTGTCGGATATTCGCCTTGTTGTTTTACAAGATGTCCCGACTGCAATAAATGTCCGACGTACGTGCGAAGATGTTCCATCGGGACATCCTTCGCGACACCATATACGGAAAGCGCATCGTGTCGATTATCGATGATTTGTTTTCGCTTCGAACCGTGAAGAACATCACACACATACGCCATGCCGAATCGTTCGTTTGTTTTGAGAACGCCTGAGAGAATTTTTTGCGCGATCTCTGTTGCGTCTACGTTCTCGATTGTCGGTGCGCAACAATTGTCACATCCGCCGCACGACCCCTCACCCCGACCCTCTCCCTCGAAGGGAGAGGGAGGTAGATCGAACGGTTCGCCGAAGTATTCGAGGAGGAATTTTCTGCGGCATGTTCGCAACTCGCCGTATTCGATTACCTGCGAAAGTTTTTTCTCGGCGAGCGCACGTTCTTGCGGATCCTCGATTTGTTGAATGAAATAATCTTGTTTGCGTTTGTCGCCGAAGGAATAGAACAACACGCAGTCACTCGGCAAGCTGTCGCGTCCCGCACGCCCAGTCTCTTGATAATAGCCTTCGACCGTCTTCGGAAGATCCATGTGCACGACCAATCGAACATCGGGTTTGTCGATCCCCATGCCGAATGCAATCGTCGCAACAATAATCGAAACCTGATCTTCGATGAATTTGTCCTGTGTCTTTGCGCGGACGTCGCGATCAAGTCCTGCGTGATAGGGAAGCGCGC
>CAYHDY010000010.1:19608-27884 GCA_964355525.1 uncultured Gammaproteobacteria bacterium | reverse complement strand
CGCTACCACCGCGTCATCATCATGACCGACGCTGATGTGGACGGTGCGCACATCCGAACATTACTTCTCACATTATTTTATCGATACTTCCCCGATCTGTTCCACGGCGGACACATCTACATTGCCCAACCACCTCTCTATCGCATCAACATCGGAAAAAATTTCCGATATGCATATAGCGAGGAAGAAAAAGATCGTGTCGTGAAGGCGTTGATCGAAGACAGTGGAAAAATGAAGGCGGCAAAGGTGACCAAAGGTGACCAAATGAAACCAAAGGCAGAGGAGGAAGATGAGACGGAGGCACTCGCCGTCGAGGTCGGCTCGGAGGAATCGGAAACGGAGGAGATGAATGTCGGCGGAGTACGCGTGAACATTCAACGATACAAAGGTTTAGGAGAGATGAACCCGGATCAGCTCTGGGAAACAACACTCGATCCAAAACAGCGTGTCATGAAGCTCGTCACCATCGACGACGCAAAACGCGCTGATGAAGTGTTTGATGTTTTGATGGGAGCAGACGTTGCGCCTCGAAAACGATTCATTCAAACACATGCGAAGTTGGTGAAAAATTTGGATATTTAGAAAGAAAGCCATTGACATCACCTTGTCGATGGCTTTTGTTTTATCCTCTTGACGATTCATAATTCCTCCTGTATATTCTTCTTATTGATGGCCCACGAGGCCATTTTAAAATACAAAATTTTATGTCCGACACACACGCACACAAACGCACCAACCCAGCAGTCTGGCTCCTCAACTACGTTCGTGAATCTCGTGAAGAGATGCGAAAAATTACGTGGCCATCAAAACAAGATACATTCAAGTACTCGATCGTCGTGATCGCGCTCTGTCTCATTCTTGCATTCTTTTTTGCGGGACTCGATTACGTTCTCAGCTTTGCCATTCAAAAATTAATCGCTCTTAAAAAATAGTTCTTTATGGCAAAGCAAATAGCAAACCAAGGTCGTCGATGGTACGCCATTCACACCTACTCGGGTTATGAGGAAAACGTGGAACAGAACTTGATTCAACGTATCGCGACCATGGACATGGAAAGCAAAATTTTTCATGTATTGGTTCCAAAGGAAAAGAAAATCAAAATTAAAAACGGCAAACGCAAAGTCACAGAAGAAAAAATCTTTCCCGGCTATGTGCTCGTCGAGATGATCGTATCGGATGATTCTTGGTACGTTGTTCGCAACACGCCGAACGTGACCGGATTTATCGGAACAGGAACAACACCGACACCGATCGCGCAGGAAGAAATCGATGCGCTTCAAAAACGCATGGGAGTTTCTGAACCTGAATTCAAGGTGGATATCGAAGTCGGATCCACGGTTCAAATTACAGACGGTCCGTTTAAAAATCAGGAAGGAAAAGTCTCGGAAATCGATGCAGAACGCGGAAAAGTCAAGGTTCTCGTCTCCCTTTTCGGTCGCGAGACTCCTGTCGAGCTCGACTTCTTGCAAGTTAAGAAGATTTAAGCTATTCTTTCGCCACTTATTCATAGTTTGGTCGCTTCCCTGCCAAGGCGGGGTTGAATCCAATAATCAAAAAACACTATGGCAAAAAAACTTTTGACACAGGTCAAATTGCAAATCCAAGGTGCAGCCGCAACACCAGCGCCACCAGTCGGTCCAGCTCTCGGTCAACACGGGTTGCCGATTGCAGAATTCGTACGTCAGTTCAATGAAGCTACGCAAGATCGTCGCGGCGAAGTGGTTCCGGTCATCATCAACGTGTATGACGATCGTTCATTCACCTTCATCACGAAGATTGCTCCCGCTTCCGAACTCATCAAAAAAATCGCCGGAATCAAATCCGGTTCCGCAAAACCATTGACGGACAAAGTTGCGACGATCACCCGCGCACAATTGCGCGAGGTTGCAGAAAAGAAACTTCCAGACTTGAACACAAACGATGTGGAAGCTGCGATGAAGATCATCGAGGGAACATGCCGCCAGATGGGAGTCGATATTAAATAAATTATTTTCGTGGGAGTCGCAAGACGATTGAACCACAACAAAACCTATGTCAAACGGAAAACGCTTAGAGAAAGTTCGCGCGCTTGTCGATAAAACAAAAACGTATTCCATTGCAGAAGCCGTTGCTCTTACCAAGCAATGTGCGACAGCAAAGTATGACGAGTCGATCGAACTTCACGTCAAACTCGGAATCGATGCCTCAAAGTCTGATCAACAAGTTCGTGGAACAATCGCCCTTCCACACGGAGTTGGTAAATCAAAGAAAGTGATTGCCTTCGTCGAAGCGGAAAAAGAAGCGGATGCAAAAGCTGCTGGAGCGGACATTATCGGTGGCGAAGAGCTTATCAATGAAATCGTCGCTTCCGGAGTTATCAACTTCGATGTCGCAGTCGCAACACCGATCATGATGCCTAAGCTTGCAAAGCTCGCCCGCATCCTCGGACCGCGCGGACTCATGCCAAACCCAAAGACGGATACAGTTGGTCCAAACGTCACAAAAATGATCGCAGAACAAAAAGCGGGAAAACAAAGTTTCAAAAACGATCCAACCGGAAACGTGCACCAAGTGTTTGGTCGCGCATCCTTCTCGGAAACGCAATTGCAAGAAAACCTTACCGCTCTTGCCGATGCGATTCGTAAATTGAAACCCGCTTCTTCAAAAGGAATCTTCTTCCGCAGCGCGACGATCGCTTCCTCCGTCGGTCCTGGAATCAAGATCAACATTTCATAATTCGAAAATCAAAAATATCCGCCTTGCGCGGATATTTTTTGTTTTGTACACTTTGCGATGACAGAGAGAAAATCAAACAATCGTATGAATCAACATCACGGCCGTTTCATCATAATCGACGGAATCGCCGGCAGTGGGAAGACCACGGTCATTCAGGCGATGTTTGAATCGATTCAAGCGCGCGGACTTCGATGCTTCCGATTGCAGGATTGGTCACAAGACCATCCGCCAACATTCGAAGAGATTCCGGATTTTGATGTGTACTTCACGATCGAGCCGACGCGACAATGGATTGGTGCGGCGATTCGCAAAGAAATGTCGCAGACGGAACATCCGTACAGCGGAGAGGAACTCGCGTATGCGTTCTCGCTCGATCGCGGACTCATGTATCGTCGATTAATTCTTCCGGCGCTCGCCGCGGGAAAAATCATTGTGCAAGATCGCGGTGTTTCGACATCACTCGTTTATCAACCAATCATGCCGGGAGGATTACCTCGCGAAACTGTAGCAAATCTTCCGGGAAATAAACTTGCGCTTGAACACGCGCCGGATCATTTAATTCTGACTTCCGTATCCGTTGAACGCATTGCGGAACGCATTCGATCGCGACCCGTCACACAAGGCGCTGTGGGTGTCTTCGCGGATGTGGAACTCGCGCGACGAGTTGATGTGATTTATCGCGCATCATGGTTTCGCGAATTGTTCGAATCGCACGGAACACAATTTCATGAACTTGATACGGGCGGCGCACTCGAGATGACGCAGCAACGTGCCGCTGCATTAATTGAACAATTACTCGAAGGGCATGTCTGACTTGAAAGGAGGCAAAGGAAACCAAAAGAAACCAAGTCTGATTCATTTCTAATTTCCTCTGGTCACCTTTGGTTTCCTCTGGTTTCCTTTGTTACCCTTCCCCCCCTATGTCCATTTTCACCAAACACGAAATTCTCGCTGCGATTGAAAAGCGTGAAATCGTTTTCGATCCGATGATTGATGCGTTTCAATTGCAACCGCATGCGATCGATTTGCGACTCGGGTACAAATTTTTGATTCCAAAAAACTGGACGATCGATGAAGAAGGACGACATGCGATCAACATTTCCATCGATGACGTTGAAAAGCATCGCGAGCAATTTGAGGAAGTCATTTTGAAACCCGGACAGTATTTCGAATTGCTGCCAAACGAATTTGTGATCGGCACATCGCTCGAACAAATCGAACTGAATGCGCCGAATGTCATGGCACTTTTGTTTCCACGAACATCCACAAATCGAAGAGGAATCGATTTGTCGCTTTCAGGAATCATCGACGCCGGCTACAAAGGCCATCTCATTTTTCCGATGAAGAACGAAGCGGGTAACCAAGTCATCCGTGTCTATCCCGGCGAACGCGTGTGCCAAGTCATTTTCGAAGAACTCGCTTCCCCGCTTTCGAATGAAGAAGCAAATTTGCATGGCGTGAGCGCAGCAAAGTATTCAAATGGCGAATCGGGCGCGTATAAGCTCGACAAGGATGAGGAGAGACAACATCTTGTCGCGGGAACGCTTGGGGAGATGAAGGAGAAATTTTCACTATAAATTTATGACACATCCATCCGCCATTTTCATGAACCATGCGATTGAACTTGCTCGCACGAAATACGAAGAAGGTGGACATGCGGTTGCTGCAGTGATCGTGAAAGACGACGAAATCATCGCGGAGGCGTTTACAAGCATTCGGCGCGACATGGATCCGACGGCGCATGCGGAAATGAATGTGATTCGTCTCGCTGCGAAAAAATTACAATCCACGAAATTGAAAGATTGTTATTTGTATACAACATACGAACCGTGTCCGATGTGTACAACCGCATGCATCTGGGCGCGCATGGCCGGAATTATTTACGGGGCAAGCCGCGAGGATCGAACACCGGAACATCCATGGCGGATTATGATTCCGGCTGCAACGGTGATTGCGGCAGGCGAACCGACACTGAAACTTTATCCGGAATTTATGCGAACGGAATGCAAACCGTTGCTTTCATTGTTCACAGCGAAAAAATTGTAAGCATTTGAAAAAAATTGACGCAAACATATTTTTATCGCATCATATCCTCATCTATGCGAATGCTTGTTCAAAATACAAAACGAAAAGGTAATGTGACCATCTTCGGTTACAAGAGCGGAAAGAAATTTATTTCCGTTTGTTTGGAATTGGATATTGTGAAAGAAGGAACGGAACGCGAGAAACTTACCAAAGAAATGTTTGAAGCGGTCGTCGGGCATGTTGAAACGGTTTGCAAAGCAAAACTTGATGACGCGTTGTTGAATCGACCGGCGCCGGAAAAATACTGGCGAGCTTATGAAAATTTTTTGGACTCACAAAAGAAAAACAAACTACCGAAACAAGCGGGCTCATTAAACATTCTCCCCATTGCGGATTTGTGCCGAGTCTAGCGTATGTCTAAAAGCTGGCATCATTTCAGTGCAAAAGAGCACGCAACCTTTCTCGAAGAAAACGGATTTACACATACCCATACAAACGGTTCGCACGCATTCTATGTGAAGAGAGATGAAGCGGAACAGCGAATCGTTCAAGTTATTATCGGAACCAACGAAAAGAATCGCCAATCCAGAAAGACCATGGAAATGTCCATACGCCATTCGGGAATTCCAAAATCGAAATACGTTACTTGGATCAATAAGTAAAAAAAACGGCTTCGTGCCGTTTTTTTTGTTTCACAGGAGAAATGATTGACAAAACCCTTATTTTATGGTATATTATATCGTCTCGGAATGGTTCCGGACGGGGTGAAAACCCAACTTTGCCGGAGATTTTCCGGCGTATCTCACTCGGCAATGCAACATGCAACCGATCGGAGAGACAGATGAATACGATCAGCAGTGTGACGAAAATGTTCCCGGTTTCGATTCGGGAGATCGGCGAGCTCGAACAAGTTCGAGCTGTTCGCGCAGCGTTCCAAACAAAAGTGGATGCGGGGGAAGCAACGAAAATGGACGTGCTCGAGCTCATCATGACGCTCGACACCTCTGATCGCGATTTCTCCTCGATCTGCATGGGAGTGTCGTGGATGTACACGAACGTGGATGCATTCGCCAAGATCATCGGCGATGTCGACGCGTTCATGGATTGGATCCTCGAACTCGCGCAATTCAACCCGATCACGGCCCGCGAGATGCCCGGTGCATTGTCGAACGAGTCATTGCATCTGCGTAACTGGTTCCTCGACAGCTTCTTGCTGAGTGTGGATCTCATGAAACTTCTTTCGCCGAAATGGCGTGAGCAGTACGTGCAAAAGACCTACCCGCACGTCGGAACGATCAACCACCTCTGGATCTCGGCCGCCATGCTCACGGGCGTGTCCCGCAAGATCATCGCAACAGCGATTTTGAATCGGCTCGACAACGTTCACGTGGTCGACAACTACAACAACGAGATCGGCACGTTCTTGCGCTACGGTACTGGACCTGTAAACAGCGCTCCCGTTTACGTGGCACTGCAAAGTCTCGGTGTCGAAAAGACGGAAATCACGCAGATCGTGTGCGATATGCTCTTGAAACGCGATCCGCGCACAGGCATCGAAGAAATCGAGAATCGGATTGCGGCCGGGGTCGTCCCAAGCAAGTCCGAGTTCGGCACGAGTCACTTCCCGGATTTCGATCCGTGGTGGGTTCTCACGAACGAGGAGTTTGTGATCGCACTGACAATTTGCGCGGACAAATGTCCAAACGAAACGTTCGGCGTCATCGAACACCCAAACATCGTCCTGCGATTGAACGAGGAGGTGCGAAACGACATCGTGAAAATCGCGATCGGAAATACAACATCGCTGAAAGGTGTGGACATCGCAAAGCTCGAACGTGTGGTCGATTTGTTCGGCCGCAAGACGCTCGCAAGGCATCTCGTGCCGGTTCGCGATCACCTTCTCGCGAAACCGACCGCGCAGTTCCTGTTCGGGATCATCACAGAGCTCCACAACGACCGGCGCGAGGAGTTCTGGGTCAACGTCATAGTGCCTGTGCTCAAAGGTGTGCATTCGAGCGTTCTCTACCCCGTGTGGAGGAAACTCGGACGCACGGACAACCGTGTCGAAGAAACGCTTCGCGGATGGCTCAAGCAAGACGGTTATATCCTCGGAACAGTCGTACTCGAGAGACATCCGGTGCACGGCATGCAACAGATGGTCGTGGACGGCAATAGGCGTTACATCTGTGACAACACGCAACATCGGTATCACCCGGTCGAAGGAGATCTCGTTCTCATCAACACGAGACTGGGGCGTGTATTGACTTCATGCCTCAAGGCCGTTTTCTTCGTCCCTGTCCTGAAAGAAATCAGCTGATCGTCGTTCGCTTCCTTCCGCCTGTGTCCCCTTCTGGGACATGGGCGGTTTTTCATTTCTAAAAAGACACAAAGAAAAAAACGATCCGTGCAGGATCGTTTCGCTCAGATAAACTTACGCGTTTAGAGTTGTCTCACAACATTCCGAAACCGTCGTTCCACAAGTTCCGGTGTGTCCGCTTCGAAAACGTAAACCGGTTCATCAGACTCGGGAACAAACACGCGGTGTGTATTCCCTTCCGATTCCAATCGAACGTCGGTTCGATTCCCGTTCAGCGTTTCTGCGAACACGCGATCACGACTGAATTGCTCGTGTGCGTTTTCGAGAAGGTACACATCGCGGATGCCGGCGTCGATCATCGCGTTCCAACAGGGTTCGCAGCACCACCAGTGGCCGAACATGTAGACGTCGGCGCCGATCGTGTCGATTCCCTGTTCGTGCGCAACCTGCATCAACATCGGTTCTGCGTGTCCGATTGAATCGTGTAGTGTGCACAAGTCGTAACCAGTTCCACTCGGGCAATCGAGGACGACACGTGGACAAATATGCTTTTTCGAACTTCCGCGATTGAATCCGTTTCCCGCGCGCGCGAGAATCGAACCATCTCGAACGAGCACGGCACCGACGGGAAATAAAGAGTCGCCTGCGCATACACGACGAGCTTCGACTGCTTCGATCATGCAAGGATCAGTCACAGACACGAATTTGAATTGCCGATTGGACGGCAAGTACGGATAGTTGATCATACGACCTCGTAATGCAAAAGAACGGATTCTGCGCCGAGCATCTTTGACTCGACGAATCGAAGCTTAACATCTCCGAACGATTCCGCAAGCGGAATCCCTTCGCCGAGGAGAATCGGTTCGATTGTCACGAAAAGATCCGTCACTAATTTCTCTTTCAGAAACAACGAGTATATTTTCGAACCTCCGGTGATTGCGACAGAGGTAAATCCCTGAGCTGCGAGTCGATCGAGAATTTCTTTCGGCGTCTCGGAGGTAAACTCTACTCCGTCAACTCGACCACCCCCTGCCCCCTCCTCAAAGGAGGAGGGGGTTCTACTCATCACAATCATCTTGCGATCTTTTAGTCCGTGTCCGATCGTGTCGAATGTCTTGCGTCCCATGATCATCACACCGCACTCTTTTGTTTTCTCAATAAAAAAATTTGTATCTTCTTTGGAAGTCCACTCAAGCGATGATTGATTCGATGATGTGCC
>CAYHDY010000010.1:8701-19508 GCA_964355525.1 uncultured Gammaproteobacteria bacterium | reverse complement strand
GCAGCGTCGTGCGGACAACCGAGCATCATGTCGTTACTGCGAATAATGTTGTGCAAATGTAATTTTCCTCCGGCGATGTTAACCGTAAACGTAAACGGACATGGCAGGTTTTTCTTCGAATCGACACCGAGCCCATCATCCGCTGGATCCCATGTGACAATGACACCGTGACGCGATGCGGAATTTTCCGAAAGATGATTCACAAGCGATTCCATTTGATCGCGTCCGAAGTGATGACGCCAACGATAACCATACGCAGCTTTGATGGTTCCGTCCGGTTCCATGAACTCATCCCAAATTTTTGTAAACTGTTGCAACCACGTTGGTCGGCTTTCTCCCATCAAATACCAAACCTGTTCGGCAATAAATAATTTCAACGGAATTTTTCGAAGCGTGAGAACAGGAAAACTTTCCCCGACATCAACTCGAAGCGTCACTCCGGGCAGCATGCGAACAACCCGACCCGACCATGGATTTGGAATATCGATCCCCGTCGTCATGATTTGTCGAACCGCCTCTTTATATTGTGCATCGAATGGGGTCATACGCCTTCCATGCTATCAGACACGCGAGGATGTTTCCATGCGTGTTTTTTTGATAGAATGGGCGAGTATGAACATCCCTGTGGACATCTTTCGGCTTTCTCCTGACGTTCCGATTCCGGAATACAAAACCCCGGGCGCAGTTGCATTCGATCTTGCCGTCATCGAATCAAAACCCATCGAACCCGGACAAACAGTCTTCTTCGAAACAGGGCTTGTTATTCGCGTTCCGGAAGGTCACGCTCTTATTCTTGCGTCGCGATCGTCTAATGCAAAAAAACAGATTAGTCTTGCAAATGGAATTGGGATCATCGACCAAGATTACTGTGGACCGAACGATCAATTGCATTTGGCGATTCGTAATTTCGGCGAAAAAACATACCTTGTCGAAAAAGGCGAACGTATCGCACAAGGACTGATCGTGCCAATCGCACGCGCAGAATTCCGCATCCTTGAACAACTCGAAACATCCGATCGTGGCGGCTTCGGAACAACCGGATAATTTGCTATACTGTTTCGTATATGAAACAACTTCTCTCCCCCGGCGAGCTTATTGATCGTTCTTGGGATCTCTATCGAAATCAATTTCGCTCGTTCATGAACGTTTCCGGATGGCTTATTCTTATTGCCATTTTAAACGTTATTGCGATCATTCTCTTTCCGAATGCATCGACAGCCCCCTTATCCGCCACACTCACTACACGGGAAACAGCTGGGATCGTGTTGTTTGGTGTTTCAAATTTTATTCTTTCTCCTCTGCTTGGATTCTGGGTCTTCATTGCCGTCATTCGTACATCCTTACGTGCCGTCGCAAATAAACCCGTTGATTTCAAACAAGTCATGAAAGAGACGCAACATCTTTTTTTTCCAACATTGATCATCACCATTCTTGTCAGTCTCATGATCGTTCTCGCACAGATCATTACGATCGGACCAGCCGCCATTATTTTTGGCATCGGATCATGGATGCATAATACGATTCTCATCGGCCTCGGAGATATTCTCATGATTCTCGCTGCATTTGTCAGTTTAATTCTTACGTGTCGATGGATCCTCTTCTATTTCATGGCGCCATACACATGCACCATCGATGGCGCGGAAAAGCGCGACGCGTTGACGCAAAGTCGACTCCTTGTGCAAGGACGATTCTGGTCCACACTCATCCGCATTGTTTTGCCAAAATTTGTTTTCATTCTCTTCGGACTCGGATTTGCATCCATTGTCACCTTTATCATTCGAATCTTATTGAATGGATCAACCGGAATGACAGCAAATCAACTGATCGAATTAAACATTTTTACGAGAAATATTCTTTCTATCCTCATCGCAATCTTCTTGAATCCGCTTCTGATTCTGTCAGATGTCATTTTATATAAAAATCTCAAGGGAGAATAATTATTCCTATGCTCGCTTCCCCGTTTTCTGTTCTTACTCAAAGTTATCGGTTGTATCGCGCGAATCTCTGGATCCTTGTCGGGTATAGTGCATGGCTTCTCTTTCCGATTGCCGGCATCTACGTTCTCAGTTTCATGCCGGAACATACATGGGTTTCCTATGTCAGTGCCGGAATTTTTACCATTGCACAAATTCTCATAAGTATCTGGCTCAGTATCCTTCTCATTCTTATTATCGATCTGATTGATCGAAAGCAGCCTGTCGATCTTCTTGCTGCTCAGAAACAATCTGTCCTTCTTTTACACCCAGCCGTTCGCGTGATGGCCCGACAACTTTTGTTTGTCCTTCTCGGATTGATCCTCTTCATTGTCCCGGGCATTATCATGGCAATCTGGTACGCGTTTTCCCAGCTGTCCGTTGTCCTTGATGGAAAACGTGACATGGAAGCGCTTCGCTTCAGTAAATCGCTTGTAAAAGGTCGTATCTTTCCGGTTCTTTATCGTCTTATCGCGGGACCGTTTATTGTCGGACTCGTCTATTCCATTCTCATTGCGATACTCTTTTCGTTCATTGCTGTCTTCTCCGGATTTGATCTCATTTCCGTCATGACGGGAGATAACGTCCCCGCCTGGATGGATCTCCTTCAATCCAGTCTCGAAATTTTCACGATCCCCCTTATTGCAACGTATATGGTGATTTTGTATAAAGAGCTGAAAGAAAGTCAAAGAGTCGTAGAGTCAAAAAGTGAAGGAATTGTTGTTTGATTGAAAAAACTATGTTGAAACCTGTTATTGGACTTGAAATTCACGTCCAGCTGAAAACCAAATCGAAAATGTTCTGCGCATGTCCCGCACATGATTTTGGCGCTGCTCCAAACACACATGTGTGCAACATTTGTCTCGGACATCCGGGAACACTTCCTGTTCCAAATGAACAAGCGATTCGTTTTGGTGTCCTCATGGGACTTGCGTTGAATTGTACGATCGCGGGTCATTCGAAGTTCGACCGCAAAAACTATTTCTATCCGGATTTGCCAAAGGCGTATCAGATTTCGCAATTCGATTTACCAATTGCCGTGAATGGCTTTGTTGATATTGTCGTACCTGCCGGAGAACGTGAGAATGTTCGTATTGGAATTACACGAGCCCACCTCGAAGAAGACGCTGGGAAAAACATGCACGACGTGAATGGAAAAACACTCGTTGATTTCAACCGCGGCGGAACGCCTCTTATCGAAATCGTCACGGAACCGGATTTCACAAACGCACGCGAGGCGAAAATCTTTTTACATGAGTTACGATTGACCGCGCGATATCTCGGTATCTCGGACGCGGACATGGAAAAAGGTCAGCTCAGGTGTGATGCGAACATTTCCCTTCGTGAAATCGATGACGAAGGAAATATTGTGGGTGCAACATTCAATCCAAAAACGGAAGTCAAAAATCTCAACTCGTTCCGTCATGTTGAACGCGCGCTCGAGTACGAAATCATTCGTCAAACGAAACTTTGGAATGAAGGCAAACGTGTTTCCATTTCAACAACTCGCGGATGGAATGATGTGAAAGGCGTGACAGAACTACAACGATCGAAAGAGGAAGCCGCAGATTATCGTTACTTCCCCGAACCGGATATTCCACCGCTCGCTCTTGCAGATCTCGCCGAAGAACTTCGATTACACATGCCGGAACTCCCAGCCGCACGTCGCGTACGATTCATGGACGAATACGGATTAAAACCGTCGGATGCTGCGCAGATGTGTGACGATCCCGCACTCGCGGATTTCGTTGAACAAACATTTTCGGAATTGCAGGAATGGTTAAGCACGCTCGGTGAAGACGACGCGACATGGGAAACAGAGAAACCGAAAATGGCACGGCTCGTCTCCGGATGGTTATTGTCGAAACTAGGCGGCCTGCTTCTCGAGCGCGGCATCGACATTCGCACATGCAAGATCACCCCAGAAAACTTCGCGGAATTTATCACCCTTATCGCAACAACCAAACTAAACAGTACATCCGCATTGAAAGTTTTGAACGCGATGCTCGATGGCGGCAACTCGCCCGCACATCTCATGGAAGATCTGAAACTCGGCAACATGCAAGACGCGGGAGAACTCGCTGATGTGATCGATCGCATGATCGAAGGTCACAAAGAAGAAATCTTGCGCTACCAAGCCGGAGAAGAAAAACTCCTCATGCTCTTTGTCGGACTTGTCATGAAAGAAACGCAAGGTACTGCGGATCCCGGATTAACCCGGAACATGTTGCTTGTAAAATTGAAAACATAAACTCATAAAACCGCCCCTGAGCTTGTCGAATGGGCGGTTTTATGGTTGACAAAATGTTTATTTTATGATTTACTACGCGGTCATATCCTTTCCAACTTATGACATTCAACCACGGAGGACCTCATGGAAAATCAGCCAAAACCACGACTCAGTTACAGTGAAAAAGGTGAAATCATCGTTCATTTTCCGGACGGAACGCACGACCAGACGAATTTGGTTCCGAGTGACGAGGAACGCGCCGTCTTCGAAGCATTCTTCGAGACAACGGCAGGCCTCAGCTACGTGATGCAGAAACATGATCGTGCCACCGTGGACGGTCTGACAAAATTGCTTCGCCAGCAACCGGCGCGCGGGTCGATCGAGCAAATGTTCGAGAGACTGAGTACCGTCCGTTTCGACGGCGTCATCTCAGTCATCATGCTTGACCTCGACCATTTCGGAATGATCAACAAGCAGTACGGTAACCCGGGCGGCGATCTCGTCCTCCGGTGGTTCGCCGACATTTTGAAAAAATGCATTCGCTTGGGCGATGTGCTTTCACGATGGGGCGGCGAAGAATTTCTCATCGTTGCACCGGCAAGCAAACCAAATGCAGAACAAGCGCAACGACAACGAGATCAACCGTGGAGTGACACGCGTGTACAAACCGGGACAACCATTCCCATCAGTGAACAACTGCTCGGGAACGGAAAGATGATCGCAGAACGGATTCGTCTTGCGATGCAGAACAATCCCTGCATGATTGGAAACGTTCGTCTCGCGCAGACCGTCACGATCGGCGTTGCAAATGCCTACATCAAACCGGAATCCAGTATCGAAGGTTTGTTCGACGAACTGCTTCAGCTCTCGAATCAAGCAATGTACCGCGGAAAAATCGCCGACAAACGCAACCAAGTTCACATTGCTCCCATGGTCTACGGAAGACCCAAAAAACTCTAGTCGTCCATCGCTCGCAAAAGCCTGGACGATTTTTATTTTCCAAAAAATTGTTTTGTAAGTTCAATCGCTTCGCTCGAATTTTCGATCCAAATAATTCGAGGATCACGTTTGAACCACGTCATCTGACGTTTCGCGAAATGACGTGTATCTTTTTTAATTTCTTCGATAGCATCGGCGAGGGTGCAACCCCCCTCCCCGACCCTCCCCCTCGCAGGGGAGGGAGAGCGATCGAGGAACGCACAGATTTGACGGTAACCGATTCCTGTCATCGATTCAACCGTGCATCCGTATTTCGTTCGAAGTCCACGAACTTCCGTGACGAGTTCACGCGCGATCATTTCGTCGACGCGATGATTGATTCGATCGTTAAGTATTTCGCGCTCAACAGACAAACCGATTTGCAACACATCGTATTTCGATTCACCTCGCGTTTGCAATTGGGAAAACGGTTTCCCTGTTAATCGCGTCACCTCGAGTGCGCGCACCACACGACGTTTATTTTCGCGATCGATCGTTTCCGCACCAATCGGATCGAGTCGTTTATACTCGGCAAACAAATCCGAAAGTGATCGTGTTTCGAGTTCGTTGCGAAGCGTTTCATCTGACGGTGTCGAAGATAAATCAAGATTGTCGATCACGGCCGAAAGCCATAATCCGGTTCCTCCAACAAGAATCGGAACATGATTCCGATGCAAAATTTCTTGAATCTTTTTTTCTGCGTATGTTTTGAATTGTGCGACCGAGTAATCTTCGTCAGGATCAATAAGATCAATTCCCCAGTGAGAAACATTTTCGACAACGTAAGGTTCTGTTAATTCAAACAGACTCTCGATGTTATTTCGAGGAACCACCTGCACGACCACCCCACGACCACCCCCTAGCCCCCTCCTTAAAGAAGGAGGGGGGAAACGATCCGGTTTCGCCGTTCCGATATCCATCCCGCGATACACCATGCGGGAATCCACCGAGATCACTTCCCCATCAATCATCTTTGCAATTTCAATCCCAAGCGAAGTTTTTCCACTCGCAGTCGGCCCGACAATGGCGATCAGTTTTGGTTTCATATTCGTTTTCCTTCTAAAATCCATGTCTCCGCTTTTTCGATACGAACATCTACAATCTCGCCAACGAGTTCTTTCGAACCCACGAATCGAACCAACTTCATCTCACGAGAATTTCCGTAACAATATCCGGGTTGTTTCGAAAGGATCTCTTGAATGTTGCCGGGCATCGAAAGCATCTCATCTGTTATCTTCGGCGGTTCATAACGATCAACAAGTACACTCACAATTTCATCGACGAATCGCTGATTCTTTTCTTTCGTGATCGATTCTTGCAACGATTGCAATGCATTCCATCGACGTTTCTTTTCCTCGCGCGTCACATCATCTTTGAATGCGCGATGTGCAGCCGTTCCCGATCGCACCGAATACTGCGCTGTGTAAGAAATATCAAACCCAACTTCGCGATACAGTTCAACCGTCTTTTCGAATTGCTCATTCGATTCTCCACTGAACCCGACGATAATATCGGTTCCAATTGCGATGTTCGGAATCTTCGTCCGTAATCGTTTCACAACATCAATAAATTGAGCGGCGGTGTATCGGCGGTTCATTCGTCGTAGCACTTCATCATCACCCGATTGCACAGGAAGATGAATGAAATTCACGTGGGCCGGAAGCGTCATCGCATCGATCACCTCGTCTGTCATATGCAACGGATGCGGTGCGGTGAAATGCAATCGTTTGATTTCTTTGATTCGATTCACTTCCCACAAAAGTTTTGCGAAATGATTTTCGAAAGGATTCTCACTCGAAAAATTCTCCGCATCCGGCGCGAGATAACTGTTTACAGTTTGTCCGAGCAATGTCACTTCGACACATCCGTGCAATGCAAGATCTCGAATCTCATCGAGAATATCTTTCACGGGACGATTCTTTTCGAGCCCGCGCGCAAATGGTACGACACAATACGTGCAAAATTTATTACATCCGGTTTGAATACTGACGTACGCTTGTTTGATCGAGTGATACTCGGGACGGATTTTCAAATAGTCGGCGATCGTATCTTCACTATTCACGAGTTCCGGTCGCAGTTCCCCGATCCATCGCGGCAATTGTCCCATCTCGGAAATCGGAAAATACAAATCCACGATCGGCAGACGTTTGCGAATCGCTCCGTCGCGATCACGACCCGGCATACATCCTGTGATACCGACGATTAATTTCGGATTTTTTTCTTTTAATTCCTGAAACGCATGAATTTTACTGAAGACGCGATCTTCCGCGCTTTGACGAACTGAACAAGTGTTGATCAAAATCACATCCGCCTCTTCCGGAACATCTGTCGATTCAAACCCGACCCCTTTCAAAAGAGTTTCCATGCGTTCGGAATCATTTTTGTTCATCTGACATCCGAACGTAATGAGATGAAATTTTGGCAATGAGTCTGGCATAACGAGTCGAGAATACTGGAAAAATGGGTTAGGGGCAAGCCCGGCAGCTGCCAGGCAAGGGGTTAGGGATTAGAATTTTAGAATTAAAAAAATCCTCGGGGGGAGGATCAGGATTGGTAGAAGAGACGAGCCGCGTGCAGTACGTAGCAGATCGCTTCAAAGCGCAGAACCATGTTTTGCTGAAACATGATCGTGAGCGTCGTTGCGATCGGAATCAGTTTCTTTGCAACCGAGGGATGACATTCCCGCGCTTGCAACACGAATTCGCGCAGAGCCGCTTCATCGTGCGTGAGAAAAAAGTTCCGAAGGTTGAGCTGAGCAAAGGCATACGTACAGACTTCTGTACTCCACGTCGCGCACATCGGAGAAAGAAGAAACTTCACAGCACTCTTGTGCGTGGGAATTTCCAAGCACTTGTTTTTCAAAAGCGAGTCGAGGAGATCGTTGAGCGGCTTCGCGTGAACGGACGTGTCGAGCTTGTAGACCCGTGTATCGAGAACAGCGAGCAGTTCCTGATCGTTCTTGCTCGCCGCGACGAAGATGAAATAGATCGCTTCGATGAACGCAAGATCCTCACTCTTCACGCCCGGAATCATGCGAGCCGCACGCATAATCGCGCGCAACCCGTCGGATTCTTTCGTGTAACGGCCATATGCCTTCTTGAGAAAGACCTGAGAAGATTCACATTCGAACAGCAGACGAACGCCATTCGCCATGCGAACAGCCGTTTCTTGCGTCCACTCCGCACTGCTGAAGAACTGTGTCGTACCGATCTTGAGAAAGCTATGGAGATTCTTCCCCATCACCTTGTTCTGGTACAGTTCGTCAATGAACTCGAGAAACACTTCCGTTGGCGACCGTTTGTCCGATGATTTCGAACTCGCGCTCCCCGTTCCCGTTCCGCTGCTACTCATGACTGTTTCCTCCTGCCGAAATTGGCAAAACAACCTTATGCCAAAACAGACCGAAAGTCAAGACATATCCCCATCTTTTCAAAAGAAACATTGACGAAAGAGCAAATTTTTGGTATATTGCTTTTGATAAATTCTTTAACCAAACATTCTATGTCTATCGAAGGAGCACCCGACATGAGCCAAAACGCAAAATGGGAAGCACCAAAAACAGATACGACAGATGGAAAAGACAAGGCCGAAGCTCAAGCAAACGCAGCCGCTGCGGATATTGATAATACCGTTAATAATTGGTTTAAGGCCGGAGAAGAAGTCGAGCCGCCAGCATTATCAGAAGAAGCAAAAGATGTCCTTAAAAACTCTGCAAATAGAGCTAAAGGAAACTCTTCAACGGATCGTAGTGGTGCTGGAGGAATCAAAAACACTTAAATCATCTTTCAAGCAAACGCAACAACATAAACAAATTCTATGAGTGGAAATTCACGAGAAACACAAAACGCAAACAATGCGGAATGGCGCGCACCTAAGACAGAAGCTCAACCAACGACTGAGGATGCTTCTTTAAGAGCAGATCAAGCTGTATCCGATATTAAAAGAGAAACAGATGAAGAACGATCACGACGTGAAAACAAAAAAGTAGATGAGTTAAGACAGTCTGTTATGCATGGATCTGGTCCATCAAGCAGAGGTATGGCAATGAACAGAGCGGAAGGATCCATATCCGATATTGCCGAGTTGAACAATTCGGATTTCCAATCGTTTAAACAAACATGGGACAGTGCGGTAAAAGCCGGACGTGATCCAAAAGACTCCCTTCGCATGAACGGAGCCTCGAAAAAAGATGTGGCAAAAATTGGAAGTCCGGAAGATGCATGGCTCCTTGCGCAAGGAAAAAGTAAAATAGAAAAATTCTTCTCAAATTTCGGCAGTGACTTAAAAGGCGCAATCACAAAATTTACAGCACAAGAAATGGAATCAACAGGCACTGCGTCTGAAGCAGGTCGTGAGGTTTTGAAAGATTCCGGAAAGCATCAACAAGAAATTTCATCTAGCACATCTGGTGTAGGTCGCGAAAAACCACCCGGCAGTCGTTAAAAATTTTTGAAATAAAAACAACACTCGAGTCATCGAGTGTTGTTTTGTGTTATAAAAAAACCCTGAATGATTCAGGGTTAGGCGACGTGTGATGTTCGATGCGCCGCTTTGGTTGCAAGCAGCATGACGTAGGCACAAGCGAAAATGCGGGTGTAGATCTTGTAATGGTCGAGAGCGACGGATTCGTTCCCGAACTCCTGCCACTCATCTTTCGGAAGATTGTCTCCAGGATCAAACCCATTGAGTTTGACTCCGAGATTCCAAACAGCTTCCCTGATCTTATCGCCCCCGAGCGTCCAGCAGGCATTGATCAACCGTCTGGTCTCATCAATGTCCGTCTCAACACTCATACGACGAGCTGTTTCCGTTGAGATGTCTTCTTTTACATCCGGAAGTGCCTTTGCAAGCGCCGAGCAGATAAGGCGCAAAACGAGCAAGGAACCTTCGTGTTCGATCACTGTGCGGACGAGGTAGGCGGACAAGATCGGCCGGTCCGGAAAATACTCATCGCAGCACTGTTGGAAACGCGGATCTGTCGTTGAAAGAACCACCAGTTTGTTCGCGGCAATCATCTCCCGACGTGCGCGCTCGCGATCTTTGTCTCGTTGCGCTTTTTCCGCTTGTTCGTGTAGTTGTTGTGCTTCGATCCGCGCCTGCACGCGTTGTGCTTTGGTTTGGAACAAGAGCACTTCGCCGTAACCTGCGTTCTCCCCTCCTGCCCGAGCAGCTGCCGGGCCTGCAAGGGAGGGGTCGTGGGAGGAGTCGCGTTCCGATTCCTTCCCGCAAACGAGATCAACAACGTTCGAAAAGGATTCGTTGTCTTCGGAATCCGCAAAGAAAGATTGCACTCGGTCACGAATCGCTATGACGTGCTTACGAAGTGTTTGCCACATGGCATCACCATCCTTTTGTTCCATCGATAGGAACGGTTCTTAGTTTAGCCAGCCATGGCGCGTGGGTTGACCTTCGACCCGGCAAGCATGGCTTGTGCGCAATAGAACAACTTTCCGTATGCCTCTGTCTTTGACTGATAGATCGATGTGCGCGGCCTGATGATCAGATCATCGACAACCTCACTTCGAGTCGGGGATTCAATGATCCCTCTCACACGCATGAGAAAAGCCACGGCATTTCCGACGACCTTTTCCAATTCCGTTGCCGAGTGCGATGCAAGAATCTTGCC
>CAYHDY010000010.1:7424-8601 GCA_964355525.1 uncultured Gammaproteobacteria bacterium | reverse complement strand
TCTGTGGAACGATCTAATGTAACATAAAATCAGAAATTGTCAATATCACCTCTGTGCGCATGATCTTTTTTATGGTATTTTATAGGTAATTCACCTATCAAACTCGCTCTATGTCCGCACGAACAAATCGAGAACATTCACAAGCTTCCATGGAGGAAACACGTTCCAAAAAACCGGAACGAAACAAAAGACAAAAAGCGGAAGATGCCGCGCAACAATGGACAGAAGCGTATCCTGAAACAGTTCAACAAGCGCTTGCTGCGGCGGAATTGAATGACAAAACAAAAAAAGAATTGTCTCAATTTTTGTTGCACAAAGATGTTCAAGCAAGCATTGCCGCGGAAATCGCCCGTATGGAAGACGCAACAAAAAATGCAGATGCATTACTGAAACACGTCATGGATCACAAAGGTGACATTACCGAACAAATCGCCACACGAGAAAAAAATATCAAGGACTTGAAAGCGGCTTTAAATTACAACAAAGGTCTTGCAAAACAACTCGCAGGAGATGGAAATGACGCCCTCGCAAAAAAAATTCGCAGCCTGCAAGAAATCACAAAACGCATTGACATGCTGACAAAAAAAATCAGCCGAGAAAAAAAGAAATCCATTGATCTCAAACTTCGAGCATTGCCACAAGAAACAAAAGAAATCGATTTCACGGAAGAATCAACACAGACGGACGTCTCCCCTCTTGAAGAAAATGATTCAGAAATAGCCGATCGTGTTGCTGTTCCTGAAATACAAACACCACCATCAAAAACGGAACCGCATCATTTTCCCGAAAGACAATCTCAACCTTATAAAATCGAAACAGGAACGTCTGAAGACACACAAGAACCTTTGCAAATAGACAAACAAAAAATAACCAAAAATCTTCCTTCTCAGGCCATGAGAGGAAGTATAGAAGCAAGCAAAAGTGAAATCGCTCCCAATGAAACCATTACCAAAATGACAGGTCTTTCTTTAGAACAAAAAAAGAAAAATGAGAACGAAATTCGTCAAGATATCGATTTTCAAATTAGTCAATTACCGGATTCGTCTGTTGAAACGGAAATGCTTGCGGCGCAAAAAAATCTTCAAGAATTAAAAAAAGCTTCTCCAAAAGAACAAACGGAACAAACGAATCAACAACTTATAATGGCCTTATATCGCGTCCGCGCACTTGAAAAAAG
>CAYHDY010000010.1:3345-7324 GCA_964355525.1 uncultured Gammaproteobacteria bacterium | reverse complement strand
CCCATTGCTGCAGAATCAGAAAAAACACAGGAGACGGTGTTCGAAGCCGTACCGGAAATAGCTGTTGCTGCACCAAAGACGGAAGCCGCTCCGATCGTTGAACAAGAAGAACATGATCCTGTTTATGACGATGCGATGGATGCCATCACGAAGGAAGGCAGCGCGAGTATTTCTCTTTTGCAACGCAAATTAGGAATCGGTTACGGCCGTGCGGCAAGAATTATTGATACGATGGAAAAAGAAGGAATCGTCGGTCCAAGCCATGGACCGAACAAACCTCGTGAATTATTAAAAACAGATACATCGAAACGTGAAGTCTTGTCTGAATCCGAACCAAAAATCGAAGACATGACACTCGAACAAATACGAGAAGCTCAAATAGGAACTTACGCGGAATGGAACCGTCTAAATGAAAAATTTCAAACAGAACAAACGCGGGAAAATTACGAAGCGTATGCAGCTGCAGCAGCTGTACACAACAAACTTCAAGACAGAGCGGAAGCTCTTGAAGCCGCCTCATCATCAGAACCTGAAATTGTTCGAACATACATTCCGACGGATGCAGAACTGGCGAACATGAATGTGGATCAATTGAATGATGTCAGTGCCGCGGTTTATCAAGAAGCCCTCAAATGGCAACGAAGGGCTGACAACAATCTGACTCTGAAAAATCGTGATGCAAATAAGGCGGCATGGAAACGATACTCTGACGTTATCTCAAATTTGAAACGATACCGTGATCAATTGTATGAATCGACAACGCAAGAACCAACAGAACCCGTAGCCGAACCAGTGAAAACAATCGAATTAAAACCGCAGCGCACGGTTGAAAAAACGGTTTCCATTCGCGGATTGGAATTGTCTTGGGGATTCAATCCGAACGGAAAGAGTTTTGATTTTGTCATTGAAGGACATGGAGCTGTTGATCTTGGAAAAAATAAAGAGATGGCGGAAAAACGTTTTCAATATGCCGTGAACATGGCTGCAAATGCACGTGATACGCTCACAAGCGATCAGATTGACACCTTGTTTGATGAAATCGAAGAACCAGGACCGTCACGCTTACCAAAAGAAGGCGCACCCGCGGAACTTCTTCATGCGTGGGATTTGAGTATGGAACGTTTTGATGGCGATGAAGAAGCTGTAAAAGATTCTCTCATCAGTTTCGGGGTTCCGAAAAAAGTCATGGACAATCTTACATCTCTAAAAGAACTTTCGGACATGGCGAACAAAGCCGGTCGTTTTTCACCAACAAATAAAAAAGTACGAGACGCATTACTAAAATTTGTCGAAGAAACCAACATCCAAGAAGCAGACTTGGCACGAGAAGAAGAAGACAAGAAACGCAAAAAGGAAGGACTGAACCCTCTTGGAACCGTTGAATCTGTTTCGCGAAAATCCATTGCTCACAAAAGCATGGAAGCACGCAGAGACACACCTGTGACTCCAAGATACGATTCGACCTATACGGAAAACAAAAAAACCGTCGTCGAATCAGCGGAAGATAAAAAAAGACGGGAAGAACAAGAAAGAAAGTCGAAAGTAAAAGAAGAAAAACTTTGGAAACAAAACGAACCATTACCGAAAGCAACAGAGGGTGAAGGAGAACAGACCTTCTTTGGCAAAGAAACGTCAGAAGCTTTGCGTGCGGAACCGGAACGATTGAATCGAACGGAAAACGTGGCAGGCATGAACATCGCGATGGATTGGGATGATGCGCAGGGCGCGTACACGCTCGATGTTCCAAACACACATGAAAAAATTCTGATCGGACGAGATAAAGATGAAGCGTCAAAATTATTTGATCTCACCTCATCAAAATTATTTGATCTCTCGTTGAGTGGAAAAGAACGAGATGAAGATGCCCTTGATTCGGTGTTCGACAACATCGCAGAGACGGCACTTGATCGACGACATGCGGAAGATTACGCCGGTACGGTGGGAGAAGATGTTTCTGTGATTGAATCTGTTCGGGATGCATTCGAAACTCTGTCCTCGGATGAACGCGAAGATCGTGGATTCCCGGCATCGTGGGATGAAATCATCAACCCGCCAAAACCTTCATTCTTAAAACGAACGTTCGGCAATCCCCTTCGCGATCAAAGACAACTTTTCGCAAAATTGAAAGCGTTTGCGAATACAACCGAGACCACCCCCTAACCCCCTCCTTGTGAAGGATGGGGAATGCAAAAAAATACACCCGATCGAAATCGACGGGTGTATTTTGTATTATGCAATCGGGAATTTTGATTCACTCAACGCTCTTACGACGAGTTCACTCGCTGGAATCATCACATCTTCCGTTTGTCCAAATACATTCACTTTGAAGTCTCCCCCATCCACTTCTTTTTGTCCGATGACAATCGTCCATGGAATTTTCATGGTGGCGGCATCACGAATTTTCTTTCCGACTTTCTCGTTTGAATCATCAAGCTCTGCACGAATGCCGGCTTCATAGAGCTGATCAAGAATCGTTGATGCAAATGGAATGAATGTTTCGCTCACCGTCGCGATACGAATTTGTGCAGGGGCGAGCCAGAATGGGAATGCGCCGGCATAATGTTCGATGAGCACGCCCATGAATCGTTCGACCGATCCGAGAATCGCGCGATGGATCATGACTGGACGTTTTATTTGTCCGTCTGCGTCGTGGAATTCGAGTTCGAATCGTTCCGGCAAATTGAAATCGAGTTGAATCGTTGCAAGTTGCCATTCACGGCCGATTGCATCCGTTGCAATGAAATCAATCTTTGGTCCGTAGAAGGCAGCCTCACCAACACCGATTTCGAATTCTTTTCCGAGATCGTTCAAAACTTCTTTCAACGCTCCGACCGCCTTCGTCCAAACCTCTGCCCCACCGAGATATTTCTCCGGATGTTCCGGATCATCGACAGACAATCGCGCACGAAGCGGCATGTTGAATGCGACGTAGAATTTCGTGATGATGTCGAACATCTTGAGAACTTCTTCTTTTACTTGATCCGGTCGTGCAAATACGTGTGCATCATCTTGTGTGATCGATCGCACGCGCGTGAGACCTTGCAGTTGTCCCGTGTTCTCGTCGCGATACACCGTTGTTGCCTCAGCAAATCGCAGAGGAAGATCACGATAACTTCGCATCTTCGACGCATAAATTTGCGTGTGGTGCGGACAGTTCATCGGCTTCAACACGAACTCATCGTCCGTCTTCTTGCTCGAGACATGAAAAATATCATCCGCGAATTTGTCCCAGTGCCCGGATGTTTTGTACAAATCCGATTTCGCGATGTGAGGAATCCAGACACGTGTATATTTGTGTGGCTTCATCAACGCCGACACGAATGCGGTCAATGATTCGCGCATCGCGGTTCCTCGCGGCGTAAACAACGGAAGACCGGAACCGACAAGTGCCGAATAGGTAAACAATTCGAGCTCTGCTCCAAGTTTGCGATGGTCACGTTTCTTTGCTTCTTCAAGCATCGCGAGATGCACTTCGAGTTGTTCCTTCGTTTCGAACGCAAGTCCGTAAATGCGGGTCAACATCGGATTCTTTTCATCTCCGCGCCAATAAGCTCCCGCAACTTTCGAAAGCTTAAACGAGTTCGGATCAATATGCGAAAGCCCCTCGTCGTGCCCGCCGCGGCACAAATCCGAAAATGATCCGGATTTGTAAAACGTGAGGGACTGCCCTTCTCCGGAAAATTGATTGATCAATTCGAGTTTGAAAGGATTGTCTGCAAACGCTTGTTTCGCTTGTTCAAACGAAACATCTTCACGATCGAATTTGTCCCATGCCGGCAAAATTGATCGCATCTTTTCTTCAATCCTTGGCAAATCCTCTTCTGTAATCGATTTCGAAAATTCGAAATCGTAATAAAATCCATCATCGATCGCAGGACCGATCGTTCGTTTTGTGTCCGGCCAAAGTTCCATAACGGCTGCAGCAAGAAGGTGAGCCAACGAATGACGACGATGTTCGAGTTGTTCTGATGAGAGCATA
>CAYHDY010000010.1:0-3245 GCA_964355525.1 uncultured Gammaproteobacteria bacterium | reverse complement strand
GTCAACTTATTTCAATAAGATGTTGATATGATCTTTCAGACGTGGAACATGTGTGATCCAAAATGGGAAGAATCGCACCTCAACATTTGAAGCGATTCCGTCTTTGATCAACAGATCCTTCACTTCCTGCGCGGTTAATCCTGCAAATCGGCCGGCATCTAACGCTTTGCTTGTGCGTGTCGTGATAATATTCCCGTTTAAACCAACATGCAAACTCGCGGTTTTTTGTTTTGCATCCACTTGTTCAACCGTTACCTTCATGGTTGCCACATCGGTTTCAGAAACGTCTTGCCCTTGTCCAACACCTTCGTACACATGTGCCGCCATTAATTTTGTAAGGGCTAAGCGATCATAGAACACTGCCGTTACAGAAACGGTGAGAGTAACATCGTAAGATTTTGATTCCGTATCCGGCTGAATGCTCGTTTTCTGATCGGTAATCTTCGCGGTAAATTCTTCGCCCGTATAGATTCCGTCTGCTTGTGCACGCAACATGTCTTTTGCATCATTCAAAATTTCCTCTTGCGTAGATTGAACAGCCGCGTCCAATTCATCTTTCGAGATAACAGCAATAGATTGTTCTCCTCCGACGAATGCATCTTTACTATCTGCGTAGATCAACGATTGTTTAATTTCATTCAATCCAGGAATCGTGAAATGCGATACAGCGATATCTCCCGAAGCTCCCGCTTTATCGGCATGAACCGCTGCGACAATTGATCCACCAGCTGGAACGGTGACACTTTTATCCAATCGAAACAGCACATCGTCTTTCGTGAGAAATCGTGTTGTAGCGACAAGCGCTTGCGATGTGCCACTCTTGTTTGTGATCGTCACTTCCCCTTTCGAAATTCCCTCAACTTTTTTTGCCCCCGCACCGGTCGGTGCGAATGTTTTTGTTTTATTGAGCGATCCAATCACCACTGTTCCTTTAATATCTGTCGGATCAACGGGACTCAGTGCTGTGTGCACGATTAAATCCGATGTAAATTGTTTTTTTACAGGGGTGATTCTGATTGTTGCTTCAACGGTCGATAAATAAATCACCGTGACAAGCATGACGGAGACAACGCAAATAAAGGCAAGGGCAATGCGTCGGTACAACATCAAAGACACCGGAGTCGCACTCACTGCTTCACGTGTTTCTCTCTCGATCGATCGCGCAGGTGCACGACGAACCGGTACACGTTTTTTTGTCGCTGTTTTTTTGATGGCCATATTGATTGTATTGTATCACATCTCGTAATAGAACGGGGTCCCCAGACCCCGTGTGCATTATTCATTTCAATTGTTTTAATTGCAAATTCAAAACGGGGTCTGGGGACCCCGTTCTATTACGCGTTATTTTTCCAATTCCACATTCTGCGCTCCAACAATCGATGCAAGCTCGCGAAGCAGTCCTTCCGTCGGACTCACGCGATATTCTGTTTCGATTCTTCGCATCGTTGAACCGGATTCGACAAGCAGACATACGCTTGTACCGCCGGGTTTATCGAGAAGAAGCGCGCGTACAGCCTCGACTGTTTCCGGTGTGGATTTACCTTGCAATTTGATATTTAATGTTTCGCGTTTTTGAACGGGACGGTCTCGACCGTCCTCTACATTCGCGTTCAAGCCACCATTGACCTCGCTTGGGTATTCCAACCAACTTCCCGCTTTCACCATTTCTGCGACCTGTCCGACATTTTTGTCATCGACCAACATGAAACTGTTCGCAAGCAATTTCGGTTCTTCTCCCTCTCGTTTCGAAACCTTCGCCGAAACGAGAAGAATCCTTCCATCAACGAGAATATCTTTTACTTTCGGATACACTTTTGGAAACACGATAATTTCCGTTGCACCTGTCATATCTTCAAAGGCAACGAACGCCATCGGGTCTCCTTTCTTTGTCACGATCGGTTTGACGATTCCGACAATTCCACCAACATAGACGAATGCTCCTTCTTTTTGTTGGGCGATATCCGCGCAATTCACAAGCAAACCTTTCATGGCTTCATGAATTTTCGCATACGGATGTCCCGACACATATAACCCCAACAATTCTTTTTCCCACGCAAGCACCGCATTCAATTCCGCGGGTGCCGATGGTCGAAGCGTGATCGTTGAAACGTTCGTCGAAGAAGAACCGCCGAATAAACTTTGTTGGTTGGTCTTTTTTTCGTTTTGAATGTTTCTGTTGTGCAACAAAAGCCGATCAAGATTTTCGAGCAATTGATTGCGTTCGCCGAATCGATCGAGTGCGCCGGTTTTGATTAATGCTTCGAGGGACTTTTTATTGAATGCACGATGAGCCACGCGTCCGACGAAATCCTGAAGATCTTTGAAATCCCCGTTCGCTTTTCGTTCCGACAAAATCGATTCAATCACCTCTTCTCCCAAATTTTTAATCACGAGAAGTCCGAAACGAATGTGTTGATCGTCGAGGTACGTGAAATTCTTTCGCGACTCATTGATATCCGGAGGCAACACTTCGATTCCCGATCGTTTACACTCTTTCACGGCTTCCGCAATTTTCTCGAGATCACCCGATTCCGCCGTCATAAGCGCGGTCATATACTCCGCCGGATAGTTCGCTTTCATGAATGCGGTTTCATACGCGACCATTCCATAACTCGCCGCATGCGCTTTGTTGAATCCGTATGCGGCGAACGGTTCGATCAGGAGCCACAACTGCTTCGCTTTCTTTTCCGAAAGTCCGTGTTCAATGAATCCTTCATGTAATTTAATTTTTTGCTTTGCCATCTCTTCCGGAATCTTTTTTCCCATCGCCTTTCGCAGTTTATCCGCTTCGAGCCATGAGTATCCCGCGAGGTGAATCGCAATCAACATGACATCATCTTGATAAACAATGACGCCGTGCGACATATTCAAAATCGTCTTCATGCGAGGATCGAGAAAGCTCACTGCGGACGGATCATGTTTTCGTTTGATATATTCAGGAATGGATTCGATCGGTCCCGGACGATACAACGCAACCATCGCCATGATATCTTCAATGCGCGAAGGCTTCAGTTCCATGAGATACTTCGTCATCCCATCGCCATTCAATTGAAACACTCCCATCGTGTGACCGTTTGCAAGCAGCTCGAATGTTTTTGCATCATCCGTTTTCAATCGATCGATTTCGATGTCGACCCCTTTTGTTTTTTTCACCAGTTGAACGGCATCTCCCAAAATCGACAAGTTGCGAATTCCAAGAAAATCCATCTTCACGAGCCCAGCGGCCTCAACGGCTTTCATTTCAT
>CAYHDY010000009.1:16979-27893 GCA_964355525.1 uncultured Gammaproteobacteria bacterium | reverse complement strand
CGCACAACGGGTGCAGGTCCGCATGTGCGGCGCGTCACGGCGTCGAGATCGTCAGGATCGCGGTCTGGCTGCTGTTGCCGACTTTCGAGTCGAGGAGCTCTTCCGATTCTTTGAGAACGAGTTGTTCCTGTTGTTCGACGTCGCTGACGGCATGCGTGAACTGATCGAGAAGTGGCATGACGCCAATCCCATTCGAACTGAGACGCTTGAGTGCAAGCCGGACACGCTGTTGTTCGGAGAAACCTTCACCTTCCGACTCTTGCCATGCCTGATTCAGAATGACGAGACCGGGATACTTCTTCGTGACGGCCGCAACGGCGTTGTCGTACTTCCCTTGATCAATCGCGACACCACCCGGAATCGCCGGAGCGACGACGGTTGTTGAAACATCAGCGGCGGCGGGCTTGTTGGCTGCACTTGGCTGAGCAACTGTTCCGTTTTCGTGCGCTACTTCCTCAGCGGGAACAACGAAGAGCCTCGCGGCTCTGCTCCAGAAAGTTCCGTCCCCATCGGGATGCGGATCGCCATGCTTCGGGTCTTGCTTGTCTGGCATCACTGACTCCTGATTCCTGTCGTTGAGAGAAACATGATCGTGACAGGCCGATCATGTTTTTTGTGGATGGAAGGTGCGTTCGGAAAAATTCCGAAGTCGAAAACTTACGTTGAAATTCAAATTTTGTCAAGGTTTTTCGGAGGCGATGTTTCTAAATCAAAAACCCGCTTTTGGCGGGTTTTGTTTGTTTGGTTATTCAGCGGTCGGTGTTTCTGCAACAGGAGCTGCTTCTTCAGCGACAGGTGCTGGAGCTTCTGCAGCGGCTTTTGCTGCTTCTGCTTCCGCTTTTGCAGCCTCAGCGGCAGCTTTCTTTGCTTCTTCTTCTGCGGCTTTTGCGGCATCAGCCTTTGCTTTTGCTGCATCTTCCTTAGCTTTTTTCTCTGTGACAGCCTTTTCCATGTCGCCTTTACGCTTTCCGGAAATGTGGGTCACGCTGCGCTTTTTTCCTTCGACAATTTTGTTGTCGACGAAGACGTTCCAAACCGTGTCAGAACATTCTGCACCGTCTTTGATCCATTTTTGTGCTTTTTCAATGTTTACCGTCAATGTTTTTGTGCGAGGATTCCAGTTTCCGAGAACATCGGTTGTTTTTGCCCAAGGATCACGTGTTTTTGGCATGACAACAACGCGGTAAATAGGAGCTTTCTTTTTTCCGACGCGGGAAAGACGAATAGATAACATAGGATATGCAGTGGGTGGAATTAGGGTTTAAGTCGAAATTCGACCTATTGTGTCATTAATTGACGAGGTCTCCGTCCTTAATTGGACGGGCCTGACCCATGGTTTCTCATAAAAATGGGTAGATATTCCATTGATATGAGGTCTTTTGTCATTTGAGAGCGATGACGATGCGGGAAGAATAAGGTTTTTCGCTGGATTCGTCAATAGCCGGGGAAATAAAAAATCAGAGAGATTCTCTGATTACGGAGCGGTTTTTCTTCGCGTCTCTTTGATGGCCACTCGATACGCATGAACGTAGTCATACGCAGACCAGGCCGTCACGGCGAAGATGATAAAGGTCAGAATCCAGCCGAGCAGGATGCTTTGGAGCGGATTGATGACGAGAAAGAACACGAGAATGGCCGGAAAACAGATGCGAGTCCGCCATTTTCCGGAAGGGCGAGCACTGACTTTCATGTTCGGATCTTCCCGTATGGCCCAAAGTCGATGGAACATGTTGGTCAGATCGCGTTCTTGTGTGATCCAGCTCACGATGAGTGCTTGCAGAAGCAATTGCCACGAAGCTCCGCAAAGAGCTGCAACAGCTGCATCGATCATGAGACCGTTCACCTTCGTAATGTACTGAACCTTGTCGAGGTGCGGATCGTAGATTTCCCCGAATTTCGAGACAATTTTCAGTCGCCGGGCGACATATCCGTCGATCCCGTCGCACACGGCGGCAAGAACGAAAAGGGCGATGCCGAATGCACGGATGATCATGGCAAGCGTCGAAATGTGGCCTTGAACACCGAAAAGCGTCAAGTAGACGCAAAAACAGAGCAGTCCGATGCGAGACAGCCACGCACCGAGAAGCGAGATGTAGTTTGCCGCATTTTCGCGGGAAAACGAAAGCAAATCTCCGTCGTAGAAGTAATGAGCGATATTGCGGATGAACTTCATGATAACCCCCTCAAGTTCACTCCCTGTATATTCCGTTTTCACCAGAAATGCAAGCATTTTTGGCTTATCCCATTGACAAAATGCCCAAAATATGGTATATTGGCGAGGATAAAACAGTACAATTACGGGGAGAGAACTGCGCTATCCAGTCCCGAATTGGGATAGTAAACGACACCCGGCAGCTGCCGGGCACAAAGAACCGATGTTTGAGTATTTCTCTCTATATTGAAATAAGCAATCATCGGTTTTTTGTCAGAGTTCGAAACAAAACAAACGTCTGCGACAAAGTCGTCGACTAGGAAATTGCCATGACCATGTCACAGCGGTTCGGGTTCATCGGTTCCTGTTTGCTTCTCGTCGCGACCTTCGTGGTGGTCGGCTATTTCTACCACAAGACGGAGTCCTGGTTCGTTCACGACCTCGTCGGCCTTTACATCGGCGTCATCTCGGTCGGTGCGTTGGCGATCGTTCGCAACGTGAAGTCCACGTGGTCGTGCGTCAACATCAGCACGCGCGGCACCTGCCAGGCGATGTACCTCGCCCTGTTGGCGATCGTCCTTTTCCTCTTCATGGTGCTCGTCCTCGATCCAGTTCCTCCGGGCTGCTAGTTTCCAGGCATCAGCCCATCAACGTGTTCGATCGACTCCGCGGATGTTCCGTATGAGTCGATCGAACCTTTTCCAGAGATCCCGATCGAAAGTCGATCGAGCGGTCTGCGAAAGTTACACACGGAGGAATGATCATGCGATTCTTTTTCAAGCTTGTTGGCTACGCGGCTCTGATTGCGATCATCGGGTTCGTTGCTCTCGCCGTCTGGGCAGGAGCGAGTTCGAACGGTACTTGTCTCGGTTGCGGGGATCACATCCAAGGTGGAGAGGTGATCAACGCGAACGGAACCAACGAGGGTCCGGCGGAGTAGCGATTCGATTTCGAACATCACCTCCAGCCCCGACGTGTTGTCGGGGTAGACAGTCGGATGTGTGGCGAACGATGAAGGTCAGAAATCGACGAGCAATTTCGCACGTCGTCGGGAGGCATCCCGGCCAACCAATGGAGGCAATCATGCTGAGTATCATCGTGTATTCGATCTCGGGGCTTCTTATCGGAATTGGCGCCAACGCGTGTTGGCTCGTGGCACAACGAGAGAAAGACAAGCCGAAGTGGCAACGGATCGTGGATGTCGGGTTCGCGTGCTTCTTCGCCATCGCAGCGGTCGGCTTCGCTGGGGCGTTTCTGAGCGTGCTCATCGCCAGCCTGCAGATGAAGAACATGGAGATTGATTACAAAGCGTTCGCGTGTGTGCTCGCGTTCGCGTGTGCCTGTCTCGTCGGTGCGCTTCTCTCACGGAGTGAGATGGACGGTGATGGTCCGGTCACGCGCGTCGTGTACGGGTTCGATACCAAGTACCTTGCATGGCGAGCGCGTCGACAGTAGATTCAAGTTCGATCACGTCATTTCTCACCTCGATTTTTTCTCGGCTTGCTTGATTAACTCTCGGATGTACCGAAGTTGATTGAGCCTTTTCCAGAGATCTCCCCGCAAAGCGCGGGCAGGGATCTGCGAAAGTAACATGAACGAACAACAGTGATTGCCTGCGCGAGATCGCGTCGGCGTGGAGAAGGGAATGCCGGACAACAACAAGAACAATGTGGCGGGCAGTTTTCGTGACAACCACGGCGACGATCGGTGCTCGGCGTGCGGGCAGTACGTGGACGTCTGCAAAGAGTACGGGTGCAATCCGCCGAAGACGACGGAACCGCTCGATATGAGCGACTACGCCGGCCCCGACAATCCGAATGGGCTCACCGAAGTGCAGATCGAAGATGAGGATAGACAGTTCCTCATGCTGCGGTGCTTGCAGTCGCTCCTCTACGCGGCTGGCGCGAGCGATTTGGAATTCGACGAAGCAACGGTAGGCCTGACCTTCGGGAAAAGGTCGCTCACGTTCGAGACCAATCGTTTTCGCGCGACGTTCGCGGAGACGAAGGACAGAAATGGTGTATACATCTGTCTCTTCCATGTTCACGTGGATGGTCAGATCACCAAGCACGGCAAGCTCAGCGAGGCCAAGTTCGTCGGTCTTTCGCACCACGACATCTTCAGCTTCTACTTCGAAGGCGTCGCGGAAGCCGTCAGTCTCTAGACCCCGTTCCTTTCGTTTGATCAACTTGTTCGATCAGCTCCGCGGAAGTTCCGTGTGAGTCGATCGAACCTTTTCCAGAGATCCCGATCGAAAGTCGATCGAGCGATCTGTGAAAGGTTAATGCCATGTAATAGACGGGGTCCCCAGACCCCGCTTCGAAATCGAACAACAGTGATTGCCTGCGCGGAATCGCGTCGGCGTGGAGAAGAAGATGCGGATGAATTTGCGTGACAAGGCGGAGATGGTTGCGTTCGAAACGGTCGTTGCGCGCAAGCTCGTGACGCGCGAAGAACTGGGTCAGTGGAAAACCGATCCGAAGTTCGATGCACGACGTGGAAAATACACGATCGTGTTTCGCAATGCGAACAGTTCGCGGCAGATCGTGATCGTTGTGCCTGCGAAGTGTGAATCGCACGCGACCTACATGAAAATGACGGTCGAGATCACGGCCGTGATCGTCAACGGAAAGAAAACCGTTCCCGAAGTTTGCCTCGGCGACGTGTTCTTCGACAAGCAAAATAATGTGGCGGGAAAGGTCCGTGATCTGCTACGTCGGCGTGCGGCGTAGGTTCGAACATTGGATCGTAATTCGATAACAACAGCAACGCTTGCGATTCAGTTCGCGAGCACAGGAGGAACGCTCATGGGAAAGAATTCGCGAGCCATCTCGTTGGATCAACTCGCAACGCGCATGCCGCAAGGACAAACGCTTCGGGAATTGCTCTCGAGCGTGCCGACTGACAGCGCGCTCGGCCGTCCGGTTCCGCCCGGCTTCTCGGAACAGGTCAACGAAGAACAGACACAACGAGATCAAAACGAACGTGATCTTGCCGACCTGAATGACTGCGACGACGACCCGGACTGCGAGTCCGATTCGCAGCGCTACCTCGACCTCATTGGCGAAGGTTGCAGTGATGATCTCGATCTGCTCGAACGCGCGGCTCAGCAATGCGACCGCGCCGACGGCAGTTTCGATGAACATTGGTGATCAAGAAAGTTCCTTCCTCTAACTGTTCGACCCGCTTCGGAATTTCCGGATCGTGTCGAACCTTTTCCAGAGGTCTCCCCGCAACGGTGCGGGCAGGGATCTGAGAAAGTGAGTGATGTACAGCGATGAACGCCAATACCAAATCGTGTCGGCTGCAGGAGCTTCCATGTTCAGTGATTATGCGTTTCGTCAATTTCTCGTGACCAAGCGTGTCGAAGAAAGGATTCGTTGGTGTCAGTTGACAGCCTTCCTGGGGATCGTGACGTTGTGTACTTTGCAGTTGACCAAGCAGACGATCTTGCGCGACCAACAATCAGCCCCGCTACAAGCACTTTCGCAGATACAATTGCCGCCCGTATGTCCGACGAATCGGGTTGCAACCACGCTTGCAGAGCGTGTGGCCTGTCTCGAACAAGATCGAACAGTTCTCACTGTGCGTGCGTACGAACGATCGGTCATTCAGGCTGCGAAGATCACAGATATTACAAGCGAGCTCTGCAGTCTCTACCCTGAATGTCCGTCTCTGCCGCGCGGGAAGTCTCTCGTCGCAGGGAAATGCTGCGGCGTTCCGAACGACGAGGAAGACACGGAACCTGCCGTCCTTGAAATCTGTGACATCAAAGACATCGACTGTTGGGATTTGTCAGGAGACGGCGACGAAAAAGAGCTGGTCGTGCAAGAAGATGTGTGCGACGCCAACAACTTCGACGGCGGAACGTTCGATTTTCTGTTCTGAAGTTCAATCTGCTCAATCGATTCTCGGACATTCCGAAATCGCTTGAGCCTTTTCCAGAGATCGCAAGCACAAGGTGTGTTTGTAGGATCTGCAAATGTCTCGTAATAGACGGGGTCCCCTGACCCCGCATCAATTCAACAAACGTGATCGGCGTATCCGATCGAGGAGTTCATCACATGAAGACGACGATTTCGGTTCTGGTGTTCTTGGTTTGTCTCTGCGCGTGCGAGACGAAGACGACAAACCATATCACGTTGGCGCCGCGACTTTCCGCGGAAGAGCGTTTGCATCTCAACTTGGCGGCCGAAGCACTGGCGTTCGATCGGTATCATGTCGCACACGGCGAACAATGCGCTGTGATCGATCAGACCAAGTTGCAGCAGCCGTTGCGCATCCTGTGTCAGCAGTTCGATACGCAGAAGTGTGACATGCGCGTCTTGTACGGCTTCGGCGAATTGCGCGATCGGACGTATTCCGTTTCGTGCGAGATGTACGAACAGACCTGGTACACACTCGCCGGCTTCAACGAGGAATGCGTTACGTTGGAAAACAGCAGGATCGAAACCCCGTTGCGCAACGTCTGCAAGTGGACGCCAAAGACTGTGCCGAATCCGGCCAGTCTGTGTGCGATGCAGATCGTGTACAGAGGTTCCGTCAAGTTGGAGTATGGCATCGCGTGCGACGTTTTCGATCAGGCGAAGGTCGCCATGGAAACCTTACACAACGATTTGCATGACAATCGCATTGCAGACGTCTGTGTCCCGACCGAGCTCAACCTGTTCCATGAGGCGAGCGAGAACGTGTGCAAGTTCGACATTAACACGGACCATATGTTTACGTCGCTCTGCACACTGCGTGCGGGGACCAGAGGTCACATCGTCTCGGAACATCCCGTGTCGTGCGATCTCTTCGACCTCGCGGACGCGACGCAGATCTGATCGTTCCTTTTCGTCCACTGCTCAATCGATTCTCGGACGTTCCGAAATCGCTTGAGCCTTTTCCAGAGATCGCAAGCACAAGGTGTGTTTGTAGGATCTGCAAATGTCTCGTAATAGACGGGGTCCCCTGACCCCGCATCAATTCAACAAACGTGATCGGCGTATCCGATCGAGGAGTTCATCACATGAAGACGACGATTTCGGTTCTGGTGTTCTTGGTTTGTCTCTGCTCGTGCGAAGTCACCAACAACTATCCGACGAAGGTGGTCGAGTTGGCGCCGGCGGCGAAAAGCCTCGATGCAAACACGGCCTACACCGACTCGCTCGATTGCTCGACGTTCGGCGGACACAAGAAGGGCAACACGTGCGAAAGCAATTGCGCGTGGTGCAGCTCGCAGGAGGTCTGCATCGATACGACCGGCGACTCGTGGAAGGACACGTGCGTCGAAGGCACGACGGAAGTTCCGCCGCAAGCGACGCCGACGGAAGTTCCCGAAGTTCCGTTCTGCATGGATTACGACAACGACGGGTACGTCAATTGTGACGGCTCGTGCTTGGTTCCGTCGAACAAGTTGTGCGGCGACTGCAACAATTTCGATGGGGCAGTGAATCCCAACATGATGGAAGTGTGCGGCGATCTGATCGACAACGAATGCGACGGGAAGGTCGACGGCAATTGTGACAAGGATGGTGACGGCTACTGCGGTGCGGAACTTTTGTTTGTCGTCGACGGCCCCGGATGCAAAAAGGGCGACTGCAACGACGCGGACGCGACGGTTCATCCCGGCGCGGAAGAAATCTGCGACGACGTCGACCAGAACTGCGACGGCAACACGGACTTCGACATCAAGCCGTTGTGGCATTTTGACAATGATGGTGATGGGTACGGAGATGCCTTCGCCAAAGTCACGGAAGAGTGCAAACAACCGGCGGGCATGGTACTCGACGGTCAGGACTGCAACGACAAGTGGGCGCAGATCAACCCCGGTACGGACGAAATGTGCGGTGACCTCATCGACAACAACTGTAGCGGGCTGGTCGACGAGATGCCGTGCATTTCGTACGAAGTGAAGGTTGATCCGTCGGAAGTCGACGCGGATGGCGATGGCTTCAAGGCTCTCGTCGATTGCAATGACAACGACGCGGCCATCCATCCCGGTCTCAACAGCTGCCCTTCGTTCAATGGTCTGACCAAGGACAGCTACAAACTGGTTCTGGTCTGGGGCGGAGCGGAAAACAGTCCATGGACGGCAAATGCCTATTTCAAGTCTGGCATGAGCGCGAATGATTTGCAGTTCAGCTCGAAAGCGTTCTTCGACAACACCTGGGAGAAGAAAAGTTTCCCGCAGTACAACTACACAGCGACGGACTTGGACAAGAACTCGTCACACGTTGCGTTCAATGTGTTTGGATATCCGGGGTATTGGTACTTGTGTAGCGGAACCGTGGTGGATACGATTTCGTACTCGCTCTCGAAGGAGCTTCCGAAGATCTATCTCGTCTCCGGCGGCGTCTGGCAGGAAGTGGGCAACAAGCTCGAGGTGCTCGCGGCAAATGATCTCGAGGTCGTCAAAGGACCGATCTACGGCGGCGACTACAACAAGAGCAAGCCGGCCTACTGCGCAGCCATGCTGAAACTCTAGTTCCTTTTATCACTGTTCGATCAACTCCACGGAAGTTCCGTGTGATTTGATCGAACCTTTTCCAGAGATCCCGATCGAATGTCGATTGAGCGATCTGCGAAAGTTGAACTTCAAACGGAGCACTCTCTCGCTCCAAACTTCTTTTCGGAGGATTCCATGGCACGTACGAAAGCAGAAATTCAGGCAGATATTGCACAGAAGAAAGCGGAGCTTGCTGCGCTCGAAGTCGAGATGTTCAATGCATCGATCGAGGTTTACCTCGTGATGTACGACGTCCGCGATGAGGCGAGCAGCAAGGTGATTGGACTTCCACCGGCCACTCGGGTCGACACAGAAGTTCTCGATTTTTACGCCTTCTTCGAAGTGCGTAAGCGTCGTGTTACCATTGGCTACAAGCGTGACTTTGGCGACGAGATGCACTCGTGGTACGTGACGGAAGAACAGAATGTCTCGGTCGATGACTCGGCTGTCACGCGTTGCGACGGTGATGTGCATCTGCGCGCGTTCACCTCTCGTGACAAAGCGGAAGCCTGCTTGGCACACTGGGTCCTGACGGCAGGCACCAGCGAGTACGAGTAGTTCATCGGCAGGTACATTCAATTTTGGAGGTGAACAAATGGTTTCCTCGTGTCTCTTTTATTTCTTTGTGACAATGTCTCTGTTCTGTCTCTCCTTCTTCTTGTGTGAAGAATGGCGCATCAACCCTGGTTTCAAATCAATAGTGAAAGGGGTGGTTACCTCGCCACAAATTGTGGCCGCCATCACTCTCGACGTTTACTTGGGAGTGCATTACGCAAATCCCATTGCCTTTCTGAATCTGTTGGTAATGATCGTGGTCGGTTATCGCGTCTCTTGGGTGCTCAAGCCTGTTTCAATACGGGAAGGAGTACTCCACAGAAGACAGGATTTCATGCCAGAACTTCCCGCGCCGTTTCCGTCTGTGTGCATTGTTGGAACCAGAATGGATCGCGTGGTGTAGAAAGGAACAACTTCTTGGCGAGAATCTCTTTCGCCACTTTTCCAGAGATCCCAAGCACAGGGCTTGAGCGATCTGCGAAAGCAAAATGTGTATGCATGCATCAACTCAGATTGGGTTGACGAAGGGAAGAGATGTGGAAATTCCTTTTGATCGTAAGAGACTGTCTGCTCATTCTCGGAGGTCTGATCCTTTTGCTCGTCGCGGTGATCTATCCGTGGATCTGGTGAAAGACACGGAGAATTCTCTGGATGAGTGATCGCGGTCGAAGGTCGATCGTGTGAAGTTTGAGAATGAATCAATAACAGCCGATGATTCAGTTCGTTGGCACAACATGGAGGAAGAGATGACGGAGACACTCGGACAAAAGTGGCGGCGGCTAGTGACCGAACAGAATCAAAATAAGGAAGCGGCCGAAATGGAGGCGAAGCGGAAGCGGCAGGAAGAAGATGGTCCGTTCATGATCTTGCAAATACCACTGCTGTTCGAGCAGGCTTTTGCAGAAGGGAAGGACTACATCGTCATTCTGCCGTCAGATAGCGTCTTGTGCGACTCGGACGTCGCATGTCGAGATGTGAACACGTTCATAGGAGTGTGCCGTTCCGCCGGCGACTTATTCAATAGTGCAGATCTCGACGGCCGTGCGCGGACCATCTTCGACTGGTGTGTCGCGAACGACCTCGTCGTCTCTGTGAGGGGGGTAAACACGTTTAACTGGACTCTCATCGCCAAAGCAAAGTAACGCCAGTTCTTTTTATCCTGCTCAACAATTTTCGAGAATTCCTCGAGATGTGTTGAGCCTTTTCCAGAGATCTCCATCGACTGGCGATGGAGCGATCTGCGAAAGATAAACGGTTTGACACTGAGCAGGAGTGAGACATGAATATCTACATTCCAACGATCGCGTTTGTGGTGTTCATCCTTTCGATCTATGTGGTGGATTTGATCACGTCGAAATGGAAATTTTTTGTGGACTTGTTTGCAGCCGTGCTGATCTCGTCCATGAATGAAAGTCCGCGACTCACCGCATTCGTTCGGCAACGGATTGTGAAGTCCAAACGGAAACTCTGTCTGGTTCTGCCGGATGCGAACAATCGCACCTACCTGAAGATCAAGTCGGAACTCGCGCTTCAGCGTAAACAATTGCGGGAACTGCACGATGATCCGCCTCCGCTCTTGCGATATCTGATCGAGGAACGGCTCTGCATAATTCAGATCACCAAGCTCGATAGTGAACTGCGTGCCGCAAGGCATCTGCATGTCGTCCGCGTTGCGTGAACGTTTCCGTTCAATTCGTTTCGGAAATCCCGGAGCGTG
>CAYHDY010000009.1:0-16879 GCA_964355525.1 uncultured Gammaproteobacteria bacterium | reverse complement strand
TATATGCAGACGTTCAAATTTCATCGACTGGACGGAACGAGCGATACGAAGGTGCTTTCGCAATGGGGCGATGCATTCAGGTTCATTGACGGTGATTCTGGTTCGCCGATTTATTTTTCGGAGGTCGTCTTCTTCATCGCCGTGTTTGAGACGGCGGACAAGACAATCGTGCGTGAGATCGGAACGGGACGACAGATTCCGGATCTCGTCGGCAAGATCCACGCGGTACGAAACGCCGGTTGCATCTCGATCGGCTCACCGACCAACGTCGGTATCGAGGTCCACGCCGGCGGCTCCGAAAAGATGCTCTTGAACGGCGACCAAATCGCGCGTTGGTACAGAGTCTTCAGACTCGAATCCGATGCAACTGCGTGGTTGCAACAGAAATCGAAAACGGCAGCGACCGTCGCAGCTGAACAATCGATGGTCTAGAAACAGAAAGTCATTTTTCTCAATCTGCCCCGACAACATTCGCGTGAATGTTGTCGGGACCTTTTCCAGAGATCCCAAGCACAGGGCTTGAGCGATCTGCGAAAGTTCGGTAGAGTATTCAACCATCATGATTTGTTCGTGATGCGAAAAGGAGAATAGGATGTTCGAAGTGAAGTCTCTGCTCCTGTGCATGTTGTTTCTGTGGACGTTGTACGGAATCGACGGCGCGGTCGGTCCGATGCATGAACAGATCAAGATTGGTGTTCTCACGACGGTCGTGTTGTTCATCGTCGCGACCGTGCTTGGATCGGTGTTTCATGGGATCGCCGGTGCGTTGCGGGAAGTGCAAAACTTCTCGGTCGCGATGAAGTTTGAAAAAATCGCGACGCGTGTTTTCCTGCGGCCGTTCTCATGGATGGCGAATGCAAGCATGAGCGCGACAATGGAAGTCATTCGATTTCGACATGCCGTGAAAAACGGCGATGATCTCGATTGCGTCGTGCACGGATGCGCATTCATCTGTTCGTGCTTGATCGCCGTGATTGTCGCAGTGTTTTGGAACGCGTTCATCGGCCTCAACTGCGGACTCACGGTCTACATCGGCGTGTCGATCATTGCCTTGTGGAAAATCTGGTACGATTTCAAGAAACGCGATCGACGTTCGATCGTGCTGTCGGACAAGGATCCGTAATGTGTTCAACCGCTCGCGATTCGGTTCGCGGGCAATCAGGAGACAATCAATGAAAGCTATCGTCAATCTGTTCGTGATCCTCACCATTCTCGGTGCTCTGCTGAGGGGAGTTGCTTGGGCGCTGCATAACTATCGGGGGGTGTCGCGCAAGGGTCTCATCGATGGGCTGCTGCAATTGAAGGATCGCGAAGAACTCGCGTGCGACATCGACAAGGTCGTCGAGCGCGGGTTTCTGCGGCCGTTCGGCTGGATCGAGATGCTCGGCAAGATGGTGATGACCAACATCATCATCGAACCGCGCCGCAAGATTACCTATCCGATGGGCATCTTGCTCATCTTCCTTGCAAATTTCTTCGTCGGCTATATCGCCGCCGGACTCTTCGCCGCGTGTTTCATCTGTAACATTGTGGCATGGTACGCACGCGAGCGCACCATGCGCAACGTGTTCCACGGTGAGGTGCAGTCATGAACAACTTGTGCGAACGGTTCCGTCGGAAGTTCATTGGAGAGCGCATCGGTTTCCTCGCGCGCTACAACTGGCTCGATCCTGAACAGAGCTCCGTTGTCTCGATCGAAGATCGTCTCGGCTTTCAGTTGTTCGACAGTTTTGCTGCCATCTGGCTTGCACACAAGAACCTTCTCAGGGTGACGTGTGCGTTGGATGTCGACACCAATCCGGAATACCAAGCTCAAGCAGAGGTCACGCTCGGAAGCCCGCCCATCGATTTCGTCGGCGACGTCGAGTGCAGTCTCAAGTTCTGCACGGACAGGTCCGAAGCGGAACGGTGGTTGCAGTCGCAGCTGGAGTTCTAGTTGATTGTTCCTTCCTATGGTGAGATATCTCTCTCTCACCTCTTTTTCAGAGATCACGATCGAAATGCGATCGCGGAATCCGCGAAAGTTCCGTTCATTTAATCAGAACCATCCGTACAATTCGCGGGAGGGGGGCAACGTGACCTGGATTCGTGTAATTTCAATCTTTGTGTCGTGTGCGATAGCAGCATTTTCTTCCCTGGAATTATTTCCGGATTTGTCGTTTGTATCTTTTCTCGTGATCGTGGCGATTGCCGCGTATGGATCATGGTTCTGGAAATCCATTTGGGAAAGCGTGTCCGGTTTTCCTTTTATGACCACACTTCTTGTGTCAGGATTCATCGGATATGCGACGCTCCGCCATTTTCAAGGAAAAGATGTTGCGAATGTAATGTTGAGTACCATCGCGCTGATATTTTTCATCATTTGCTTGTGCGACCTTGTTCCCATCTTCATTAGTCTGACAACAGAGATATTTTGGGAAAAAAAATCCAAGAAACCGAACGCGTTTCGTACGTAAATCATTTCTTGCCATGAGTCGCGAAGGTCGTGATTCAGAGCGGGGAATCAACACGCAAGGAGTCCCATGCGAATAAGAACGTTGTTGAATACGAGTCCGACGGCGGCAGCTCTCGTGGTGCTCAATGCGAAGGATCAGACGTTCGAAGTGATCGATGTTCTCTCGGGCGCGGTCACTCAGCATCGCATCAAAGCATCATTGAAATATCCACGCATCTCGATTGCTCTCACGGTCGATGGCAAACCCACCACACTCAATGTGAAAGTCGGCAGTCGAGGCATCGTCCATGGTTCTCTTCAATACAAAGCGTTCACGATGCGCGGCGACGCCATGACGTGGGCAACAGATCAAGTGCAATTGAAGAAGAAGTAAACCTGCCGTTCATCATGATAGATGAACGGTTTTTTCTTTTTGTTTCACGTCCCTACCCATACCCTCCCCTGTGGTCAAGGGAGGGGTAGCGAGTCGGATATGTTTTTAAGAATTTCAGTGATGACCCAATCGATGTTGTTTATAATTTGTTGGTTGGTGAATCGAATCGTTCGAATATTGTGTTTGTTTAAAATAGTGTTTCTTCTTTTGTCATGCTTTATTCCTTTTTCTGAAAAGTGAGAGTCTCCATCAACTTCAATCGCTAATCTTTTTTCGGAACAATAAAAATCCAAGATGTATACATCTACTCCATGTTGTCTTCTAAATTTATATCCAAGTTGTTTCCCTTTAATGTAAAACCACAACCGTTGTTCAGCGGTTGTGGAATTATTTCGTAACTTTTTTCTACGAGGAGTCTGTTCTTCTTGCGAATAAACAAAACCCATGTGATTCACGTCCCCCTCCGACTCCCCCTGTGTTCAGGGGGAGAGGGCACGGGTGGAAAAGAAATGATTTAAATCGCTATCCCGCCCCTGACCACAGGGGAGGGTATGGGAGGGGACGTTTCGTGACTTACCTCCGCGCCGTATCACCAACCGCAACATCTTCTAATCTCACACTTAATAAATTACTAACCCCATCATCTCCCATGGTGACGCCGTACAAAATATCCGCCTTCTCCATGGTTGCACGATTGTGTGTGACAACGATGAACTGTGATTTTTGTGAGAGATCATCGAGGATGGATGCGAATCGCAAGGTGTTTGATTCGTCGAGTGCAGCATCAACTTCGTCGAGGACGACGAACGGAGCTGGATTCACCGCCATGATCGCAGATAATAATGCAATCGAGGTGAGCGCGCGTTCTCCGCCGGAGAGAAGATTCAATGACTTCAATTTTTTTCCCGGCGGCGTCGCTTGAATGTCGATGCCGACAACGCCGTCGTCGTACTGTGCGATGCGTTCTTTTATTTTATCTGATCGATCGCGTTCCGCCTCGCCTGTATCTTCGAATGCACGTTCGGGTGTGACGCCATCAGCGGGACGGTCGCGACCGTCTTCTACGTCCGCGTCCGATTCGCTGTTTAAATCGTCACGCGATAATTTGATGAGCGAACAGGATCCACCGTTGAACAGCACTTTGAAATAGCGTTCGAATTCTTTGTTGATGGCGGCGAAAACTTTTTTGGATTGTTTGGTGATTTCTTCGTCGAGTTCCCAAATGGTTTTTTCCGTACCTTTGATCGCTTGGCGTAAATCTTCGAGCTGCGTTTCAAGAAACTCGAAACGTTTTTTTGTATCTTCGTATTCGACCACAGTCTCCGGATCAATCCCGCCGATGAGTTCCAATTTATATCGCAATCGCTGAATCTCAGCATACAACTCCTCCAAGCTATGGGTGGGGTCCCCAGACCCCGCTCGCGCAGTGATCCGATTCATTCTCACTTCCACAGCCTTCTCTGCCATAGCTTCATCCATTTCACGCACAAGATTTTTTTGTCGTTCCTCAAATCGTGCGGATTCGATTTGCAATCCATTGCGTTCGTTTTCGAGCAAATGAATCTGTGTTTGTTTTTCCCGAAGTTCACGTTGCGAATCGATAAATTCTGCGCGTATTTGTTTTTCTTTCATCGCGTACGCATCGATTTGTTTTTCGAATTGCGAAACATTTGCACTGATCGTTGCTTCTTCAATTTTGAGTGCAGCGCGTTTTTCGATTAACACGGGATCCGGTTTGATGTCCTCCGGGTTTGGTTTTTTTAATTGTTTGTTGAGTCCGAGAACACGATCAAGAATCGTGTCGATTGCCGCATGTAATGCAATGACATCCTGCAACGTTTTCAACGATTTCAATTGAACATCAAGTCCATCAATTTCCTCTACGATTTTCAAAAGGGGAAGTGGTGCCCAGTTGGATTGTGCTCGAACTTTCGTGAGCTCGATTTCTTTTTCAATCTCGAACTGCGCGCGACGATTTTCATCGCGTCGCTTTCCGGCTTCGCGATATTCTTTTTGCAACGAAGCAAGTCCGGCATCTTCACCCGTCTCTGTTTTTTCAACCGCAATCGTTTGTTGTTCAATCGTCGCGAGTTCCGTTCGGCGATCCGTAATGCGAATATCAATTTGATCGAGTTTGGTTTTTACTCCCGCGAGTTCATCGACAATACTCCACCATAAAGATCCGTAGTACGATGCTTCATGCGCGCGAAGTTCTGTTTCTACATTCTCACGTTCCGCGAGTCGCGACACTTGTCGCTTGAGTGAACGCAAACGCGGTTCGATTTCTGTGACCAGCATTTCCACGTCGGTCAGATTTTCAAATGTGCGTTTCAGTTTCAAAATGGATTCATGACGCTTGAGTTGTAATGGCTTCACCCCGGTCGCATCATCGAAGAATGCTTTGCGCTCCTCCGGCGTCGATACGAGAATGTGATCGATCATTCCTTGTCCAATCACGCTATACGATCGTTGTCCGACGTTCGCTTGCGCAAGCAATAATTGAATATCCGAAAGTCTTGCGGTTCCATCATTCAAAAGATATTCGGAATTTCCATCGCGATACAATCGGCGTGTGATGGTCACTTCCGCATAATCGATCGGCATGGCTTGATCTTCATTGTTGAACGTAATCGAAACTTCCGCGAAGCCGGATCGTCCGCGGCCTTCGGATCCGGAAAAAATAACATCCTCGGATTTTTTTCCGCGCAACATCTTCAAACTTTGTTCACCCAAAACCCAACGGATCGCATCCGCAAGATTGGATTTTCCGGAACCGTTCGGTCCGACGATGGATGTGAGTGGATAGCGATTCGCAGCCGGGGGGAGAAACGAAAGGGAAGTTTTTTTTGCAAAGGTTTTGAAGCCTTGAACCGTGAGATTTGATAAGTACATAGGAGGAATATTGATCGAAATGATTATATCACGATTGACCGTTTGCCCAAGATTGTTTACTCTAGGTCCTTCCTATGGAACTTCTCACACACAAACGTATTCACGAACTTCTCCTCACCTGCATGTGTCCGGTGTTTGTTTCGGATGAACGGATTGATGGGGACTCGCTCGGTTCTGCACTTGCGATGGTGAATTTTATGAAGCAGCAGGGGAAACACCCGCAGGTGTTTGTCGCGGAACCTGTTCCGGAACAATATCGATTTTTGCCGCACGTAGACGCGTGTACGACGGATCTTTGTGTGTTCGAGGATGATCGTATTGATCTTGTCGTTGTGTTTGATTGTTCGGACGCGGCGTTCGTTTCAAAATTACTTGAACATATTCCGTCGAATCCAACAGTTATAAACATTGATCATCACAAAACCAATGCGCGTTACGGTCATGTGAATCAAGTACTTGTGGACGCGTCGGCGACCGCGGAGGTGGTACATCGGTTTTTTGAAGCGAACCACATTGTCCCGACAAAAGAATCGTCTACGTGTTTGCTTGCAGGATTGTGTTTCGATACAAACGTGTTTTCCAATTCCGGAACAAATGAACGCGCACTTGATGCGGCATCACAATTGATTTTGAGCGGAGCACGCGTGCAAGAAGTGATTCAAACGTTGTTTCATAATCGATCCATTTCCGCCCTTCGCGTCTGGGGTTCCGCACTCGAACGTCTTTGTGATTATCCCGCGATGCGACTTGTTACAACCTGTCTCACTCGAAAAGACATTGAGGATAATCGCGTTACGGATGATGAGATCGACGGATTGTCGAATTTTCTCAACCTTGTGACGGATACAGACACGTTGTTTGTTTTGCGGGAGACCAAAGAAGGTGGTATTAAAGTTTCCATGCGCTCACGCGAACAAGATGTCTCTGCGATTGCAAAAGCACACGGCGGAGGCGGCCACGCAAAAGCCGCTGGTTTCACGATTCCGAATGCGCGACTGGTGTGTGTCGATTTAGATTGCTGGCAGATCGAACAACAGGGAACGAATCGAAAAATCGAAGATGTCACGCGAGTTTCTGAATTTTTGAAAACGTGTTAATATCGCCTGGTTCATACAGGACGGTCGCGACCGTCCCCTACATAATTTTTTATGAAAAATCATATTACATCCAAACTTTCGACGGTTGACGATTCGATTCTTATTCCAACTGTCATCGAGAAAACGACCGGCGGGGAACGTGCATACGATATTTATTCTCGTCTGCTTAAAGATCGCATCATTTTTCTTGGAACGGAGATTGACGATACTGTTGCGAACCTCGTCATTGCCCAACTTCTATTTCTCGAAAGTCAGGACAAATCGAAAGATATCAAACTTTACATCAATTCTCCGGGAGGATCCGTTACATCCGGTCTGGCTATCTATGATGCGATGCAATATGTGAAACCGGATGTTTCGACGATCTGCGTCGGGATGGCCGCATCGATGGCTGCGGTCTTGCTCGCCTCGGGTGCAAAGAACAAACGATTCTGTTTGCCGAATTCCGAAGTGATGATTCACCAAGTACTCGGCGGAGTAAGCGGTCAGGCAACAGACATTAAAATTCATGCGGAACGCATTCTCAAAATCAAAGATCAGTTGAACAACATTCTTGCCAAACACACAGGGAAAAAGAAATCACAAGTTGAACAAGACACAGAACGGGATTATTTCTTGGATCCGAACGAAGCGTTCAAATACGGATTGATCGACAAGGTCATTAAGTAACGAATCAAAAAACGAGCGAAATACGCTCGTTTTTTTGATTTTCCCCCTCCTTTTTTAAGGAGGGGGCTAGGGGGTGGTCGTTGGGTGGTCGAAGAATAGTACAGTTACTTGACAAATATTATCATGGCGGGTATACTCCGGAGTTCCAGTGTTGAAAGGGCAACCGCTTCTGGCGGATCCGTCACGGTGGAAAAAATGGAAGAATGATTTCCCATCAGGAATCTGCAGGCACGACAAGCATGGGATTTCAAAAAATGGATGTATCAGGTTTTCGGACTCGATCTCTCCATTTGTGAAATTTCTTGCCTGCAGGTTTTTGAAGGGAAGTCTTTCGAAAAAAGATCCGGATCATCCGGATCTTTTTTTAATTTACGCCCATCTCTGAATCTTGCAAGCGCATGTGTGGATAGATTAGTTCGGAGTCGCGTTCGTTGTTGGTGTTGTGGTGATTTCTTGAGGTTCGACAGATTTTATTTTTGTCGGATCCGTTCCGATCAAACAAATTTTTGGCAACGGACGATAGTGTGAATTGAAAACTCTTTTCACAATCGTCCCGTCTACGTGTTCGATGGAGTAGGTGAAGGAAGCGTCCGCACCAATATGTGCTTCCTGACATTTTTCTACGCCAGGTTGTAAATTTGTTGTTTCTGTTGTGATTTTTTCTCCGACGGGAATACGTCGCAAAACGATCGGAGGTGTGTATGAACCTTTGCGACCGTCCGTTGTTCCCCAAAAGGTAAATCGTAATTGTTGTTTGTCTGTAAGATTTTCAGCTCCGATTAAAATGAAATGTCCAGTGTCGTTTGTGAATTTGAAATCCGGTGCCGGTTCATAAATGGTTGCGTCTGTTCCGGGATTGTGGTTTGACGGATCGTTGTAGTAAGACACGGCGAGTGAATGATTACTTCGTTCGATCACAGGAAGGCCACTGTTCATCGTCGCGCGGAACGTGGTTGTTCCAATTTGGCAAAGCCCTCCGCCGAGTTCCGGCTCGATCTTATCCCCCTTAATGACAAGTTCCGGCAGATATCCATTTTCTTTTGTGAATGGTCGCAGTGCTTGGATGAGCGAGAACGTATCTCCGGGAGCAATGAGTAATCCATTCAAAAGATTTACCCCGTTCTGAATATTTTTTATTCGATTTTTCGGCGAGCCTTTATAGCTTGAGAAACCGACACCGAGTTTGTCTGTGATTCCGAGATCGTTAACCGATGCTGTTGTGACAGATGTTTTTTCTACCCGTGTAACAAGTTGAATGGGCTCTGTTGATTGCGTTTGAATGGCATGGAGTGTGTCCTCGAACAATCGTTCATCGTCGACAGACCGTCCATCCTCGCTTTGTACAAATTCGGTCACACGATTTCCTGTAATCTTGAAACGCGCATTTTTCGAAGGGTGATTCACAGCCGCGGTGATCGGTTTGATAAATACATCAAACGGTTCTTTTTGTATCCCGACAGAGCCGTCCGGGAGGGGGATCAGCATCAAGGAAAGTTTTTGTGCTGGCAGAGGCCATGTCGTCACGGCTCCGTCATCTTCTTTGTGTGTGATGACGTAGGGTGCTGTCTTTAAAATATTTTGAACAAGAGGAATTTCTGTTTCCGCCTGCAATGCGTTTATCGTCGGAGATTTCGCAATAAGAGCGAGTTCGATGGTGTCTGATTTCAACCACTTCAACTGCTCATTGAGCATTGAAAGAAAATTTTTCGTTTCAACTTCTGTGCCCGCGATTCCTTCTGTCACACGAATATCCCATCCTGTTGGTGATGGCGAAATGACGAAAGACGTATCTGTCGCTGATTTTTCTGCGGAAGAAAAAAGTGCGTGCACAGACTCTGTAATCGCTTCGTCTTGCGTGGTGAATTCGATTGGGACAGAAGTTGATTCGAATAAACCGATGAAAAGTTTTCCTGCGTGAATAAAAGGATTTGAATGTTGATGAATGGAAAGGACGGATTGAGCGGTTTGATCAATGTCGATCGTGACGTCTTCGATCGAGTCTGAATCGATCAATGTTGAAAGGGGGAGCATTTTTGTTTCTCCATTTAATCGGACGCTTACGCCTTGCGCGAGGAGATCATCGGATTTTTTTTGAAGTAAAATACGAACATCACTCATGGTTTTTCCGCTGACGTCGATCGAACCGATGAAGACATTTGGCGCAACACGTTCGTTGTATTTTTGCGACCAGAGGTATCCCCAGATTCCGAATCCAATAAGAATACAAAATAATACGATCAAGATGCCAATCACATATTTTGAAAATCCTCCCGAGGGGGTATTCGAGAGGATGGAGAGGTCAGATGTCTTTTTTTTCCAGAACATACATTAATAATCATCAAGATCAAGAATAGGTATTGTGTGGCCTGTTTGTATTTTTTTCATGCGGAGCGTGAGAACACCTTTTTTCAGAATGGCATTTACCGAATTCGGATCCACAGGACTTGGGAGGATGATCGATCGGGAAAATGCGCCCCAGTGACATTCTTGTGCGTGAATGATATTACTTCGCGTTTGTTCAAAATCTTGATGTCGAGATCCTCGGATTGTAAGGGTGTCTTCTGCGAGAGTAATTTCAAGATCTTCCGCATTCACTCCAGCAATCGCACTTCGCACAATGATTTCTCGTGGTATCTCGATCACATCAACCAAAAGCTGACCCTCCCGATGGTTGAGCCATGAAGCGTCTGTGAATTCATTTTGCGTTTGCGTCTGAAACGGATCCATACTGATTTCATTTTACCTGTTTTATTTCGCCTGCGCTAGTGGAGATCATTGCTGTTTCTATCGTTTGTTGATACGTTTGCTTGAGACATGGAGGTACTGCATGAATGCACCTTTAAATCCAGAGTCTTTTCGATCTCTTCTTCGCGAGTTCAGCGAAGAATCTGAGTTCGCGAGTTTTTCGTGGATGTGGAGAAAAAATCCAAAGTTTGGTGTGCTTCTTGCATTTGCACGTGCAAACAAACGAATTGCTCTGTGTGTTCTCACGGAGGAAATCGATGTGTGTCACTGGCAAGCGTTGGACTTGATCTACGAGTTGCTTGGATCCAAACATGAAGTTCTTTCGGAAACGTTCCGTTCATACAATGATTTCGATGGAAAACTGTTGCGTTTGTACCGGTATGCCATGGCGCAAGGACACAACACGACGAAAATCTTCACGGCGTATATGATCCTTCGACAGAAGTTGATGGTCGAGCGTCGAATGGAACGTGTGGTCGTTGATTTGGATTATCGTCGTGCGAACAAAAGCGTCAAACCAGCGGACTGGGTGCGGGCGTCCAGGCAGTTGTCGCAAATCGCTCTCAGACATCCGGGTCTTTTCTTCGACCGCGCTCTCAATCAGTATCTGCTTTGGAGGGGATACAACACGACGAGTCCGGATGAGGTATTGGTTCAACTCCTGTCAGACGTGATGGCAACGATCGTTCCCGCGCCGACAAATCTTGCACGTGCAAGGACACCTGCGGAAATCTATTTTGCATGGTTCCATTTCAACAGTTCGGACGGACAGGGAAATTACACAGACTTCACGAAGAACTGAACGACATCAGTTCTTTTTTATTATGAGAATTGATCTGTGAATGTTTTGACAAAAAAACGACGAAGGAGCAAGATTTCCGTCTTCGTTCAGGTGTAACGAAGGGAGGAAAACATGCCTATTGTGATGCATGTGAATCCGCAAACCATTGCTATGTCTTGGGATCAGTTTTGTCTGAATACCCCTCCGTATTCCATCGCTCTTGATGGGTTTGTGGATGACGTTTCTTTGTTCGACGAAGCGGCTCCTCGTGCAAATTTCGATCATCACAGTCTCAACAAGAACGATGCGACGAAACGGGATTCTCCCGGCAAACGGATCGATCGACTCATCACGCGTGCGACATGCGGACAGCTGCTGATCGCGATTCGAACGGGACTCTTTCAATGTTTTCGTACGGAAGAGGGTATTCAAGCGGAAGTTCACGTTCTCGATGGCGATCAGGATGTCTGCTTGTCATGGCATCTCATTAAGCACGCGCTTGAAATTGAAAACACCTACAATCCGCGCCTCAATAATCTTGTTTCGCTTGAGGATACGCTGGATTGTTGCGGTGGTGCTTATCCGTTTCCGCTCGACATGCCCGATTTGAAGGAACTTGCGTGGGTGTTTGAGCCTTACACCAAATTTCGTCTGTCGGGAGGAGTGGATCGAAAGAACGGGGAAGAATTTGCTCCGATGATTCAGGAAGTTGAACAACGGATCTGTCTCTATCTGAAATATGAAGGGCACTCGATTCCTCTTCAGACAAAGTACGATGTGATCGCAAGTGGAATTGGTTGGAGTATGGTTGTCGAGGAAGGAGCTCAGGCGCGAACAGCAATGGTTGCTGACGGAATCCGCGCATTCGTGTCAGTACGTGAACGTGGAAATGGATTCTATTCCTACACCATCGGACGCACGGCTCCGTTCATCCGGTTTTCCGTCCCCGCCATTCTCGATGCCCTCAATGCAGCCGAAGGTTGTACAGGTGATCGTTGGGGTGGTTCCGATACGATCGGCGGCAGCCCTCGCATTTTGGGAAGTCGTTTGCATCCAAAAGACGTCGAACACATCATTAATCATGTTCTTTCTCTCCGCACCTATCACTAGACTCTTCTCAAAAGAGTCTTTTTTATAAAATACGGGAAAGATGAAAAATCTTTCCTGTATTGTTTTTTCTATATGGCGAATCCAACGAATTTTTTATCAAGGCTGCGTATGGCGTACACGATGTCTCGTTTGAGATCCACGAGTTTGACATCGAATCGATCCATAAGATGCAGAAGTTCCTCTTTTGTCGCAAGTGGGGCGATTGCTTTTTTGATGGTTTGTTCGAGTTCTACTCTCGTTATTGCATTCTCAATAATGAATTCAAATTTTTCTTCCGTTTCAGATTTGAAATTCGTGAATTCTGCTTTCATCAACAATAAAATATCCAGAATTTGATGATTCGTTTTTTCCAGTCCACCAAATTTTGTTTCCAGTCCGTCAAATTTTATCTCAATTCCATCAAATTTTGTTTCGAGACTATTAAATTTTGTTGAGAGTCCGTTAAATTTTGTTTCGAGACCGTCGAAACGGTTGTCGATTGTGTTTTCCATATAATCTGTTTGATATGGTTTTTAAAACTCCCAGACAATTTATATCAGGGAGTTTTTCTATTTCCATTTCACCAAAATTTTTCGTGTTTGTCAATCCATGAACTGTGGATTACGTGATGCGATATCGTCGCAACCATTCGTACATCGGACCGATGGTGAAGCCGACGATGCCGGCCCAGACAAACTCTGTTGAGCTCCACTGCCAGATGTATTTTGTTACTCCGGGAAACAATCGGATGAAGAAAACGTGTTCGACAAGGAAAATCAGAATGACGGTCAGGAGTCCTGAAAGGAGTGCATCGGCCAACAGATCGTGACGTTCCGCGATGATATAGATTCCGACCATAAGTCCGCCGATCATAATGGATTGTGTGGAGGGAAGTTGAAAAACAATGATAGCCCCGAGAGCAATGCAAGTCCACACACCGAGTACGAGAATCAAATGCGCAATCCAATGTACGGCGGGATTTTTTAATCGCAATTTCTTTCCTTTGAATTTGTGAAGATGTTTGCCGAGAATGACGTGATAAATAATTGAAGCGATGCCGAATAAACAAAAGCTAAACAACAAATCTTCGATGCCGATCGGTAAGGCTTGATCTGCGGAGATCACATGGTAATCTGTTGTTGCAATGAGGAGAAGCGGTGGAGCCATGACAAGTCCGATGACGCTCATGATCATCTGCTCTTTTCGCGTCTCTTTTGAAACAAAGAAAAAAATGAGCCACACGACGAATAAGATGATCGATGAAAGAAGAAATGGAAGCATACCCAAGTAGTATAGCAGATCGCTTTACGACTTTACTACTTTTCTGCTTTACTACTCTCATATGTTTACTGGCATCATCAAAGGATTGTTTCCCGTTGTCTCCATTCGCGATCAAAATGGATTGCGGACATTCGCGATTCAATTATCGTCTGATCTTATTGAAGGTTTGAAGACGGGAGCTTCTGTTGCAATTGATGGAGTTTGTTTTACGGTCACCTCGATCGATCACACGGTTGTTTCGTTTGATGCGATGGAAGAAACACTTCGCAAAACAACGATCGGAACATTAAAGGAAGGGGATCGTGTGAATATTGAACGTTCAGCGCGAATGGGGGATGAGATTGGTGGACACATCATGTCTGGTCATGTTTCAACACTTGCCGAAATTGTAGATATTCATGAAACAGAAAATAATAAAGCGATGACGTTTAAGGTGGATCCATCGTGGATGCGATTTATTTTTTCGAAAGGTTTCGTTTCTCTCGACGGCGCATCACTCACGGTTGTTGATGCGAACAAAATCGACGGAACATTTCAGGTTTGGTTTATTCCAGAGACGCTTCGATTAACTCGATTCGGAGAGAAGGGTATCGGAGACCACGTGAATGTCGAGATCGATCTGCAGACGCAGGTGATTGTCGAGACAGTGGAGAATATTTTAAAAAAGTAATTTTATTTATGTCGAAACGTATTGCCCTCGTTCTTGGATCCTTTCACAAAAAAGAAGCGGACGATATGCTTGTCGCGGCACATGAGGTCGCCCTTGCAAACCATCTTGAGATTGCTGAAATCGTTTGGGTTCCAGGTTCTATGGAAGCTCCGCTCGCGCTTAAACGATTGCTCATGCGTGATGATATTGCCGGAGCCGTCGCTCTCGGAATTATCGAACGCGGAGAAACGAAACACGGACTCGTGATGGGAGAAGTCGTTTACGATGCGATTATTCGTTTGCAACTTGAGTTTATGAAACCGATCGGGTTCGGCATTCTCGGACCGGAAATTTTACCGGAGCAAATCGCTCCACGAGTGAAACCGTATGCGCGTGCAGCTGTTGAGGCTCTCGCAAAGATGCTTGAATAACTTTTCTATTATTTTATGATGTACGGCGAAATTGCATTTCAACCCAATCCAAATCCTCCATTGCGAGAAGGATTGGTGCGTAAACGAGGAGAATCCATCCGTCCAGCCGTTGCGGTTGGAAAGACGATTGTGGATGAACATGGAGATGAATATCTCGTAAAAAAAATGTTGGGAGAAGGCGGAATGGGAGCGGTGTATCAAATTGAACAGAAGCGAACAGAATTGGATCGCGCATTAAAAATCATTCGTCCAGGTTGGTATAGTGAGATGCCTGCAAAGGAACGGGAAAACGTCATGAAACGTTTTCATCGTGAAATGGAGATGCTGTCTCGAGTGCACAGTCCGTTTATTTTACCGGTTGTTGATATCATCGAAATCAAATCGGGTGAGGGTGTTATCTTAGGATTTGTGACGGATATGATTGAGGGAACAACTCTTGAAAAGGAAATTGAAACTGAACGAAATGGAGTTCCTTGTGATCGCGCTGTTGAATATGCGGGAGAAATTGCGATGGCGCTTGCAACCCTTGATGATGTCGGTTTTGTCCACCGAGATTTAAAACCGGCAAACATTTTTCTTGAACACATGCCGGACGGAAAAAAGTTTGTACGTGTCGGTGATTTTGGACTCGCCACCATCTCTGCAGAAGCCTATGAAAAAAAAGAACCATCAGATGCTTACAAAGCACTTGTGAACCAACTTGATACAAGTATCACAGATCCGGGGAATGTTATGGGAACGCCCGATTTTATAGCTCCAGAGCAAGCTGCAGGCGGATTTGTCACACACAAAACAGATTTATATGCACTTGGTTGCATCATGTATGAAATGGTTACGCGAAGACCTGTCTTCTCTGGAAAATTTCATCAGGTGATGTATAAGCATGTTCACGAAAAACCGGAATCATTTAAAGATCTCAGGATTGATGACGTCCCAGAGTGGCTTGAGGCGATTGTTATGAAACTTCTTGAAAAAAATCCGGATGATCGATTCGCTTCCGCAAAAGAAGTTTTCGTCGCTTTAAAAGAAGGGGCGAAAAAAGATTATCCTCATTTGTTGAATGATGTTCCGTTCATGTGGAATGTCGGTTCCGACATTGATTCATCCCGATTCACGGTCGCATCTGCATCTGTATAAAGCATCTTGACGTGATCTCTCTTTTGTCTTATCATGGCGCCACCGAATCAGATTCGATTCGGCCCCATCGTCTAATGGTTAGGACATCAGGTTTTCATCCTGGTAACAGGGGTTCAATTCCCCTTGGGGTCACCACAAAAATACGCATTCAAGTGACTTTTTCGCTACCGGTCACAGAAGATGCGTATTTTTGTTTGCGCATGTATTATGTGCTTACTATGAAATACCAAATACAGGTCTCATTTATCGGCGCGGGAAAGATCGGATCCGCCCTTGCGAAGCTTGTTTCTCAATCGGGAGCACATGTGGAGCAGTGGGATGCGGATGCGTCAAAAGTTTTGCATCAAAAAAAACTTGAGCATGTTGTTGAAAAAGCGGATGTGTTATTTTTGTGTGTGCCGTCTTGGATTTTACGAAAAGCGATGGAACCGATGATGCCGCATCTGAACAAGAAAACAGTGTGCGTGTTTGTCTCGAAGGGGATTGAAGAGAAAACAAAATTTTTCATGAATGACTTTGCAAAGAGTCTTTTGCCGAAAGGTCAACCGTTCGTTTTGCTTTCCGGTCCGATGCTCGCCGAAGAACTGATCGATCATCATGGAGGTGCCGCTTGCGTTGGAACAAAATCGATTGCGGATTTTCATAAAATCGAATCTCTTTTTTCTTGTGAAGATTTGCGTCTCACGTTTGCTCCGGACACAAAGAGTGTCGCCATCGCAGGAGTTTTGAAAAATGTGTATGCGATTGCACTTGGAATCGCAATCGGTTTGAAGTGGGGAGATAATCGAAAGGGCTGGTTGTGTTCGGATGCGATTCAAGAAATGATAGCAATTATGATTGCGCTTAAAGCGGATCCGTCTTATGTATTGAGTCAGGCGGGACTTGGAGATTTTATCGCGACTGGTATGAGTGAGTATTCATCGAACCATTCGCTTGGTCGAGAGCTTGTCGAAGGCGTGGATAGTGATCGAAAGAGTGAGGGATATCAGGCACTTCCATCGCTCGTTAAAATGCTTTCTGCAAAAACCCTCGCAACGTTGCCGATTCTGTGTACGCTGGATCGTGTGACAAAAAAATCCGGCGGAGAAAAAAACGCAAAGATGGCATTTGAAAATCTTTTTTGCGAATAAAAAAGTTCGTTTTGCGATACACAAATTTTTCTGATTAAAGAAACACCCACGTTTGACAACGTGGGTGTTTTTCGATACATTTCGGGCAGGAATGGTACATTCAACGAGCGAGGTGACGGAACGTTGTGTAACGGTAAAACGGAGGGTGTC